>CAUSCW010000004.1:0-70048 GCA_963530195.1 uncultured Campylobacter sp.
TGGTCGGATTGGTCGGATTGGTCGGATTGGTCGGATTGGTCGGATTGGTCGGATTTTGGCGCGCCGAGCTCGGCCCGCAAATTTCATTAATTCTGCGTAAAATTCTACACAGAATTCGGCGCGAAACCCGCGCGGGTTTTCATTTGAAATTCCGCTCGCAAAATTCCGCGCAAAAACTGAGCGCAAGATCTTAAACCTAGCCGGCCGCGAGCTTGCGAGCTCATCGCGGCGAGATTTAAAATCTCATAACGCGTGAGCTCGCCGTGAAATTTAAAATTTCATGCGGCCGCTCGTTGCGACATACGCCGCCGCGCGTTGAATTACACGGCATCGCAAGCTAAATTTTACGCTCGCGCGATCGGTCGTGCCGTCGTGAGGTTTGCGGCACCCGGATTAAATTTTACGAGCCGCCGCGCCGCACACCGCTCGTTGCGAAATTTGATTTATGTCGCCGCGCGCTCGTAAATTAGATTGCACTCCACGCGCCCGCCGCCTGATTGTCGCGGGATTGAAATTTGCGCGCCGCTTATCGCAGAATTTTAGGCCGCTGCGCGCCGCGCTATAGCTGTCGTAAAATTTTAAATTTCATGCTGTGCGTACGTACGAGCTAGCTGTGAAATTTAAAATTTCACGCGGCCGCGAAATTTGCTGTGCGTTATGCCGTATTGCGCATCATCGCGAGCCAAATTATGCGCTGCTGCGGAATTAAAGTCTTGCATGCCCGCTGCTATCGCTCGGGCGCCGTATGCCTGGCGGCTCCGTTTTGCGATCCGTTCGCGCCGTATTTGTTGCGGCAGTTATGTACGTCGCCGTCGCAGTGCGAGATTTCGCGTCGAGCTCTATTTTAGAGCTTTGATTTGCAGCGAGATTTTACGGCGCGCAATGGCGCTAAATTCCATCCTGCGTGAGATTTTGGAATTTTAAAATTCCCTTTCGCGGTATAATTGTATGAAATGCAAAATTTGCGGGATCTTAATAAGGGAATTTTAAAATTTATGCGGCGCGGCTTTGTGGCGTGCCTGCAAGAAAGGAGCGATCATGGACAAGCTGGATAAAGAGGAGCTTGCAGAGGCGTTTGTCGCTAGGCTCAGGGCTTTAGCGCGTAGCGGCGGCGCCGATCTGCGCGAGCTTGATCGCGAGTTTTACGGATTTTGCGCGAGGCTTGGCGTGCGTTATGACTTTGTCGGCAAGTTTAGCGTCTCGCAGATAAGCGGCGGCGAGCGCGCTCAGCTGCATTTCGCTGACGTCGCGCAGTTCGAAGCTCATGCGCGCGAGTGCCTACGCGCGGCAAGCGCAGATGCGGAGCTAAGCGAGGCCTTTATGCTACGCCTGCGTGCAGATCCCCAAAAAGCCGCTATGAATGCGGATCAAATCATAAAATTTCACGATTTTAAACCCTTTAGCGTTCAGCTGCGTTGCGAGCATTGCGGCGGATCGGGCAGGAGACGCTGCAAAGCCTGCGAAGGTGCGGGCAAGGCGCCGTGCGCTAACTGCGGCGGGCGCGGGCGCTTGATCTGCCCCGATTGCAAGGGCACCGGTGGCTATAGCCGTGCGGCATTAAGCTCTACGGACGCTCATGCGCGCAGCCTTTCTGGAGGCGATTCTGCAGGCTCTGCGTCAAATTCTATGGGCTATCGCTTCATTCCCTGCGCTAGCTGCGGCGGTGCGGGCAGATTGCGTTGCGAAAAGTGCGGCGGTGCGGGTGATTTTCGTTGCGATCACTGCGATGGGCGCGGGTATTTCACTCGCACCGGCAAGGTATCCGTTTATACCCGCCCGAGCGTCAGTATAGGCGCTAGCTCGCAGGTTTTCGGGCGCGAGCTGCTGGAGTTTTTATGCAGCAAGGGCGTAGGTTTTGCTGCGCGCAGACTTTTGTTTCGTCTAAGCTCGCTGCGAGCGGTGCAGGGCGGCTGCGAAGCGGTATTTAGCGCGGAGGAGGAGTTTTTGCGCTTGAGTTTTGCCGTCTGCGGCAAGGCTTACGATGCGGCGTGCTTCGGAGGTGCAACATTCGTAAGACCTAACTTTTTGGACGAAGTTTTTGCGCCAGAGCTTGCGGCGGTACGCGGCGCGCCCGCTAGGCTAGGGCGGGACGATGCGCAAAGCCTTTTTGCGCTATTTCGCGCGAAGCCTGCGCTGGATGCGGCGATGCGCCTAGCTAGTGCTAAGCTGCGCGGCGAGACGCTAAATCTCGAGCAGTTACGCGGCGCGGACGGACATTTTAACTTTGCAAATTCTGCCCGCAGCACGGCTGATCGCGACGCTTTGAGCCTTGCAAAAAACGCTTCTCGTAAAGAAAATCTCGAGGACGGCGCGAGCGTAAAATTTGCGGGCATGAAATTCGCGAGCGCTTCGGCGAATTCTATGGGCGCGGAAGATAATCGCCTGGGGTTGCGCGGAGAGCAAGGCAGGTTCGCAGGCGGAGTGGGCGGCGGCATAAAATTTGCAGGGGCGGATCTTTCGGGAGAGAATTCTGCCAGCGATTTTGAGGCTAGGCAGCAAAACAGCGAAGCTCGCGCGCAGAATGGATCTAATTTCGCAGGCTTGCAAGAAGGCTTAAGTGACACTTCTGATCGCACTGCGGAGGGTCTTTACGAATTACGCGGCGAGCGAGATTACCGAGATTTAAGTGTCTTGGGTGCTGAAAATTCCGCAAATTCCATAGACTCCGCCGCAATAAATTCTGCAAATTCCAAAAATCTTGCCGCTGCAAAATTTAAAAATCGCGCGAATACGCGAGATCCTGCCGCGTTAAATTCTAAAATTTCGCCCTTTGCACGATTAAAGAAATTATTTTTCCCGCGTTCTTTGCGCGAGGATTGCGCGCAGAGTTTTGCCGCGGCGATTATGCGCGTTTGCGAGGGCTTTATTTCGCAGCAATACGCTCGCGATTTGGGCAGCGCGATGGCTGGGGCGCTTGGCGTGCTAAGCCCACGCTATGACCGCGCGGTGTGGTGCATAGGCGGAGGCGCGCTCATTGCGGCGGCCGCGCTGGCGTGCGAGGGCTGCTTCGAGATGATCTTTGCGGAGCATTATTTTTGGGCACTTGCATGTGGCGTGGCAATCGCTGCTGCGGGGCTGTTAGGCGGTGTGGCGCTGTGGCTGGCAAGCGCAGTGCGGTGCGCTGTAAAAGCTCGTAAAATTCCGCGAGAGTATCGCTGCGGCAGAGGCGGCGGGGCGTTTGCTCGCTTTTGCAAAGCTCTGCTCTGCGCCGTTTTAGCTAGCGCAATCTACGGAGGCGCGGCAAATACGGGCTACGTACCAAAAACTGGCGCAGCAGGGCTGCTGCGAGGGTGGATGCCTGCATTTTTTGAGGATAAAAATTTCGCTTCCGCGAGTGATGGCATAAATTCTGCGGACGAAAATTCTACGAGCGCAAGCTCTAGCGGCTCTGAAAGCTCTGCTTCAAATTCCGTCTCCGGGGCGACTAAGGATTCCGCTGCGATGCAAAAGGATAAAATTTTATATATCCAAAAAAGCATCGGAGTGAAGCAGGATGGGATTTTTGGCGCACGCACTCTAAAAAAGGCGAGAGAGGTTTTGGATCAAAATTTAAGCGGCGTCGATGAAATTTACGAGGCTCTAAAAAGCAAAGAGCGTGCGAGAACGAACCCGAACTCCAGCGATAAATCCGTGCCTTAGGCTTGGCGGGCGATCTTAAAAAATCAAAAAGGACTAAAATGAAAAATAAAATTTCAGTTCTAGCGCTTATCGCGGTGCTTTCCGCAAATTTCGCGCTAGCCGAAAATTTTGAAATCACTGCAGACGATATAAGTAGGGCTACAAAATCCTGCGATAAGGGCGATGTGAAGGCGTGCGGGGCCTTGGCGCAGATTTATAATTATGGCTGGGGCGTGCCGCAAGATCTGCTAAAGGCTGCGCCGTTATACGTCAAAGCTTGCAAAGGCGGCGATGTGGAGTCGTGCGTAAATTTAGGCATTTTGTATCAAAGCGGAGAGGGGATGCCGCGCGATGAGGCGAAGGCGGCGGAGCTGTTCGACAAAGCCTGCGATGACGGGCACGCGATAGGCTGCAGTAACGCAGGCTCTGCGTATATCAGAGGCAGAGGCGTGCGCAAAGACGCTATAAAGGGCGTAGGTTACTATGTGCGCGGTTGCGACATGGATATCGCGGACAGCTGGCTTGCGTGCTTAAATTTAGCGCGTCTTTACGAGGGTGCAGATAATACAAAAGCCGCGCAGTACTACAAAAAGGCCTGCGAACTAGGCGGCAAGGATAGATTTATGAGCTCGGTAGCGGAACATGAAAAGGCATGGCAAAGCTCATGCGAAAGCTACGAAAGGCTTAAATAGCCCGCAAATCTATGCATTGAAGCAGACTCTCGCGCTCGCCGTGGCTACGGAGCAAGAACCCTAGCGGATTTCGCATAAATAGCGCAAATCTAAACATCAAGTATCCTGTAGGAGCGGAAACATAACGACGCAAGCTCTTAGCGGGCTCGTATTTTAGGAGGCAAAATCATGACGCTAGCGCTGATCCGACACGTTACGCCGCTGATCGATCGCGGCGTGTGCGACGCCGCAGAGGCCGCACGGCGCGCGATCCTTTATGACACTACGCAAAGCTTAGCTTTGTGGCAAACCGATAAATTTAAAAGCAGCGCCGCATGCGAAAAGCTCACCCGCATAAGCCGAGTATGCTCATCGCCGCTGCCGCGCGCCGCACTTACGGCGCAAAAGCTATTTTCGCAGCGGGACATAGAGTACCTAGAGGCTTTGCGCGAGTTTAATCTGCGAATATTCCCCGTACCGCTAATAAAAATGCCGTTTGATTGTTGGCTCGTGCTCTCGCGCCTGCTGTGGTTGTGCGGCATGAACCCTAGCGGCGCAAGCGCGAAAGAGGAACGGCGGCGCGTGTTTGATCTGGTACCGTCGCTGCTGGAAGCGGACACGGCGGTGATCGCGCACGGCTTCGTGCTGCGCGTAATACGCCATGGCGCGCGGCAGGCGGGCTACCGCCTGATATACCGCTTTTGCGAAGGCTGCTTTTGCGTAGAAATTTGGCAGCGCGCCGCGTAAAGATACAGCTCTGCGTGAAATTTTGAAATTTTGCGCAGCTAAGAGATTATGAAATTTCGTAAAAGGGATTTACAATCGGAATTTCGCGCCGCAAAATCGAAAAGACGGAGCTTTGCTAGATTAAATTTACAGGTCAAATTTATCGGAAGCTACTTTGAAATTTTGCGGAATTTTATTTCAGCGCAAAGATAGCGCCGTTTTAAAAGGTGCGAGATTCTTGAAATTTATGCACGCGCCACGATAAACGCGAGCTGCATCGATTTGCGTAGGTAAATCGTGCTGAGTTAAAATTTAGAATTTATGACGCAAAATTTTAAAATTCTACGAACCGTAAATTTACGGCTTAAATCCAAAATTCCGTTATGATGAAATTTAAAAATTTTACGTTGCTTTAAATTTGCCTGCAAATTTGAAATTTCATGTTATTTAACGAGTTATGCGCTGCACCGGATAAATCTGCGAGGATTTAAAATCCTCGCTTCGCACCGCCGTTCTTAGCACTACCGAATTTATGCTAGTAGGTGTAGAACTTCTCTAAAACACCACTAGATACGCATTTAATAGCTTGTGCATTTTTTATAAACTTAGAGGCAGTAACTATAGGAGTAATTTTCGCAATTCTTCTCTATATAATTCTAGCAAAAGGTTACTTATATAACTATCATTTATAGTTTGTTATTATTTCTACAATATTTTTTAACATAGGCTTAAAATTTATAAAATCTATATCTTTATCTTTATAGTTCTTTGAAATATATTTTGAAAAAATTTCCTTACTATAGTGCTTTTGTTTATCAAAAATAGCCGAGTCCCTACAAAATACTTTTCCATCTATCTTATGATTAAGCGTCTTATCATTAAACAAATCTTCTATTTCACACTCTTTTTTATCTCTTACTAGCTGATTTGTTATTATAAATAAATTATCTACAATATTTGCATATAGCTTTTTTTCTAATATATTCTCAAATTCTTTCTTATTGGTAAAATTTATAAATTTCCTTACAGGCTTCTTATTATTAGGTATTTCATTGTCAAAAATAAGAATGACTGGATTTGCAGCTATGTCTTTTGTTATTTTTTTAAAATACTCAGAATAATTTACAACTTCTCGTCCTACAAAAAACCTATAGATATTTTGAATTGAATCCGCTCCATCTTTTACAAAATTTAAAAAATATTCAAGTCTCTTTGTTCTTCTTAAAAATGATACTTTAAATTCAAATTTGTCATTACTATTTTTTTTAATCAAATCTGGAAAATCTGCATATAGACTTTTTATCGCAGATTTCAAATACAGTATATCCGTTTTTCCTTCTGTAATAATGAGTGGTTTTTGATTAGCAAAGAAATACTTATAAAAAATAAATTTTTGATATTCTTTTTCTCTGCAATTTAACTTTTTATCATTATTTTTCTTACAATCGTTATGTTTATTATCATTAATATTGATTATATTGTTATACCGATCAATTTGATTAATAAAAGCAAATCTTCCTTCAAGTTGATTCATGGTGGCATCTTTGCCATCAATATTAAAGGATTTATTCTTATAAAGAGAATTGGCCATAGCTCTTGTATATTTACAATAACTATGATTTATACTTATTTTTTTATTAACAACCAATCCAGTAACTTCTTGTCTTGAATCTTTATAGAAAAGCCTAGTCTTCTTCTGGTTAATGCAAAAGCCCGCCTTTTCTACTTCTTTCGAAATACACAATAAAAACTCATTATATATATTCAAAAAATCTTTATTATTGGTAGAAAATGTTAAATCATCTGCGTATCTTGTATAATCAAGCTTATATTTTTTAGCAAGTTTTAATATTCGCATATCAAATATATTACATATTATGTTTGATATAATTGGAGAAGTCGGGGCTCCTTGCGGAAGAGAACCCTTGTAACAACATAATTGAGCTATAATAATTGCTATATCTTTTGGGATTCTGAAATTTATATTTTTTTCAAAAAACCCAACAACTCTACCGAAATGAAAGCTAGCGAAAAAGTCCTTTAAATCTATATTTAAAACAAACCGCTTATTTCTGTGGATTCTAGCATTAGTTATTATGCTTTTGCCTTTTTCAAAACCGTGAGAGATATTAATTTTTATATTTTCATCTTTTTTGATCTTATTTTGATAGTTATACAGCTTATTCATTAGTCTATTTTGTATTTTTTTTAAAATCTTCTTATCAGGCGCATTAATGATTCTAGTGCCACCATTCTTCTTTGGTATTTCAAATGTAGTATATAAATTCTCCACTTTAATGTGATAAAGTATGTAGGTTAATAATTTAAGTTCAATTCCCAAAAAAACAGCAAAATCTTTTCTTGTTTTTACATCTTTTAAACTAAGCATAACTATCCAAAGGAAAAATCAGAATGTGTGGCAACTCATTATACAAAATAATTGCATTATTGTAAGCATGTAGCAAAGTTTGCCAACATTTTAGTCAACGTTTGCGAAACACAAACACAAAATCTAGCCACACATCTTTGAAATTGTAAATATTTTTAGCTTAATTAACTATTAAACTCATTGAGTAAAAATTTATCAGTTTAATAAGCTTTTTATGACTTTAGAAAATATCTTTATGCCAGCCGTATTTTGCGATGGGTTTTTCGTGCTATCTTTTCCCCTTCTACCCCCATATCGGCAATATAATCGTAGCTTTTGATGATTATCCACGCTCCGTCATATCAAAGACCAAGTCGCTGAGATTTACCAAATAATGCAGTACATGCAGAATCCATCGATATCGGTAAATGTGGTTTCGTAGTCGTTTTAAAGGATATAAAGTGTATTTCCCGTACCCGAGCGACTATAAGTTATTTCGCCGACTTCATGCACTATGCCCTCATTACTTATGCCAAAGTGCGCGGCGCTCGGGCTACCGCCTGATATACCGCTTTTGCGAAGGCTGCTTTTGCGTAGAAATTTGGCAGCGCGCCGCGTAAAGATACCGCTCTGCGCGAAATTTTGAAATTTTGCGTTTTGTAAATTTTAAATTTAATGCGTCGTTTGGCAACTGTCGCGAGACGGCGAAATTTTATAATGTAATAGGCGCCGCTTTTTGAATACGGATAGCCCGCCACCGCGAAGTAAAATTTAAACCATACGGCGCGAGCGAGGTCGTTTTTGAGCCCGAAGCGCAAAAGGCGCTACAGCACATCAAGGCTTTGGGGCTTGAGCGGCTAAACGTCTGCATCGCAAAGACGCAGTATAGCTTCAGCGACGACGCCAAGGCGCTCGGGCGAGCGCGCGGCTTTAAGCTTAGCGTTAAAGACCTTCAAATCCGCACGGGAGCGGGCTTCATCGTCGCCGTCTGCGGCAAGATAATGCTTATGCCGTGGCTGCCGAAGGTTCCTAACGCGCTAAATATGAAGATCACGAGCGAGGGGCTCATAAGCGGTCTGGCGTGAAATTTTATTTTTTGCGCGTCCATTTTTTTGCGCGCCCGCCTTGGGGTTTAAGCTTAGCTCACCGGCCTAGTAGCGATTTAGGCTTAGCATTCGTAGGTACTCAGATGAGAGAGCGGAGTAGAGTTACCGATTCGCAAAATTTGGCTGAATTTGCTCGCTTGCGGGTAAATTTTAAGCGCGGGATTTTGCGGATCGGCTTTGATTTTTAAAAACAGAGGCGAATTTGACGAGAATTTGACGAATTGCCCATAAATTCTCGCCAAAGCGGATAAAATTGCTTGCCTTTTTGGCAAATCGCCACTAATCGTAAATTTGAGATTTTTACGTCAAATTTAGGGGAAAATCGACGTAACGTATTTCGGCGTTTTTATTGATCAAATTTGCCCAGGAAAGCCAAAAATCCTGCGCGAAACAGAGCTAAATTTTAACCTTCTCCCACGTCTCAATCCCGCCTGCAATCTCCTCAAAAACGCCTGCGATTTCTATATTTTTTACGCTTAAATTTCGCTCGTAAACTACTCTGTCGCGCGTTTTTAGCTTCTTTTGTAAAAAGGCGAATTCATACTCGATCTGACCGCGAGCGACGCTGATTTTAGCCAAATTTCGCGCGTCAAATTCGCCCACCTTCGCGGCGTCAAATTTATACCCGCGAGCGCAGCCCTCCTCATAAACTTCCGCTAGATACGCATTTATCGCCTCTAGCGCGTTTTCATGCGCGTAAAAGCGGTCGAGCTGCGGGTGATTTTTGTAGCCCTTAGTAAGCCCAGCCAGCACGTTTTTAGCTAGCAGCGCCTCGCGCCACAGCGCCACGAGCCCCTTTGCGTCGAGATATTTAAAGCTTATCGTCCAAAGTCTCATTTTCGCCTTTCGTTAAATTTCGTCTTCAAATTCGGCGCGCTTTGCGCCGCAGCCTGAGCGGCGATAAATTCGCGCCTTAAATTTGACCGCGCCCCAGATTAGAGGCTAAATTTTATCTCGCCGCACCTTTGAGCTTGTTTGCTCATTGCAACTTGCCTCTGCATAGCACGGGGATCTTTTCTACGACCTCGCCGCCGCTTACGAGGTAGGCGAACTCGTGCAAATTTACGACGGGGCAGATGTGGTTTGGATAAATTTCGAGCCGATCGCCTACGCGCACGGCGTCTCGCAGCGCTCTGTCGTAGATGATCGCATGCTCGTCGTAAACGCCGCTCACCCACACGTCCGTGCCCTTTATGCGTCCGAGCCCGGGCGTTGCCGTAAAGCCCTCGGTGCGCCTTTGCTGCGTGAGCCCCTTGGCGCCGACGTCGGTGATGATGCGATCCGCCGTAGGTCTGCTGATGACGGTCGTAAGGATGCTCGCGGCGTTCATCGAATAATCGCCGTACGCCTGCGCTTGCGAGGCGTCCATAAAGATATAGGTGCCCGGGCGGATCTCGGTGACGCCCTTTAAAATTTCAAAATCGTTGATGAGCGAAGGCGTCGAGCCGATGCTAACGACGCGTGCGGGTAGAGCTAGCTCGCGCGCGATATCCGCAAACTCCAGCGTGCGGCGCTGCGCGGCTAGGTGGATGCGCTCGCATTCGCTTTTGCAGGCGGCTTTGTAGGAGTGGCCGTCGTGGGAGAATACGCCGCGGAATTCTATATTTTTACAGCCTTTTAGAAATTTTATAAACGCTGCGAAATCCTGCTTTTCCACAAAGCCCGAGCGGTTTTCGCCCACTTCGATCTCGGCAAGCATGCGGGCCTTCGTGCCGCTGCGCTCAAAGGCGCGCTCTATCAGGCTCGCCTGCTCTATGCTATCTGCGCCGAAGCTTAAGTTTATCCCTGCGCGCAAAAGCGCGATGATGCGCTGAAATTTCAGCTCGCCCACGATCTCGTTTGCGATAAATATATCTTTCAGCCCGTTTGCCGCCATGATCTCGGCCTCGCCCGTTTTGGCGACCGTGATGCCCGCAGCGCCGATGCTCTCTTGCAGCTTCGCGAAATAGGGCATTTTGTGCGTTTTGGTGTGCGGGCGCAGGCTCACGCCCGCGGCGTCCGCGTAGCTTTGCATCTTTTGCAGGTTGCGAAGCACGATCTCGCGATCAATCAGCAACGCCGGCGTGTCGATGTCGGATACCCTCATAAGCTTCCTCCTAGTTAAATTTACGAAATTTTAATGCAGCCGCGCTTAGTAACTGCGCCCGTTTCGCAGTGCCTAAATTTTAAAATTTAGCGCCGCTTGCAAAGGGCGAAATTTACCTGTCACTTGCAAAAAGCGGAATTTGTGCGCCGTAAATTTAGCGCCGCCTGCGAAATGCGGCTTGCTCGCTGCAAATTCGGCGCCATTCGCGAAGCGTCTGAATTTAGCGAGCAAATTTGCGTTTCCGTGTCGCGCAAAGCAGCACCGGTAAAAGCAATACCGCGCGCCGCATGAAAAAGTCAAAATAAAATTTTAAAATGCGCCGAGTAAAAATCAATATGCGCGCCGTACCGCTAGGCTCACGGAGTTTTCAGCTCCGCTTCACGCCGTTTTATTCCTCGCGCGCCTGTTTTTCTTGCGGCGCATATTCGCGTTAAATTTTTCGGCAAGCGACCCGGCGTACTAGCCGTTTTGCGCTGCTGTCTCTGTTTCCGCGCCGCCGCTCATATTTTTTTGATAAATCCGTTTGCACCGCTGCCAGTGTTTTTTACTAAAGCTCGTTTTGCGCCGCGCACTGCACATCGCCACCTATTTAGTGCCGTCGCTCGTTTTAGCAGCGACATTTCATTTCTGGTGCGCCTCGCTTCGCGATTTACTATTTTTTGTCTTGTAATACCTTGTCGCGCCATTTCGAGTTTGCTTTATTATCGGTCGCTACGTCTTTGGATATCTCGGCTGCCGCTTCGAAATTTTTACTTACACCCTCTTTGGAATTCTCGTATTTTAGGGCATTTTCGCTTTTGATGCCGATGCTTTGCGCCTCACTTGCGGCGTCGATATTAGCGCCTAAAAAGATAAACTCCCAGTCATATTTTTCCTGCTTGTCGCTAATCATCTTCTTAATCTGCGCTTTGGAGTATTCGCGGCTTGAGTTTTCCTGCCCGTCGGTGATGATGACGAAAAGCACGCGATTGTTTTTGGCATAGATGTCTGGTACCCGCTCGATACGTGCTATAGTGCTGCCGACGGCGTCAAGTAGCGCGGTGTTGCCACCGGCGTAGTACTCCTTGGACGTTAGATTTTCGACCTTCGCAAGCGGCGTGCGGTCGTGGATGACATTAAATTTCGTATCGAAAAGCACGGTCGTGACGCTGGCGTCGATGCCCTCTTTGCGCTCCTTTTCTATCATCGAGTTAAATCCGCCGATCGTATCGCTCTCAAGCCCGCTCATCGAGCCTGATTTATCTAAGATCAGCACCAATTCCAGGTGATTTACGCCGTCTTTATGATCGGGCGGCGTCTCTAGCTCTACACTTTTGGCAAACAATATGCCCGCAAGCGCGGCAACAAGAAGGATGATTTTTTTCATAGGGGCTCCTTTGTTAAAATTTTATTATTTTACTATTGTATCGCTTAATCAATGAAATTTTATCGCAAAGCTTCGCCGCACGCCCCTGCTGGGTAAATTTTAATACGAAATTTTGTCGTGGAATTTTAACGTATCCTTGCAAGAGGCGCCGCAAATTGAGGCGTGACATAGAATTTTGCATGGCACAGAATTTCACCGCGAAATTTTAAGGCGTAGAATTTTATATGGCACGGAATTTTATAACGCCGCAAAATCAAACGTCTGCGGATCTGCTCCGTTTCGCGCTGAGGTAGCTTCCGATCTCGCTTATCAAGACGCCTGCGAGGATGAGCGCCGCGCCTAAAATTTGCATCGCGTTTAGCCTTTCGCCGCCTACGAATACCCCCATAATGCCCGCCGTTACGGGCTCTAGCGTGAAAAACAGAGCGGTTTTTACGGGCGTCGTGTATTTTTGCATCAAAGCTTGCGCAAAAAAGCCAAAAACCGTTCCCAGCAAGCAGATCACCGCCATCGCGACGAAAAAGCTTCGGTCCATCACCGGCACGATGCTGACTCTCTCAAAAAAGATCGTCGCGAAGCAGCAAAGCACGCTTAGGCAGAGGATCTGTACGTAGGCGATGCCCGCTACGTCGCAGCTTTGAACGAAGCGATTGGTTAGCACGATGTGAAACGAATACGCGCACGCGCAGACTAGCGCCAGCGCTTCGCCCTTGCCGAGCCCAAGCTGCGTGTCGCCGATGAGATAGAGCCCAGCGATCGCAAGCGCGATACCCGCGTAGGCGTAGGAGTAAATTTTATGCCTAAACAGCGCCGCGGCGATGAAGGGCACGAGTGCGACGTTTAGGCCGATGATGAAGGCTACGGAGGAACTTTGCGCGAATTTAAAGGCGAAGGTCTGCGACGTAAAACCCGCGAATAAAAACAGGCTAAGCATCGCGCCGTGCTTGATCTCACGCGAAGTTATGGCTTTGAGCTTCGGGAAAAATATCGCGCCTGCGATGATGCTCGCGGCGAAAAAGCGCCAAAATAGCAGCACGAAGACGTTGTTGCTCGCAAGCGCCTGCGAGGTGGGCAGATACCCGAGCCCAAAAGCGATCGCTACGAAGAGCATTCCGATGTCGGCTCTAAATTCCAAACTTTTATTCATCTGTGTCCTTTTTGAAAATTTAAAATCGTAATTTTACGAAATTTTAGGTAAAAAATAGGCTAAATTTTGACGATTTTGACGGAGCGGTTTGGAATTTTGGTTTTTTAAGATCGCGAGTTAAATTTTAAGCGCCCGGCTCGTTTTAAGCTTTCGGCTCGTCTTTTTAGGCTTGTATTGGGCTTGCGCGCGCGATCATTGCGCCGCGTGGATAAATTTAAAATTTAATCGCCCGCGCCCTCTTTGTCGTTTTTTAGAATTTCTATGTTTGCGCGCTCATTCGCGCCTTTTAAGCTTATAGTTTTTTTGAGCGCGGATTTAAGGGGAGCCTTCGCCTCTTTTGATTTCATCATCTTATAGCGCCTCTTTCTTATCTCTGCTTCAATAAATTTTATATCTTGCTGTGCGTATGGGAATGAGAGCGTGAAATTTTTTCCGCTTTGCCCGTCTTCTACTATCAAAATTGGCATCTCGCCCCTCATCCCTTTCTCCGTAAGGGCGTTTTCTATATCGATCTTTGTGCTAAATTTAAACGATAAAAATCTCCACTCTTTCCTTACGGTGCGGCTATCTATGATGACGCCCTTTTCGGATAACGGCAGTATGGCAATTAGCATCATTGCAAGACCCATCGCGATCACGAGTGCGGTCTCGCCGCCGCCTCTTTGCATATACCCGCCTACGCATAAAGGGTCATTTGTATCAAAGCATGCAACTTTACCTCCGCCTCTTGTTGTTTTTATCCAAGGCTCATCAAACGCTACCAGCGAACCCCAGGATAAAAATAGCACGATAAGCATAGTTTTTGCTATGGGGCTAGGAGGAATGAGCCAGGCGCCCTTTTGCACGGTTTTATAAGAGGCGTTGCTTTTAAAAACCATGCTTTTAAAAATAGCAAGCCCAAACAGTAAAAGATTTATGCCGAATATCAAATATAAAAATATCATGCCGCCGCCTTAAATTTAGATATTTTTAGCGTTAAATTAAGCTCAAGAATTTTGCTCGCTTGCTTTAGTTTTTGAAATTTCAGCGAGCTTTTCGGATATAAAATTTTGCAAAAAATCTATATCCCTTCGTGCATATAAAAATCCCGCCCCGAATTTAATGCCGCTAATTTTGCCTCGTATGCTGATTATTTTTACGTTCCATCTTAAAAATCCCGCGGCGTAGGTCATCTCATCAAAGTTTATCCTTTCCGTATGCCTAAACGGCAGAACTTCCCATTCTTTGCAGATGCCGCTTTTATCTATTCTGATTCCTTTTTGAATTAGCACGATAAATGAAAAAATTATGGCGCAGACAGATATGATTTTGCCGAGTATTAGTCTTAGCTCGCTTATTTGCAGATATCCGTCCACGCATCTGGGATCGCCTTCTTCGAAGCATCTTAAATTTATGCCTGCCGCTTTATACTCTTGCGAGCAAACTTTATCATGGGTGTAAAAGCAGGGTATCGGATTACCGTTATGTTTTGCTACGTGCGGGCTGGATAGAGTGACTACGCCGAAGCTTAGGAATATTATAAACATAGATATTTTTAAAAGCGGATCGGGTGGGATAAATAATGTCCCGCGATAGACGGTTTTATACGATCTGTTTGTCTGAAGCAATGAAACAAGAAGGCAAAAGCCTATCGTAACATAAAGGATTATCGTAGCAAACTCGACTATACTTTGCGACATAATAATGACCTTGTTTTTGGATTACGCAAGCTCGCGTCTTTGGCAATTTTAGCGCAAAATTTCTAAATTTACGAGATTCTAAGCGCGTTTTTTATAAATCGCGCTTAGAATTTTATCTCGCTAGCGTGATCTAGCCGCGCGAAAGGCGGATTAAATTTTTAGCTTTGATATTCTGAAATATGCAGTTTATGACATTACGCGAGGTGCCTAGGCGCTCTTGCGATGCCATAACGTGCCTTAAAATTTCGCATCCTAAATCTTAATGATAATTATCTAAATATTTAAAATCGCACAATATAATTGCGAACCTCAATCAAATAAAGATTAAATTTATCTCGCAAGGATCTACAATGAGCTCGCTTTTGAAGCGCAATAAAATTTTGTTTAACGTCCATCTTATTTTGTCGATCGTTTTTTCTATCCCGCTGCTTATCATTGGCGTTACGGGCGCGATTTTGTCGTATCAGCACGAGCTTGAGGCGCTAATAAACGCGGGCTCTAAAAAGGTCGAAAAAACAGGCGAAATGCAAAGCGTGGAGAAAATCCTGCAAAGCTTTAGCGAGCAAACGGGCGCTAAGCAGCCCGTAAGGCTTGTCGTGCCCAAAAGCGATGACGAAGCCTTCGTCATTTACGCAAACAGAAATGATGCGTATCTAGTCGATCCGTACACCGCGCAGATCATCGGCAAGGATCGCGGCACGGGCTTTGTGCTAACGGTGATGTCTCTGCACCGAAATTTGGGTTTAGCGCTAAGCGGCAACAAAACCGCGGCCGAGATCGGCAAACAGATCGTAGGCGCGAGCGTCGTGGCGATGATACTGCTTGTAATAAGCGGCGTCTGGCTGTATTTCCCAAGGCTTAGGCGTAAATTTATCGAGGCGATAAAGCCGAATTTTAAACTCAAAAAATACGCTCTTTTTTATAACCTACACACAAGCCTAGGCTCGCTAAGTGCGGTGATTTACCTGCTTATCTGCTTAACCGGGCTTAACTGGTCGTACGGCTGGTATAACGATGCCGTGATGAAGCTTTTCGTAAGTTCGCAAAATTTGCCGCAAGCTAGCGCACCTAAAGCCGCCACTTCTAAAGATCACGCCGCCGCACCTGCTAAAGAGGAGGGCAAAAAGCCCGCTACGTATAAATTTAGCGACGCGCAGAGGGCTTATGAGATATTCAGATCAAGTGGCATAGAGTATAAAGAATTTACCCTAATGCTCGCAGCCGGAGATAAGATCGGCGTCAGGTATTATGAGCCCGACGCGCCCGCTACCGCCCGTCCAAAAGGCGCGAGCGTGAAGCTAAAGGAGGGCAAAGTCGCACAGCAGAAGCAGACGGACGGTATCACCGTGGGCGAGTTTAAAGACGCGAACTATCAGCTTCACACGGGCTATTTTTTTGGGCTCGCGGGTAAAATTTTATGGTCGCTCATCTCGCTTTGCATGGCGCTTTTTATCTTTAGTGGCTTTTATATGACGGCAAAAAGGGCGTTTAAGTCAGAAAAGCTCAGCTAAATTTTACCCTCATGGCAAAGAGGTGCGACGAGCGGCGCAAGAGAGCCGAATACCTACAAAGCATTGAGATGAAATTTGCCGAAGCGGATCAGGAAAAGCTCTGATTTAACAATATTTGAGACATACTAAAATTATCGCGGATTAAGTCTATGTGAGATATATCGCTTTCGTGCATTTTGCTCTAGCTCGCTTTTAAATTTTGCGATTTCGGCTTAATGGGTTCTGATAGACATGATTTTATTTAGCTTCGTTTCATTCGCCTGAGCAAAACAAGCTTTGTCAATTTTGCCTTTTTGAAAATCTTGATCTAATTTGACTTTTAAGCGTTTGAAAATTTCCTCTTTTGAGCCGATACTGATTAGTTTGTAGATCTCTTTTTCATCGGTTAAAATTTTATTCCTATCGCTATTTCTATCAATGGCGATAATATTAATTTTATCCCCGAAATGCTCTTTTAGCTTTTTTAAACCGCTCGGCAAGTTGCCTTGGATGCTAGACATAACTTCAATGCTCCCGCCGCGCCCATATTCGTTAAAGCGCTTAAAAGTATTGGCTAAAGCCTTTTCGGGCTCTATATGCACTGCAGCAATTGTAACGTCTAATCTATTTTGCAAGCATTGCTCTATTTTTGGGATAGTCGGCGCCGGGTTTGCCAACTGCCCTTCAAAAATAAGTTTAACTTTGTCATCAGTCATAAAATTTTTAACCGAGGTTGTTTTTCCGGCTCCCGGAATTCCGGTGATGAAAATTGCTTTGGTTTTATTAGGCTCATCGCGCTTCAAAACCTCTTCAAACTGCGTCGCCGCTAGAACTGCGGAAGAATTATGTATAGCATCGTTTACTAACGCCCTATTTTCTTTTATTTCAAAGCAAGGGAAAAGTTCTTTGAATGTATCGGAACAAATATAACGACCACCTGTGGTATTAGGGTGCTCATTATATTCTTTTAAAAAATCCTCCAAAGAATTTTCAGCAAGGACAATCGCTTCGTCTTGAATTTTTATCAATTCGGCATTAAAGCTGAAATCAATCTTTTTTATTGCGCTTACTAACTTTGATTGGCTATTTCTTATACCTGCTTGTCGTATTCTTTCAATACTCTTTTTTGGAGCACCGCGATAAAGTTGCTTTTCTATTTTCTTGCGATATTCAGCGTCGTTTTCCATTCGCGTTAAATGATCGCTCACGCCCTGCCACATTTTCATCTCTTCTTCTGTTAAAGCCATTTCAAGTCCTTTCTAAGAAATTTGTAGTATTTTAATACATTCTAATTATAGCATTTATCTTTCTTATAATTATGCAACAAATGTATCTTGGGCCGCAGAAATACGCTTTTGAGTTATATGGGATATTACTACGATGAAAAAGAGAAAACAATAAAACAAATATCAAATAAAGAGCGATAAATGGCGAATATAACTAAATTTTACCTTCGCGACAAGGGCGGTAAATTTATAAAATTTTACCTCGCTAGCGAAGATGATAAATTAAAATTTACCCGCCGAGCCTGCTTAAAATTTCTTATTTAGCGTTATTTGCCTCTTGCTCCGCGAGTGATCATCAAGGACTGTTCGTAGAAAATTAGCAGCGTTATTGAAACGCCCGTGCCGAGCGCCAGCGAGATCGAGATCGTGGCGAGGGCGTTGTCGAAAAACGAGATGAGGTGGGCGAGCTTCTGCTGCGCGTCCACGGCTTTGATATAAGAAAACAGCGCCAAAACTGTCTTGTAAGCGTAGATGCCCGGGATCATCGGAAGCAGCGCGGGAAAGGCGATGATCTCTGCGGGCACCTTGAGACGCTTGGCGCAGGGCATCCCTAAAATGCCGATCAGAAACGACGCAAAAAGCGTCGCGGCGGCGATCGAAAAAATTTGGCTTTGAATCAGTAAAAACCTGCACGAATGCGCAACCGCCGCAAGCAGCGCCGAGAAAATGAGCGTCTTTTTGGGCGGCATGCACGCATATGCAAACCCGAGCCCCGCCGCAGCGGCAAAGCAAGCATCCTTAAATACCAAAAGCGCTATATCAAACATTTACAAGCCCTAAATTTGAGATACTAAGCGTCAGAAATAGCCCGATCGCGATGCAGATGATCAAAAGCCCCGTGTTCAGCCCTCTGCTGATGCCTACGAGCATATTTTCGTTTAGGATGTCAAAGACGGAGTTGATCAGCCAGACGCCGGGGATCAAAAAGAGTATGCTAGATCCCACGGCGACGTCGGGCGTGGCGCTAAGCCCGTAGCGAGCGCCTAGCGAGACGATGAAGGATACTGCGAACGAAACTGCGATGTATTGGATTTTTAGGTTGATTTTAAGCTTGCTAAGCAGATAGCGGGCGCAAATTCCAAAAGCCGTAGCCGCAAACACTAACGCCATCGCGCCGCCATCGCCGTCGAAAAGCTCGCAGAATGCGGCATTTGCGACGCTGAGTAGAACGAGGGTTTTGGCAAAGCTTTTCTTATGTGAGGCTAAAATTTCTGCAAATGCAGCCTTAGCGCGCGCAAGGGGGATTTTCTCGTCGTAAATTTCCCAGCTAAGCGCGCTTAGCTCCGAGATCAGATCGAAGCTGATTTGCGCCGCGGCGCCCGTTTTGACATAGGTGCGGCGGATGGAGTTGTCCGCAGGATCCATCACACTGATGATGAAGTGGCGCACGAAGATCATCAGGCTCGCCTCGTAGCCGTAAGCGCCCGCGATCCTGCATACGCAGCGCTCGATACGCGCGGTGTAGGTGCCGATGCTAAGCATCTTGGCGGCGTATTCGCTAAGAAAATTGGTAAGCTCTTGGATTTGCGGTCTCGCCGCTTCTGCTTCTTTTGCTGCCGCCATTTCCGCTGTCGCTATTTTCTCCGCCGTCTCCACCGTCGCAACGGTATTTTGCATTGCTTTCGTCGTTTTTATTCCTACGGCGTTCGTCACAGCCTCTGTTTTTATAGCGCCCGCCGCCGTTTTTGATGCCGCTTCAGCGCCCGCTGCCGCGGAATTTTTATTTTTAAAATTTAATGCAGCGGCAGCGCCCGTGGAGGAATTTTCACTATCTAAATTTGATGCGGCGACAATACCTGCGGCGGTAAAGCTTTGGTCGCTTAAATTTTGATCGTTCAAATTTAACGCCGAGGTTAAATTCTTGCCGCTAGAATTTCTTGTCGCAGCAGCGGAGCCTTCATCGCTCAAATTTGAAGCGGTGGAATTTTGCTCTTTTAAAGAATTCTGCTCACTTAAATTTAAACTTTCGGCGTCCTCGCAAGATCCGCTAAATTTAGAATTTTCCCTGCTCACGGCTTACCTCAAGCTGATTAGATCGAGCGGGTTGATGTGGTAGTTTTGCTGCGTCACTTCAAAGGTCAGATCCGAGCCGATGCGCCCGATAATGTAGCCCTTTTTGACGTTGGAGCCGACGCGCACGGTAGGCGGGATCTGATTTAGATGCGCGTAGATCGTGTGGATGCCGCCGCTGTGCTCTAGGATCACGACCTTATCGAGCACGGCGGTTTCTTTGGCAAAGACCACCTTGCCCGGCAGCACCGCCTTAACCTGCGTGTCGCCGCTGTTTGAGCCCAGCACGATATTTTCGTTGAAAAGCTTGATGTTATACACGGGATCGTTGTAGTTGCCGAATTTTCGCTTCAAATACGCGCCGTTTAAAGGCGCTGCGGTCTTGGCTCCGCTGTATTTTTTAACGCGCGAGGACTGATAGCTCGAGCCGTACTGCTTGACCTTTTGGTTGATCTTGCTTACGCGCTCATCCGCTGGCTCGCTCACTTCGGGCTCGGGCTCGCTAGGAGGCGCAGGCTCGGGCTTGCCCGCCTTTTTGGCAGCCGCTTTTGCTTTGGCATACTCTTTTTCGCGTGCCTGACGCTCCTTTTGCTTCTGCGCTTCAAGCTTTGCTTGGCGCGCCGTTTCCTCCTTCTGCGCTTTGGCTTTTTCCTCGGCGTCATCGATGATCTTAAGCTCCTGCAGGGTCTTAGATATGGCGTCTTGCTCGTCGTTTATCTTCTCCAGCTTCGCGATGTAGTCCTCTTTGTCCTTTTTCATCTGCGCGAGCTTTTCTTTTTGGGTGGTTTGCTTGGCGTCGAGATCGGTTTTTTTCTTGCCATAGCCCGCCATGCTCGCCTGGATCGATTTGATCTTTTTGTTCTGCTCGTTGATAAAATTTTGATTATTTTCGTAGTCTTTGATCAGCCCCTTAAGCTCGTCGTTCATAACGATGCCGAGCCCCTCTAAAATTTCGCTAGCCATGATAGAATCGGGCGTGGTGGTGGAATTTACGTCGGTGATGAGATCAAACGATAGCTCTTGCGAGATCACGCTTGCAATCTTGCTTTCTAGGTCGTTTTGCACGCTAAGAAGCGTGACGTTTTGGCTATTAAACTTTTCAAGCTCCTGCGCTTCGGCGGCGTATTGATCTTTTAAGCCCTCGATCGCGTCGCTTAGCTGTTTGATCTCGCCCTCGCGCTTTTTAAAGCCCTCCTGCTCCTTTACGATTTGTCCTGCAATTTCGTCGATCTTTTGCGAGAGCTGCATTCCCTCTTTTTGCGAGCTTTTGAGTTCTTGACCAGCTTTGGCGATCTTGTCTTTCGTGCTCTGCTGCTTTGCGGGCGCGGCATAAGTAAGAGCCGCGGCAAGCCCTAGCGCAAGAAGCGGCGCTAAAAAAGCTCTTTTCATGCTCGTTTATTTCCAATTTGCAGCATCACAAAACTTACTGCGATGATAGATAGCGCTAAAGCCACGCCTAAAAGAATCAGCACGTCGTAAGGCAGCACTATGGCGGTGCGCAGATCGCCGATGCCCTTAAGCGTGGTCGAAAACACCTCCCAGCCTGGAAGCGCAATGTAGAAGCAGGTCACGATCAGCGTGGCGATGAAGGAGTCTATTATCGCCATTCGGTAGAGCTTGCCGCTTTTTATCAGAAACGACGCGCCGAAAAGCTCCATGATCTCGATGCGCTCTTTGTGTTCGTAAACCCAGATACGCATCTGGCGGTGAATTAACATCACGCCTAAAAGCACGATGAGAAACGCAAAGCCGTAAACGAGGCTTTTGATAAGCAGTAAAATTTTAAAAATTTCATCGTGAGTCTTTTTAAAAATTTCAACCCGTGTGAGCGAGCCTATGGATTTTAGATCCTGCTCGATCTTGGCAAGCTGCGCGGCGTCGGGGAAGCTTTCGAGCTTGACGCTATAAAATTTAGGCAAATTTTTACTCAGCTCGGCAAAGGCGTTTTGTGAAATTTTACCCTTCAGTCGCTCGGTGATGCCCGCTGTGGAAATTTCGCTAATCGAGCTGATCTTCGGTACCGCTTTTTGCGCGTCTTGCAGGCTGAGCGAGGTTTTGGAGACTAGCACGATGTTGTATTCGTTTTGGATCGAGCGCTCGTAGCTTTTGGTTAGGTTGCTCATAAAAATTCCAAACTGCACCGAAAAAAGTAGCGCGACGAGCGAAAAGATCACGCCGAAATGGGTTTTAATCGATTTCATTTACTTTAGCGTCCTTAATCTCAAAATGTCGGTGCCTAAAACGAAGCGTGGCGGGCATTTTGTGCGTCACGATGACGACGCAGGCGTTCCACGACTCGCACGCCGAGCGCAGCAAATTCCAAATAATGGCGCTGGAGTAGTCGTCCAAATTTCCCGTAGGTTCGTCGCACAGCAGCAGGCGCGGATTATGCGCCATCGCACGCGCCAAAGCCACGCGCTGCTGCTCGCCGCCGCTAAGCTCGAGCGGATACTTGCCCATCTTGTGTCCGAGCTCGACGTGGCGCAGTAGCTTTTTGGCTTGGTCTTGGCAGACCTGCTGATTGTAGCCCATTATCATTAACGGAAGCATTATGTTGCGCTCGATCGTCCATTCGTTGATCAGGCGGTAGTTTTGAAAGATAATGCCGATGCGCTGGCGCAGGGTGCGCAGATCGGAGTTTGTGATGCCCTTTAGATCGCACAGGCAGACGTTCAGCTCGCCGCCGATGATGTCGATGCCGCCGTAGAAGGACTTAAGCAGCGTGGATTTGCCGCTGCCGCTCTTGCCCGTGATGATGACGAAATCTTTCGCGCCGATGCCGAAACTCGCGTCTTGGATGACTGCGCCCGCCTTTTCGTAGCCTAGCGTGAGACCCGCTGCGGTGATGATGTTGTAATCGTCCGTTATCTCTGCCATTGTGAAAATATCTCCGAAATTTTTTGATGTGCCGCGTGGTTTTCGCGCGTAGGAAGCGGGCGGCGGATGAAGTAGCGCGTACCGCTTGCGTTTGCGCGGATAAAACACTGCTGCGGAAAGTCGAATGCCCCGAGCGAAAGCAGGATTAGCACGTCTTGCGGCTCGGCAGCGCACGGCTTGCTTTGCCGTTCGTCTTGCGGCTCGGCGCAGCTTGGTTCGCTTTGCCGTTTATCTTGCTGCTCGGCACAGTTTAATTTGCCTTGGTGTTCGGCTTGCAACTCGTCATGGCTTGGCTCGCTTTGGTGCTCAACTTGCGACTTGATAGAGTTTGACTTATTTTGTAATTCTGCTTGCGGTTCAGCAGCGCGGTTTAGCTCGTTTTTCAGTTCGGCTTGCGGCTCATTTTTGTAAGATGCGGCACTTGCGTTTGTTGTATTTTTAGTATTCGCTGCGCCGCCGTCTGTTAAATTTACGCCCTTTGCGCTCAAGCGATCCTCGTTTAAATTTGCGCCCGTTTCATCTGCATGGTTTGTATTTAGTGCGTCGCTCGCTTTTTTTAGAATTTGCGTAACGTTCGCTTCGTCTGTGCGGGTCGCATTTGGCGTGGCGCTCTCTTTTATTGCACTGGTTGCTGAGAATGAGCCGTCCAAATTCGGCGCATTGTTTGTATCTATTGTGCCGATCGCTGCGGGTGTAGTGCTCGCACCTGTTGCGTCGATAGCTGCAAGCGCACCCTCCGTGCCGCTTGTTGCGATCTGCTCGCAGGCTAAAGCGCGCTTTTTGCCAGGGGCAGTGCGGCTAAATTTAGCGCTTACCGCGATGGGAACGTCGCTCGTTAAATTTACGCCGCTTGCGCTCAAGCGATCCTCGTTTAAATTTGCGCCGGTTTCATTCGTGCGGTTTGTATTTGGCGCGGCGCTCGCTTTTTTTAGAATTTGCGCAGCGTTCGCGCAAGCTGAAATTTTATCGCCCGCTGTCGTAGCTGAAATTTTGCCGCAGTCTACCGAAATTTCATCCGTGCTTGCGCGCTCGGTTAAATTTTTGCCGCGCGTTGCGCCTAAATTTATAGCCTCGCCGTTTATAGCTTCGCCCGCGCCGCTTAAATTTACGCCGTCCGCCGCGCAAGCTCCGTCCGCATCCAAGCTTTTCTGCGCGTCAAAGTAAAAAATTTCCTCAAAATGCACGAAAAAATCCTCGCCTTTGAAGGTAGAATTTTTAAAATTTCGCGCGATTGCCGCCGCGTCAAATTTTAAAAATTCCATCTCAAACCGCTGCGGTTCGCCCTGGCCCGCGGTTTTGTTCTCGTAGATCAGATCATAGATGTCTTTATCCATCTTGCGCCATCTATCCTCGTATTTGCTCGCTATGGCGGCGTCTCGGTTTTTAAAATGCAAAATTTCGCCTGCTTTGCGCTGCACGTAGGGCGAGAGCTTTTGCATCGCGTAGAGGAAGTACTCCTCGCTGTCGGTGCGAAGCTCGAAGCGACCGCCGAGCTCGAGCGTGCGTGCGATCTGCGAGGCGAACTCGTCGCTTATGACGCGGCGGTGCGGTGCGTCGTCCCACGGCACGGGGAAGTGCAAAAACACGCGCTGCAGGCAGCCCGCGGGAAGCAGGCTCAGTAAAACCCGCGCGTCGGTGGCTATGAGAGCGATGTTTTGCAGCCCCTCGCGGATCGCTAGCTTTGCGACCTGCTCGATTGCGGGCTTGTAAATTTCGATGCCGATTATCAGCGCGTCTTGATTTGAGCGCGCTTGATGAAGCAGGTGTCTGCCCGAGCCGAAGCCGATCTCGATGAAAATTTTATTAAATTTAGAGCTTTTTATGAGGGATAAAATTTCATTCTCGTCCAAAATTAGCGGCGTTTTTTCGGTAAGCGAGCTGTCTTTGTAAGCAAACGCCTGCGAGATGATCGGCCCGCAGAAGCGCTCTTTAAAAATTTCGAGCGCTCGCTGCAGATGACCGATCTTGGCGGGCTTGGTGATCTTTTCGCCCTTTACTATCACCTTGTCGCCGCTGGGCTTAACGATGATAAAAAACTCGCTATCAAAGCTTTTGGTTCGCACGAGCGTCAGGTTTCTGCCGCGCGCCGTTTCTAAAAATTCGGTCTCGCCGAGCTTAATCGGCAGCCGCGGCAGGCTCACGCTGCGGGTTATGAAATTTGGCAAACTTTATTCTGCCTGCGCTGCGGCAATGACTGCACTAGGCTTGGACAGCTCTCCGCTTTCGGTTTTGACGGTGATGCGGTATTCGTATCCTTCGCCGTAATCGATATTGTCGATATATTCAGCACTAAGTCTGCCGCGAACCTCTTTAATCGTGCTCCACGACTCGCCTCCTTTAGGACGGCGCTCGATTAGATAGGAGCTTACGCGAAGATCCGGATGCGGGCGCCAGATGATCTTAACGCGGCCAGGAAGCCCGTAGATCGCCTGCGCAAACGGCACGGACTCTAGCATTTTCGCCGTGCTTGCGATAGCGACTGGAGAAGGAGCCGAAACGCCCTTGGCGCCGTATGTGCGCACGGTGTATTTATACGAAGTGCCCGGCTGCAGCCTCGTATCTACGTAGTGAGTGGAGTATGGATCTGCGATGGTGGCGATCTTTTTGGCTTCGCCGCCGCTTGCGGGCGCTCGGTAAACGACAAAGCCCAGCACGGCGGCATCACCGTCGTATCTAGGCCACTCAAGCCCGATCTCATTGTCGCTCGTGATCGTCCTAATCCCCTCTACACGCGGAAGACTCTCGTCGCTTGCACTAGGCGCGCTAGACATAGCGCAGCCACCCGCTAATATCGCTAAAGTAGCGCTCAACGTTAGTCGGTAAAATTTTTTCATAAATTTCATCCTTTACCTTTTGATTTGTCGTAAAATTTAGAAATTCGCTCGGCAAGCCCGCGCAAATTTTCACCTCTTTGCCGCTTCGCGGATGGATGAAATAGAGCAAATAGGCATGGAGCAAAATTCTGCTAATTTTAGCGTTTTCGCTCTTAAATCCGTATAAATGATCGCCCAAAATGTGCCGATTTATCGAGCTTAAATGCACGCGGATCTGATGCGTGCGACCCGTGAAGAGCTTCGCCGCGACGAGATTGAAGCTCTTTAGGCTTATCGGTGGCAGAATTTGGTTTTGAGCGGGATTTTTAAAATTTAAAGTTTTATTCTCGGCAAGACGGGCGGCTCTGGTTTGATCCGCGCTCATATCGGCGGATAAAATTTTGTCGGCGCCCGCATATGCGCTCATTTTGGCGGTTAAAATTTTATCTACGTTATCCGCGCGGTTGCTTGGAATTTTATCTGCGCTTTGGATTGAAATTTTATCCACGCTACGCATATGATTATTTAAAACTTTATCCTCGCCTGCGTAGTCGTTTAAAATTTTATCCATGCCCGCGTTCTTGCTCGCGCTCGATCCGGTAGTTGAAATTTCATCTGTGCCGGCGGATGGGTCTGCATTTAGAATTTCGTTCCCGCGCACGCTCACGTCGGTGGCTAAAATTTTACTCATATCTGCGTCCCTGTTAGCGTTTAAAATTTTATCCTCGTCCGCATACATAGCCGAGATTTTGCCCGTATCTGTGGTTGCGTCTAAAATTTTATCGACATCTAAAATTTTATCCGTAGCGTCACCAGAAATTTTGTCCTTAGCCGAAATTCTACTTGCGCTTGCGTTCGCAGCTAAAATTTTATCGGCGGCTGAAATTTCATCCATGCCCGCGCTCTTGTCGGCAGCTGTACCATCGCCCGCGCTCGTACTTGAAATTTCATTGCTCTTTTCGGCGGATTTTTGAAGTTCCGTTAGTTCCGCTCCGCTAAGAATTTCATAAAACGCGCTCTTTGCGCTGCGTCCGCCGGGCACAATCCCCATTTTTAGACGGTTTGCTGGGTTACGAGCGATAGGACGCTCGATTACGCAGGGCTGCTTCAGCGGCAGGTCGATTAGCGCGAGGTATATCCGCCCCATGCTCTTATCGCTTAGCTGCGCCGAGAGCGCGGCGTGCGCGGCGTTGTTTTTAGCGACGAGCAGGGCGCCGCTGGTGAGTTTATCCAGGCGGTGCACGATGCCCGCGCGAAGCTCGCCTCCGAGCGTGGAAAGCAGATAGCCGCGAGAGTTGAGCCAGTCCACAAGCGTGGGCTCTTTAACGCTTGCGGCGGGATGGACGGTAAGGCCCGCGGGTTTATTTACCACGAGCAGATCATCGTCCTCGTATAAAATTTCAACGTCGAAATCCAGCCGTTGCGCGCTTGTTTGCTGCGGCGCGGGCGCGGGGTAGTCGATGTGCACGAGTTCGCCAGCGGATAGCTTGTAGCCGGGCCTGCTCTGCACGACCCCGTCCACTCTGACCGCTTCGGATTTGATTAAATTTGATATTTGATTGCGCGAAATTCCAAGCTGCGAGCTTAAAAAAACATCGAGCCTTTCGCTACATTGTGCTATTAGATTATCCAAATTTATACCTTTTTTGGCTATTCTTACGTCAAAATTTTAATTAGGATTAAGCGTTGTTTAAAATTGACAAAAAGATTTTAGCATATTTTGATTTCATTCAACCTTTTTTGATCGTACCGATAGTGGTTTTTTCATACGTTTTAATAAGCGAGGCAAACGATGTGCTGTCCTCAAAACAGGTCGTTTATTTCAGCGTAGGATTTGCCGTTTTTACTCTATTTTTTCTCTTTCCGATACGCAAATTTTTATATCTGATCCCGATATTTTATTGGACCAACATCATATTGCTGCTCAGCGTCGATTTTTTCGGCGTTAGCAAGCTAGGAGCGAGGCGCTGGCTGGAGATCCCTTTCGTGCATTTTACGCTGCAGCCCAGCGAGGTGATGAAGCCCGCGTTTATCCTGATGCTGATGTATCTGATACACAAAAATCCGCCGCCGAAAAACGGCTACGGGCTGAAGGATTTTTTGCGCCTTAGCTTCTACATACTTCTGCCTTTTGTTCTGATCGCTAAAGAGCCCGATCTAGGCACCGCCGCGATACTTTTTTTGACGGGATTTGCGATCCTTTTCATCATCGGCGTGGATAAAAAAATTTGGCTCACGCTCATCATCGTTTTTGTGGCCAGCTCGCCGATTTTGTACGAAAACATGCACGATTATCAAAAAAAGCGCATCGCCGATTTTATCAGCGAGGAGCCCAATTACCAGGTTAAGCAGGCAATCATCGCTATCGGAAACGGCGGCATCTACGGCAAGGATAGGGATGAAGCGACGCAGACGCACTTTAAATTCTTGCCGATTGCGACGAGCGATTTTATCTTCGCTTATACGATCGAGCGCTTCGGCTTCGTGGGGGCTGCCGCGCTGATCGCGCTGTATGCGCTGCTGATACTGCATCTGCTAAGCCTGAACTACGATTTTAAAAGCGATTATCTGATACGGGTCTTTACGAGCGCGCTTGCCTCGCTCATTTTCATTTATACGGGCGTCAATATCTCGATGGTGGTGGGCTTCGCGCCCGTCGTGGGCGTGCCGCTGCCGTTTTTCAGCTACGGCGGCAGCAGCTTCATTACCTTTATGATCCTCTTTGGAATTTTACAAAATTTGCTGACGTTTAGGATGAAGGATAACTACAAAACCTACAAGATCAGGATGTAAATTTAGCCCGCACGGATAAATTTTGAAATTCTACAAAATCGCGCGAGGTTTATTTTGAGCTTCTGGCGGTGAAATTTGAAGTAGGCGCTAAATTTAGCTCGCTACAAAATCACGCCGATGCCGAGCGTAAAAACCACCGCGAAAAAGGCGTATGTAAAGGCAAATTCCAAAGTTTGCGAATTAAAAAATCCGTAGTACAAAACGCTCGTGAAAAATCCGCCCACGAAGGCTACGGCAAAGATCCCGATCCGCGCTGCGACTGGCTTTGCGCCGCAAAATTTGTATAGGTAAAAAACCCCGCAGAAGCTGATCGCAAACCAGATCATCGCAGGCACTGGCCCGCTTAGGCCTATCATTCCGAAAAGATTGGCTAAATTTAAAAGCAGTAAAAATATCACCACAAGCGCGATCAGCGCGGATTTGATCATCTATCGCGCCTTGCATCGGGCGCGGAATTTTCGTTCGAATCTAGCTTGGAATTTTCGCCGCCCTGATTGAAATTTTGCGAGGAATTTTCATCCGCGCCGCCTTCGCCCGCGCCGCCATTTGAAATTTTAAAATTTTCGTCGGAAATTTCACCGACGCGATGCGTAGAATTTTCATCGGCGCCGCTTGTGAAATTTTCACCGAAGTCGCCACTGGAGTTTAAAATTTCATCCTCGTTTTGAGAATTTAAAATTTCGCCGCCGCTTTTAAAGTTTAAAATTTCATCAGCCGCAGCGTCTTTGCTTTGCGGCTCCCGCGTCTCTTTTGCGCCGCCGAAATCCGCGTCTTTTAAATTTGCGTTCTCATCTAAATTTTTAGAGCCTTTGTCCGCAGAATTTTTATAAATTTTATTTGAAAATCTTTTGTGCCTGATCTGCAGATAAAAGACGAAGGCGACGAACGCCACCGCCGTGATCGCGATGTAGTAGCGGTTTTCGAAGAGCAGCACGCCCTCTACCAGCCCCGAAAACAGCGCGAGCAGCGAGGCGGTAAGAAACGGAAAGCGCACTACGTCTTTTTCGCCGATCGCTAAGGCGATGAGCGCGACGCCGAATATCGTGGCGTTTAGCAGTGCGCCTAGGACTTTGATCTCGGCAAAAAGGCTCGGATTGACGCGCGAAGTGACGTAGGGCGCGAGCGCGACGGCGGCGAAAAGTAGGATCAAAAATACGATTTTTTTCATTTCAGACCTTTTAAAATTTATCTTTAATTTACGATTCAGCTGCACCTTTAATGCACATAGAGCGCAGGCATCGGCGCGTTGCAACTGCCGCGTTCGCAGCATTACGCAAATATCGCGCGTCCTGCGGACATAGCGCGAAATTTTAGGGCGCTACCGCGCCGTTAAGCGCGGCTAGAGCGATATTACACGCTCATAACTTAAAGCGCAATCCTAATTGTGCGGACGCGGTTTGAAAGACGGCTCGCATTAGCGTGACTAAATCGTTATTTTCGTGCGGCTTAAATGCGATTTTGTCGGTAAATTTAACCGCCAGCCGCGCTCTGCTGCGCTCGTAGCGCCAAGTCCGCGTTTAAAAGTTTTACGCCAAGCTGCGCTAAAAGTTCCGCGTCTAAGCCGTATGCGTCCCCGGACCGCATATACCGCAAGATGCTCCGCAAAATTTACCCGCCAGCAGTAAATATTCGGCACGCGGGCGAATTTTACACGCAAACGCCGCACGTTTTACTTTAAATTTAGCGCGGCGGGCTTTAAAATTTTAAATTTACCGCCTCCGCACTCTGTTTATCCGCAAGAGCTATCGCACCTGCTAAAATTTATCTGCGGAGCAGATCTCGCGCCGAAATAAAATTCATATCGCTTGCAAAAATGCGCGGCGCGTAAAATTTCATCACTTGTTTTTCTGAAAGTACGCGTCCACGCCGTTTGCGATACCCTGAGCGATGCGGTCTTGATAGGCGCTTTTGCCTAAATTTTTACCCTCATCCGGGTGCGTGATGTAGCCGATCTCCACGAGTACTGCGGGCATCGTAGCGCCTACCAGCACCCAAAACGGCGCCTCGCGCACGCCGCCGTCCTTGCTTGAAAAGCTCTTTTTGACCGAGCTTAGCATATAGCTTTGAATATCGATGGCAAGCTTGTTTGAAGAGATTATCTTCTCGCGGTTTAAAAAATTTAGGAAGGTCTGCTTCGAGAAGGTATTCATATCCTCCAAATCGCCCCTGTTTTCGAGCGCGGCGGCGTTTTTACTGCGCTCGCTTCTAGCCGGGCTTAAGAAAAATGTCTCCACGCCGCTCATTTTAAGTGCTGAGCTAGCGTTAGGAGCGGCATTTGCGTGGATCGAAATAAACATATCGGCGTTTTTTTTAGCGGCGAAAGCAGTGCGCGATCGTAGATTTATAAAAATGTCGGTGCTACGCGTGTAAAGCACCCTATAGCCGCGCTTTTGAAGCAGCGCGCCGAGCTTTTTGGATGTGGCTAGCACGACATTTTTTTCCTTTAGCCCGTTTCCGACCGCGCCAGAATCGCTGCCGCCGTGACCGGGGTCGATTACGATGAGCTTGCCCTTAGTGGATTTGTAAATTTTACCGGCGGCTACGGACGCGGTTTTGGCGCCTTGAGATTCATCTATCGTGCTGATTTGCGGCTCGCTATCTTGCTCTCGTCCGCGCTTGCGCCCTGATTTTTGATCCTTGTTTTTTTCTTCGCGCGCGGATTTTGTGGCTTTTAAGCCTTCAGCCGTACTTAAAATCATCATATTGCCGTTAATTTCTACGTTTGCGTTGAATTCTTTCGGGTCGCTAAGTACGATGCGCACGGTCTTATCGTTGTATTGCGAGGCGCGTACATCGCTAACGAAGCTATCTTTAAGCCGCGTTTTTTGTGACTTTTGCCGCGCGCTAAAATCAATCACGAAGCGAAAATTATCGCTACCTGCGATCGTAAAATCTTTATAATCGCTGCGCTTTAGATCGCGGTTAAACTCAAGTACGATCTCATCTCCATCGCCGCGCAGCGATGCTAGAGCGAGTTTGGCATCGGGGGCGGATTTTTTTACGCTGCTTTTGCGAAGCTCAGAATCTAATCGCTCGGTCGCAGCACTATCCGCAGAATTCTGCGCTTGCGAGGACTCGTTAGTTTCTGCGGGATTTTCGCTCGCGTCGTTGCTACGCGCATCGTCTGTTAAATTTTGTGCGTCGTCTGCGCCGCGGGGCCTAGTGGAGCGTAAAAACTCCAAATCCTCGCTAGATAGCGAGCTTAGATCGGCTTCTTCTGGCGCGCGCGTATTTTTGAGATTTTTGGAAGTGGAATTTTTTGAATTCTTAGAATTTTTGGAGGCGGAGGCTTTGGGGCTATGCGCTAAATTTGAAGCGTTTTTCTCGTCCGAGCTTTTGGAATTTTTTGCGTTTTCATCTTTGAGCTTTTTAGAATTCGTGCTGCTATCGCTTGCTTTGCCCTGTAATTTGGCTAGCGCAGATTCATAAGGCGAGGAGTCAAGTCCTAAATTTTTCGAGCTGTAAACCAGCCTCTTTAGCGCTTTAATGCGGACCTCTTTATCGGACGCGCCTTGGTAGAGCGATTTTAACTCTTTGTGCAGCGAGCGCTTGTAATTTAGCGTCGCTACGATGAAATCCTTGTCGAATTTCGCAAAAAACGCTTCGCTGGAAGCTCCAAACGCCAATACGCAGCTAAAAGCCGCGATTAGAAAAATTTTAACTATCTTCGCCATTTACAAGTTTTTCTATCAATTCCTTCACGGATATTATTTCGTTTAATCGCCATCCATTCGCGCCGGTAAAAAACAGACCGCTTTGCGTTTTGCCAAGATATGCGTCGCTTAGGCGATCTGCGATACAGTATCCTACGGCGTTAGCGCCTTTGCCGCGCTCGCATGGGCTTACGCAGTTGCTGATACAGCGGATTTTGGGCGCCGTGCCTGCGGCGATCATATCTTGTAAATTTGTATGAATTCCTCGCGCGGGATAGCCCACGGGCGATTTTAGAAGCTCAATGTCCTCTTTTTTGGCGTTAAGAAGCACCTGCTTAAATTCCTCCGCGGCGTCGCATTCAAAGGTGCCGATGAAGCGCGTGCCCATCTGCACGCCGTCGGCGCCCAAAGACTTCACGCGATCGATGTCGGTTTTATCCCAAATTCCTCCTGCGACAAATAGCGGGAAGCTGCCCCATTGCGAGATTTCTGCTTTTACTTGCGGGATTAGATTATCTAGCGCAAACGCCGGATCGCCGCACTGCTCGTAGGTAAAGCCCTGATGTCCGCCGCTAAGAGGGCCTTCGAGCACTACGGCGTCGGGAATTCTGTCGTAGCGCTGCTTCCAGCGCTTGGCGATGATCTTAAGAGCCTTAGCGGAGGAGACGATAGGCACGAGCGCGACGTCCGGGAAATCGGCCGTAAATTCCGGCAGATTGGTAGGAAGACCCGCACCGCTTATAATGATGTCGATACCCGCCTCGCACGTGTCGCGCACGATGCGTTCGTAGTCGTTCGCCGCGCACATTACGTTCATCCCCAAAGGCGCATTGCCACAAATTTTACGGGCGTTTTGTACGATTGTAAAAAGCGCCTCTTTGCTATAAAAATTCTCGCTTTGATAGGGTCTGCCCTCGAGCGATTTTTTGGCAAATTTAAGATTTTCGTAGTAGCCTGTGCCGACCGAGCTAATCACGCCTAGGCAGCCGTTTAGGCTGACATTGCCGGCTAGCTTGTCCCAGCTGATACCAAGTCCCATGCCGCCTTGAATTATCGGGTGCGCAATCTCGTGTTTGCCTATTTTTATACTCATTAATCCACCTTTAATTTAGCGAATTTTTTCTTTCCTACTTGGAGTGTATATTCGCCAGAGCTAAGCTGAAGCTGCTCATCTAAAATTTTATTTTGATCGATACTGACGGCGTTTGATTTTATCAACCTGCGCGCATCCGAGCTGGATACTGCGAGCTTGCAGCTGATGAGCGCCTTTACGATCCATGCAGGCGAGCTTACGTGGTACTCCTTGATCTCGCTAGGAAGCTCGCCGGCGCCGTGGACGCGGTCAAATTCCTGCTTGGCTTCAAAGGCGGTGTTTTCGTCATAAAATTGCGTGACGATCTCGGAGGCAAGCTCCTCCTTAACCGCCTTAGGATGGATTGAGCCATCCGCCACGAAGCCTTTTATTAGCTCAATATCTTCGCTGCTCTTTTGGCTTAGCAGATTATACCAATCCCACATTAACGCATCGCTGATACTCATCACCTTGCCGTACATATCATGCGGCGTATCGGTTACGCCGATGTAGTTACCAAGGCTTTTGCTCATTTTGTTTGTGCCGTCGGTACCTACCAAAAGCGGCATCATCACGACGCTTTGCTCTTTACCGATATCGTAAATTCTTTGCAGCTGGCGACCCATTAAAAGATTAAATTTCTGATCGGTACCGCCGAATTCTATATCGCATTTCATGCAAACGCTGTCGTATCCCTGCAACAGCGGATACATAAACTCGCTGATGCTGATCGGCTGCTCGGCCTTGTAGCGCTTCTCGAAGTCGTCGCGCTCGAGCATCCTGGCAACATTGAAAGTGCTTGATAGCTCGATCATACCGCTAGCACCCAGGCGGTTGGTCCATTCGGAGTTAAACATCACCTTGGTTTTGGCGGGATTTAAAATTTTAAAGACCTGCTGCTCGTAGGTTTTGGCGTTTTGAAGCACGACTTCGCGCGCTAGCTTTTTACGAGTCTCGCTCTTGCCCGTAGGATCGCCGATTTGAGCGGTAAAATCGCCGATTAGAAATTGCACGATCGCGCCGTGGTTTTGTAAAAACGCGAGTTTATTTAGAACGACGGCGTGTCCTAGGTGTAGATCCGCAGCAGTGGGGTCCATGCCGATTTTGACGTAAAAGACCTCGCCGCTGTCGTAGTAGCGCCTAATCAGTGCCTCAATCTGTTCTTCGCCGATGATCTCCGCGACACCGCGCTTAAAATTTTCCATAATGCCTTGAATGTCAGCCATTTGCTCTCCCTTATTTAGTTTTTATATACGTCCGTAAGCGATACGAAATCCACGATTTTAAAGCGGTTTTTGAGTTTATCTTTAATCTCCGTGGAGTCTAAATTTTCGTTTAGCTCGATGATAATCTCAAAATAATCCGACGTCGTTTCGCTGTTTTCATTGAGGCTTATCGACACTAGATCGACCTCAAGCTTGACTAAATAGTTCAAAAACGTCGCCAGCGAGCCGCGCTTGTTTTCTAAATTTAATATGATCTTGTAGCGGTGCGGCGCATTACGCGTCCATTTTACGAAGATCATCTCATCGGTTTTGATTAGCTCGCTTGCACGTTCGCACAGCTTATGATGCACCGTTACGCCGTGTCCGTTGCGAAAGCCGATGATGTCGTCGCCGCGCTTTGGGTTGCAGCAGTAATCAAACTCAACCTCGTCGATTTTAAAATTTGAATACACCACGATGTTGTCAAATTTTTGCTTCTCGATCTCATACTTGCTGCGAAATTTCATATTGAAAAATTTTTCTTTGAGCGGGTATTTTTTCAGCGCATTTACGACGTCTTTTAAAAATACCGAGTCGTAAGCAGCTTTGCCGATCTTTTTGCTTAAATTTTCTTTTTCAAGCCAGCTTAGAATGCTCTCCTTGCTCGTCGTAAAGATCGCGCATAAAATTTTAATCGCTACTTCAAAATTTATGTCTCTGATCTTTTGCTTGCAAAACGCCTTTATCGTTGCGCGCGCCTTGCCCGTTTTTACAGAGCTTAGCCAGCTGCAGCGGTAGTGTGGCTCGCTTCCGGTTATGATATGAACGATGTCGCCGTTTTTTAGCTCCGTTAGAAGCGGCACCTTGACGCGGTTTATAAAGGCCTCTGTCGCTTTTAAGCCCACTTGAGAGTGTATCTCGTAGGCGTAATCAAGCGCCGTAGCGCCGCGCGGCAACGTAAAAATTCCGCCCTTGGGCGAATATACGGCGATATCCTCGACGTAGAGGCTGTCTTTGGCGTATTCGTAAAGATCCTCGGCGTTGGCGTCGTCTTCTTCCTGCATGCCGATGTCGTTTAGCCAATCAAGCTTCGGATTGATCGAGCCGCTATATTTATATTTCCAGTGAGCGGCGACGCCAAATTCCGCGGTGTTATGCATATCAAAGGTGCGGATCTGCACCTCTACGATCATACTTTCGTTAAAAACGGTCGTGTGGATCGTCTGATATCCGTTTTGCTTCGGAAGCGCGATATAATCCTTAAAGCGCGATATGAGCGGGTTAAATTTAGTATGGATTATGCCCAGAGCTAAGTAGCAATCCATTGGCTTTTGCACGATGATGCGGATAGCCAAAAGATCGAGCACCTCCTCGATCGAAATTCCTTTGCGCTGCATTTTTAAAAAGATCGAGTAGTAGTGCTTCATCCGCTTTTGGATCTCAAAGCTGCCCTCGCTAAAGCCGTTTGAGAGCATGTACTCTTTGATCTTTTCGCTAAATTTGCTCAAGCTCATCTGAAGCTGCTGCTTATGCTCCTCGACGTAATCGGCGATCGCCGAGTACTCTTTAGGCATAACGTATTTGAAGCTAAGATCTTCAAGCACGTTTTTGATCGATGAAATTCCAAGCCTGTGCGCGATCGGCGCATAAACCAAAAGCGTCTCCTCGCCGATGCGTTTTTGTTTATCGGGGCGGAGTGCGTCTAGGGTTAGCATATTGTGCAGCCTATCGCAGAGCTTTACGACTAAGACGCGCTGATCGTTAATGGAGATCATCAGCATCCTACGGAAGGTAAGCGCTGTGGTGCGAAGCTTGGCGTTACTATCGCTGGATGGAGCCAGCTTATCCTCTCTGATATTTACGATTTTAGTAAGCCCTTCTACGATTTTGGCTACTTCGTCACCGAATCTTTGTCTGACCTGCTCGATGCTGTAATCTGTATCCTCTACTACGTCGTGTAGTAGCGCAGATATTACCATTGCGTCGTCTCCACCCATAAAAGATACGAAGCAGGCTACCAAAATCGGATGGATCGCATACGGCTCGCCGCTTTTGCGAAACTGCCCGTCGTGCTGCGCGATGCATAAATTTATAGCATCCACTAGCAGTGGAGTTGGCTCTTTTAGATTATAAAGCAGCTGCTTGGCGCTTTGAATGTCTTTGGTATCGACGACATCGTCGATGAGACTTTCTAAGAAGTTATCATTAATCCTTGTCAATGATTCCATCTAATGCGATCTTACCTTCGGCTAGTTCCAAGATTGCTATATCGGCAAATTTCATCCTGCGAGTATCTACGTTATCTATTAATGGCAGTTCGCCCGCAGCTAGCTGCTCGGCGCGTTTGCTTATCATCAAAGATAGCTTATATCGGTCTCCGCCCGTTACTTTTAAAGCCTTGGCTACAATTTGTTCGGTTCTCATCAATTCTCCTTAAATTTAAAATTTCAGTTTTTTACGATCGAGCAGGAGCTTAAATCTCCGCCATCGACGATTTTGTATAAATTTCCGCTCTTAAACATATTGCACACGATGATCGGAAGTGCATTGTCCTTAGCAAGCGCGATAGCCGTATCGTCCATCACCCTGATGTTGTCGTGCAGGGCTTGATCGTAAGTGACTTTGGAAAGCAATTTGGCGTCTTTAAATTTTTGCGGATCCTTGTCGTAGATCCCCATTACTTTAGTGGCTTTTATGATAGCGTCGGCTCCGATCTCGATCGCGCGGAGCGTGCCTGCGGTATCGGTCGTGAAGAACGGATTTCCAGTGCCTGCGGCAAAGATCACGACGCGACCCTTTTCCAGGTGTCTTTTGGCGCGGCCGATGATGAAGGTCTCGCAGATCGCTTCCATCTTTATCGCGCTTTGCACGCGTACGTCCATGCCTGCGTATTCGAGCGCTTCTCTCATAGCGATTGCGTTTATAACGGTAGCTAGCATACCCATATGATCGCCGCTGGTGCGCTTGATGATACCGCTAGCCGCGGCGCTTACACCTCTTATGATGTTGCCGCCGCCGATTACGATGCCTACTTCGATGCCGCCCTCTACGAGCTGCTTGATCTCTTTAGCGATAAATTTTAAAATTTCGCTGTCGATCCCAAAGCCGTTCTCTCCCGCTAGCGCTTCACCCGAAAATTTTACGAGTATGCGATTGTATTTAGCCATAAATTTAGCTCCTAATAAAATTTTAAAATATTATCCAAAAGTCGTTTAAAAATAACTTTTTAGGCTATTTTAGATGATCTTTAAGGCGGTTTATCCAGATCTTTTTCGGAGCGATTATCTCGCTAGCGCTGCCGTTTACGGCGTGATAGATCATCGTGCCGTGCAAGCTCGCGTAGTAGCGGATTATGAGGCGCTGCAAATAGGGCTCGTAGCTCGGCACGAACCAGCCGTTGTTGCTGATCGCTACGACGTATTTGGGCGAGCCCTCGTAAAGCTCCGCGCGCGTAGCCTCATAGCAAACAGCGCTTCTTACGCTTCGCCCGCCAAGCTCGTAGTCGCTAAAACCGCTAGCCGTCGAAAAATCGGTCGCGCCGCCTAGCAGCACGCGGTTAATGAAATTTCGCGCAAATTCCGGCAGCGGCACCATTTCGCCAAACGGCACCAAAATGTGCTTATCAAAGCGCTTCATTTCCCCGTTCGTAAAAAGATAGGCGCTGTTGTAAAATTTCCCGTTCTCATACGCTTCCGCGCCCGCTACGATAGTAATTGCACGCGATTTTTCCTTTAGGGCTTCAACTAGCACATTTTCTAAATTTAGCGGCATCGCAAAGGCGCTCTCGGGCAAAATTATCGCGTCCTGCCCCGCTGCGATCGCATCATCGATGCGGGCTAAATTTGCCAACGCGGCGGATAAAATTTTATCCTTTGCCCAGATGTCATACTGCGAAATATCGGTGTTTGCGAGCGAAATTTTAATCGGTAGCGGCTCAGGCTCCTTTTGGCTAAATTGCAGCGCGCAGATCAAAAATACCGCGAAGATCGCGGCATTAAGCTTAGCCCGGGCGCCGTGCCCCCGTAGATAAAAAACTGCGCAAAGCCCCGCTAAAATCAGAGCCAGCGCGCTAAGATCGGCTCTGAAAATTCCATGGCTTAGCAGCAGTTCAAAATTTAGCCAATCAAAGCCGAAAGGATGGATAAATTTTAGAATTAAAAGGCACGCGGCGCGCAAAACGGGTGCGTCAAAGATCGCAAAGATGCGGAAAATAAAGGCGTAAACGAGACAAATTCCAAGAATTTCAAGCGGAATCAAAAACGCAAGACCGAAATAGATCAGACTGAAGCTGATCCAGTGCATCCACAGCGCGCCGATAAAAAATCCGCACCAAAACCACTCCGCCTTGCTTGCCTTTAGCAGATAATAAAACGCCGCTATCGCAATTAAAGGCGAGAAAAATTCCGCCACCAAAGCAGCCAAGCCGTCAAATTTAGAGCTTAAAATTTCTACGAAAATAAAATTTGAAAGCGCAAGGGCAAGAACAAAGCCTTTATTTATGTAACTTAATGTAAAATAGCTACTTTTTAAATTTCTAATGAAGGAAACACATGGAACAAGGAAATTTCTTTGCATCAATCCTGCCTATCGTCGTAATCTTTGCGATTATGTATTTTTTGATTATCAGACCGCAGCAAAAGCAGGCCAAGGATCATAAAGCGATGGTCGATGCGCTCGGCAAAGGCGATAAGATCATAACTAGCGGTGGCATAAAATGCACGGTCGTGAAAACAAACAATGATTTTATCACAGTTAAGCTTAACGATGAGGTCATGGTCGAGCTAGATAAACAATTTGTGGCAAGAAAATTAGATGAGCAGTAAAATTTCATACCGCCTGCTGATCTTTTTGGCTGCGGTTATTTTTTCGGCGATTTTTGCCGCGCCTTCGATCTTTCAGACCGAAAAGGGAAGCAAGATAAACTTGGGTCTGGATCTGCAAGGTGGCCTGCATATGCTTTTGGAAGTTCAAAGCGACGAGGCGGTCGTTTCAAAGATCAAATCGATCGCCGCTAGCGTCAATTACGCCGCCAAGCGCGATGATCTGCTGATGGACGGGCTAAAATTGGAGGGCGATTCGTTTGAGTTTGAAATTTTAGACGCGGACGAGGCTTCTAAATTTGATGCGATTCTGCATAACGCCGCAAGCGGACTGGACATTCAAAAATCGGGCGAAAAATATCGCGTCACGCTAACGCCCGAGGAGATCGAAGCTACTAAAAAATACGCAATCGAACAGGCCGTTGAGACTATCCGAAACCGCTTGGATCAATTCGGACTTGCGGAGCCTACGGTAGCAAAGCAGGGCGAGAGCTATATTTTGGTTGAGCTTCCGGGCGTCAAAAGTGCAGCGGATGAGCAGCGCGCCAAGGATCTGATCGCCAAAGCGGCTCACTTGCAGCTTATGGCGGTGGACGACGTACGCCAAGACCGCGCGCAAACTATTAGCGCAGCGGATGCCAGAGCTTACGGCGACGTGATCTACCCGGACGTTAAGAATCCGAATTATAAGTATCTCATAAACGAAATTCCGGTGCTTGATGGCGCGATGCTAGTCGATGCGAAGGTCGCTTTCGATCAGCACACCAACCAGCCGATCATAAATTTTACGCTAAATTCTCAAGGTGCTCAAATTTTTGGCGATTTTACTGGCAAAAACGTCGGTAAGCGCCTTGCGATCGTGCTTGATGGCAAGGTTTATTCCGCGCCGCGCATTAACGAGCGTATCGGCGGTGGCAGCGGTCAGATCAGCGGCGGATTTAGCGTCGAGGAGGCGCACGACGTAGCGATCGCGCTTAGAAGCGGTGCGCTTTTAGCTCCGGTTAAAGTATCCGAAACGCGCAGCATCGGCCCTAGCCTAGGACAAGACAGCATCGATAAAAGTATGGCGGCGCTTAGTCTTGCGGCGGTTGCGATTTTGATCTTTATGATTTTATACTATGGCGTAGCGGGGCTTTTTGCCGATATCGCGCTTGTAGTCAATATTTTATTTCTGATCGCTTGTATGGCGCTTTTTGGTGCAACGTTAACGCTTCCTGGAATGGCTGGAATCGTACTAACTATCGGAATGGCGGTAGATGCGAACGTCATCATTAATGAGCGTGTTAGAGAGGTGCTAAGGACGGGAGTTTCGATCCGTCAAAGTATAAATAAAGGCTATGAAAATGCGATGAGCGCGATCGTGGATTCAAATATCACTACGCTAATTACTTCTGCTGCGCTTTATGCTTACGGCACGGGTCCGGTGAAAGGTTTTGCCGTCACGATGAGCATCGGTATCGTAGCGTCGATGATAACGGCTATTTTAGGCACTCACGGAATGTTTGAGTTAGTAATGGATAAGATGGAAAAGAGCAAAAATACCGCACTTTGGCTCGGTTATAAAGTAAGAGGAGGCGCAAATGCAAGTGTTCGATAAGGGCAAAATTTATGATTTTATGAAATTTAGATATTTTACCTTTGCGCTTTCTGCTGTTTTGATAATAGGCTCTATTGCGCTGTTTTTCATTAAGGGCATTAATTACGGCATCGATTTTAGCGGCGGTACGCTCATTCAGGTTAAATATGATGCCAAAGCGCCGCTTGATGAGATTAGAAAGCGCTTCGAAGCGGCAAATTTAGGCAATATCAACGTTACGGAATTTGGTAGCGATCAAGAGGTTACGATTAGATATTCGGGCGCTGCGAGTGAACTGGGCGATAATCCCGCCTTAGCGGCGCAAAAAATTTTGCAAGGTAGTGGAAACTTCGACATTCGCAAGGTCGATATCGTAGGTCCTAAAGTCGGCGAGGAGCTTCGCACAAACGGAATTTTAGCGGTATGCGTGTCGTTTGCGCTCATTTTGGTTTATATCACCCTGCGGTTTGAGTGGAGATTTGCGGTCGCCGCAGTGCTATCGGATCTGCACGACGTCGTAGTCGCCGTAGGCGCGATGATTTTAGCTGGCGTGGATTTCAACCTTGAAATTTTAGCTGCACTGCTAACTATAATGGGCTACTCGCTTAACGATACTATCGTTGTTTTCGATAGAATTCGAGAGGGTGTAAAAGATAGTAAATCGATTAAGCTTGACGAGGTTATAAACGAATCAATCTCTCATACGCTATCGCGCACGCTGCTTACTTCGCTTACGACTCTCATCGTCATCGTGATTTTATTCGTCTGGGGAGGTGAGATGATCCACGGCTTTAGCTTCGTGATGCTAATAGGCGTCATAGCAGGAACATTCAGCTCCGTATTTGTAGCTGCTCCGATGCTGATTTTGTTTAAATTTAATGTCGAGAAATACCGCGCGTTTTTAGCCGAAAAACAGCGCCGTATTAAAGAGAAAGAAAAGAATCGCGCCATGTATGAAAAAGGCACGGTGTAAGGATAAAAGATGAACTGGGGAAGGGTAATTTACATATTTTTTGCGCTGATGAGTATGACTACGATAGGCGGGTTTTTGTATGAGAAGAATGAAATTTTACTTTTCATAGCAACCAGCGTGAATGCAGTCTCGACGCTTTTGAAGGTAGGCGTGCGAAATATGCTAGCAGCCGAGCTTTTTGCAAGCTCGCTCGTAGCGGATCTGCATCTCATACCGGCGTTCGTTTTGATTGTAGTAGCGCCGGGAGATCTATCGATCGTGACCTCGCTTGCGATCGGCGCGCTACTTGCAAACTTTTTCTCGCTAATTTTAATAGCGATCGAGTCGGCAAAAACTAAAGACGAATTCTAGGAGCGCAAAATGCCTTACGATAGTAAAAGTATTGAGCTTAAATGGCAGAAAATTTGGGATGAAGAGGGAGTTTTCGAGCCTAAGGACGATTACAGCCTGCCTAAAAAATATATCCTTTCGATGTTTCCCTACCCAAGCGGCCGCATCCACATGGGGCACGTGCGAAACTACAGCATCGGCGACGCGCTGAGTCGCTATTATAGGCTGCGCGGATACAACGTGCTTCAGCCGATCGGCTTTGACAGCTTCGGAATGCCTGCGGAAAATGCGGCGATCAAACACGGCATTCACCCTAAAACTTGGACTTACGAAAATATCGATTATATGAAAAAGGAGCTGCACCGCCTTGGCTTTAGCTTTTCGGCTCGTCGCATGCTCGCTACATCCGATCCGCTTTATACGCGCTGGGAGCAGGAATTTTTCATCAAACTTTTTGAAAAAGGACTCATCTATAGAAAAAGCGCCGTGGTCAATTGGTGCGAGCACGATCAGACGGTTCTTGCCAACGAGCAGGTTGAGGAGGGCAGGTGCTGGCGCTGCGGCAATGAGGTCGTGCAAAAGCAGATGCCTGGCTACTACCTAAAAATCACCGCCTACGCGCAGGAGCTTTTGGATTGCCTAAAACAGCTTGAGGGCAAGTGGCCCGCTCAGGTGCTTACGATGCAGGAAAACTGGATCGGGCGCAGCGAGGGTTTGGAATTTAGCTTTAAATTTGATGAACAAAGCAGCGCTAAGCTCGGCGGCATCGAGGGCTTTAAGGTTTTTACGACGCGCCCCGATACGATTTACGGTATGAGCTATGCGGCGCTTGCGCCAGAGCACGAGGTCGTAAAGAGACTTTTGGATGAAGGTCTACTTGACGTCCAGGCTGCGGCGAAGGTGAGAGAAATTTTAAATCAAAGCCCGCGCGAGCGCCAAGCAAGCGATAAAGACGGTGTGAGCCTCGGGATCAGCGTGCTTCATCCGCTAAGCGGCAAAAAGATCCCCGTTTGGACTGCAAATTTCGTCCTGGCAGAATACGGCGGCGGCGCGGTTATGGCGGTACCTGCGCACGATGAGAGAGACTTTGAGTTTGCAAAGAAATTTAACCTGCCGATCATTCAAAGCATCGCTCCTAAAAGCGGCGATTACGACGCTAGCAAAGCCTACGTCGAGAGCGGAGTTTTGGTAAATTCCGAAGAGTTTAGCGGCATGGATAGCGAGAAGGCAAAAAGCGTCGTTATCTCAAAATTTGAGGAGCTAAAGCTCGGACGCCGCGTGGTAAATTTTAAACTGCGCGATTGGGGAGTGAGCCGCCAGCGCTACTGGGGCGCGCCGATCCCGATGATCCACTGCCCAAAATGCGGGCTTGTAAGCGAAGAAATTTCAAATCTGCCCGTAGAGCTTCCGCAGGATATTAAGATCACCGGCAAGGGCAATCCACTCGACGCGCATCCTAGCTGGAAGTTTTGCAAATGCCCTAAATGCGGCGGCGACGCGATGCGCGAGACCGACACGCTCGATACATTTTTTGAAAGCTCATGGTATTTCGCGCGCTACGCAAGCGACGAACGGACGTGGCGGCAGCGGGCGTTTGACGAGCAAAGCGTGAATTACTGGATGAACGTCGATCAGTATATCGGCGGCATCGAGCACGCGATCCTGCACCTTTTATACGCGAGATTTTTCCAAAAGGCTCTTCGCGACATAGGCTATCTGCGCGATAGCGAGCCGTTTGAGCGGCTGCTAACTCAGGGCATGGTGCTAAAAGACGGCGCGAAGATGAGTAAAAGCAAGGGAAATACCGTTGATCCCGATGATATTATCGAGACCTACGGCGCCGATACGGCGAGACTTTTTATACTTTTTGCCGCGCCGCCGCAAAAGGAGCTTGAGTGGAACGACAGCGCGGTAGAGGGCGCGTATAAATTTTTAAATCGCCTATACGATCGCGCCGAAAATGCCTACGCTACTGATAAAATTCCGCAGATCGACCACGCCGCTTTAAATAAAGAGGAAAAATATGCCCGTCTTAAAATTTATGAGGCGCTTAAGAAATCACAGCAGGTTTATGAGAACAGCTTTGCTTTTAATACCCTAATCGCCGCGTGTATGGAGGCGCTAAATGCGCTAAATGCGCAGAGTAACAAAGACGTATTTACCGAGGGATATTTCGTGATCTTAAATCTGTTAGAGCCTATAGTGCCGCACATCTGCGCCGAGCTTAGCGAGAAGCTGTTTAAGAGGCGTAATTTCGGCGAGCTGAGAGTTTGCGAAGAGGTATTCGAAAGCGATACTATTAAACTTGCCGTCACGATTAACGGCAAAAAACGCGCCGAGTTTGAGGCGAGCGCTGGCCTAAGCGAGGGCGAAATTTTAAGCCTTGCGAAACAAAACTGCGCCAAATGGCTAGAAGGCAAGAGCATCGTAAAAGAAATTTATGTCAAAAACAAGCTTGTAAATTTGGTGATAAAGTAGGCGAAGATGAGAAAAGCTTTAACCGTTTTTTGTTTGATTTTTTTAATCGGCTGCGGCTACAAGCCCGTTTCAAGGATTGCAAAAGAGACGATGAGCGGAAGTGTATTCGTAGATGTAATGATGAGCAAGACCGATCCGCAAAACACCGTCGCTATCAAAGATGCGATCAGACAGGGTATAGTCCAGCGCCTAGGGATGAGCCTTGCGGATAAAAACTCGGCGCAGACGATCGTAGTAGCGAGCATAAAAAGCCTAAGCTTTAGCGAGCTTTCATACGATCAGTTCGGCTACGTCACTAGCTATCGTGCGAATCTTGTCGTAAATTTTAGCACCAAGCTTAAAAACGGCGAGGTTTTCAGCAAGGATTGCGTGGGCGATTACGATTTTAAAGTTAGCCGCCTAGTCAAAAATAGCTACGATACGAGCTCGATCATTAGCGATAAGGACCGCTACAAGGCGATCGAAAATGCCTCCGCGCAGGCGTTTGACGAGTTTATTTCGGCGCTTGCGATTAGGGGATTCAGACTTGAGCGGGCACAGCATTAAAGAATTTTTGCAAAATCGCCCGATTTATTACAAAAAAATCGACTATGAGCGCTTCCCACGGGCGTATGCTGCCATTAAAGATAAAATTCCGCTCAAAAACGTCATCCAGATCATCGGCACCAATGGTAAGGGCAGCACCGGGCGGTTTTTGGCTAATGCGATCGCCGCAGCGGGCTTTAACGTCGGGCACTACACCAGCCCGCATGTTTTTAGGCTCAACGAGCGCATCTATCTAGGCGGACGCATCGCGCAAAGCCCTGTTTTTGCGTTAAATTCAGGCGCTTCAAATTTTAAAAACGAGCAAAATTCCGCTTCGGCGTCAAATTTTACGGAAAAACAAAATTCCGCAAAGATGCAAAATTTTACGAGCAGAGAAAATTCCGCCTCTCAAATTTCTATTTCTAATTTGCAAAATTCCGCCACGCAGGATTTTATCGCCACGCAGAATTTGCATAGCGAGCAGAATTCTGCCTTGCAAAGCTTCGTTTCTACCACGCAAAATTTTTGTAGCGAGCAGAATTTTATTGCGCGAAATTCCATAGATACGCAAAATTTTGCTTCTACACAAAATTTATGGAATTCGCAAGATCTCAAATCGTCGTCTGAGCAAAATTTAAAATTCTCGACGGAGCAAAATTTTAAATCTCAGCTAAGATCAAATTCCAAACCCGCTCAAAGCTCGCTTCCCATTTCGCTAGGTCGTGATGCTACGGATGAGGAGCTTGATTTCGCGCATGAGTTTTTGCAAGAGAGCTTGCCTGCGGAGTTTAAAGATAGCCTGTCGTATTTCGAGTATCTCACGCTTGGGGCGGCAGTGATCTTTAAAGATTGCGATTACTGCGTGATCGAGGCTGGGATGGGCGGCGAGTTTGACGCTACGTCGAGCTTCGGGCGCACGCTGTCGCTTTTTACACCGATCGGTACCGATCATTTGGGCATGCTAGGACAAAATCTAGAGCAGATCGCCCACACCAAGCTCATTACTATGGATAAAGAGGCGATTTTAAGCGATGAGATGAGCGAGGTTCCGCTTCGTATCGCGCAGCAGATCGCAGAGCAAAAAGGAACTCATTTGAGGTTTGCAGCAGAGCTTTTAAGCGAGAGTGAGCGAGCGCAGATTGCGGAATTTTGCGCGCACAATAATCTGCCTAAATTTCAAATTTCAAATTTAGCCCTAGCGCTTGCCGCGATGAAATTTTTAAATCTGAAATTTGAAATTCCGCAGCTGCCACCTCTAAATTTACGTGGCAGGATGGAAATTTTGGCGCCGAATTTGCGCGTGGATGTTGGACACAACGAGCTTGCGGCGCAGCGAGTCGCCCGCGAAATTACCGAAATCTACGGGGGCAAAAAAATCGTGCTGATTTACAATGCTTTTGCCGATAAGGACGTGGCTGCGGTGCTGCGGACTTTAGCGCCTGTAGTGGAGCGCGTGGAGATCTTTAACTACGAGGTTGCGGATCGCGAAATGGCGGCAGAGGCGATAATCCGTGCGCTTGACGCGCTTAAAATTCCGCATTCACCGTTTCGCGGCGAGCTTAGAGCGGATGAGGAGTATTTGGTTTTCGGCTCGTTTCATTTAGTAGAAAATTTCATTTTATGGCTTGAGGCGCGCCGTGGCTAAAACTAAACTCACCCTAAGCGATCACTTTGGCACCAAGACGCTGTATTTTGGCGAGAATTTTAGATTTCAACTTAAAATTTTATCCGCGTTTTTCGTAATTTTTCTGCTCGTCCTGTTTTTTGCGATCTTTAAACTCGCGAGCGACCGATCAAATTTAAAGGAGCTAAACAAAACCCTATACGCTGAAAATCTCGCGCTTAAAGAGCAAAATATCGCACTTGAGGGCAAAAACGAGGAGGTGCTTGCCAAGCTGGACGGACGCGAGGACGATGGAGGCGGACTGGATAGTGATATCCAGGTAATGCTTGCGATGAATGAGATGAAAAAGGAGCGCAAAAAAGGCTCCGGCGCGCATATCGCAGCTAGCGAAAAAACGGCTAGCGCGATTCTTAGCGCTGTGCCTAATGGACTTCCGATGCAGTATCGCGGCGTCACTAGCCCTTTTGGGATGCGCACTCATCCAATCAGCGGCGTTATGAGGATGCACCACGGCATCGACCTGCGAGCGAGCGAGGGCACTCCGGTGTTTGCGACGGCAGAGGGCTTCGTGCAGTTTGCAGGCGGTAGCGGCAGCGGATATGGAATTTTAGTGATTCTATCGCACAATTACGGCTTTGAGACCCGTTACGGCCACCTTAGCTCCGCGGTCGTAACGCCCGGTTCTTGGGTTAAAAAGGGCGATCTCATCGGCTATAGCGGTAACACCGGCTATAGCACCGGCCCGCACCTGCATTACGAAGTTAGGTTTTTGGCTCAAAGCGTCGATCCTGCAAATTTTATGAGCTGGAACGCGCAGAATTTCAAAAATATCTCGACCTTGGAGCCTAACGTATCGTGGCAGGAGATCGCAAATGTCGTGCAGCATCAGATCGAAAGGTTTAAATAATGCAAGCCGAGGTTTACGAATACTTTTTGCAAAACCGAAAAGAGCTTTTGATCTGCGAGGACGATAAAGAGGCTGCGGCGTGCGAGCAGGTGCTTAAATTTATGGGCTACGCGGCCTTTTGCCTACCCGATTTTAGAGCGAGCTTCGGCGAGGATCTGCGCAGCTACATGGGCGAGCTAGCGGGCATCAGCACCGCTCTTAGCGCGTTTTACAAAGCAAGCGGCAAAAAAATTTTAATCTCGCCGGTTCGCACGATCCTAAATAAGCTCCCCGCCGCAAGCCATCTGCGCCCGCTAAATTTAAAATTTGGCGAAGAGTTAAACTTAAGCGAGCTGAAAGATGAAATTTTACGCCTGGGATACGACGTGCGCGACATCGTCGAAAGCATGGGCGAGGTGAGCTTCCGTGGCGAGATCATCGATATTTTTTCGGTAGGGAGCGAAAGCGCGGTTAGAATTCTACTCGACGGCGAGACGGTCGAGAGTATCAGGCGCTTTGACGTCGCGACGCAAAAAAGCGAAAAAGATGAGCTTGCGCAAGCCGAGATAGCGCCGTTTTTGGCAAATTTAAGCGAGGACGAGTTTGAGAGCGTGAGCGAAAAGATATCGCGCGTGGACAGCGACGCGCTAGCTCGCGATCTGGGCTCGCTCGGGTTTTGGTTCATCGAGGGTTTTGTAGATTACACGAGCGCGTTTGATTGCGTCTTGCTGCACGAGATCAAAAAGGATGAAATTTTTTCCGAGCGCAATTTGGATTTTTTAGACGCGATCGAGGTACTGCCCGCGGCGCGTAAATTTAAAGACCTCGCCGTGACGCCGTCGCAGGAATTTTTTGAATTTCACCGCAGCGAGGCTATCACGCTGATCGCGCGAAACGACGCTCTGCTCGCGCCGTTTGATCTTGGCGGATTTAGCAATATCGAAATTTTACGCGAGGATTTCGTCGTAAATTTAATAAGCGCCGAGCGGATCATCCTTTCGCTAAACAAAGCGTCGCCTAAAAAGCGCGTAAGAAGATCGAGCCTAGCTCTGGATGAGCTAAACGTGGGCGATTTTGTCGTGCACGAAGATCACGGTATCGCTAAATTTAACGGGCTTGAACTCATCGAGGTGATGGGGTGCAGCAAGGAGTTCGTATCCCTGCTCTACGAGGACGGCGACAAACTGCTGCTGCCGGTCGAGTATCTAAATAAGATCGACCGCTACGTCGCAAGCGGCGGCGCGGTAAGCTTGGATCATCTGGGCAGAGCGAGCTTTTCAAAAATCAAAGAGCGAGTGCGCGAAAAGCTCTTTGCGATCGCTTCAAAGATCATCGCACTGGCTGCCAAGCGCGAGCTGGTGCGAGGGCTCGTCATCAAAAATGAAAGCGCGGATTATGCGAAATTTTTAAGCGCGAGCGGCTTTAGCTACACGAGCGATCAGCAAAAGGCTGTGAGCGCGATTTTGGCGGATCTGCAAAGCGGCAAGGTGATGGACCGCTTACTTAGCGGCGACGTGGGCTTTGGAAAGACCGAGGTTGCGATGAATGCGATCTTTGCCTGCATCCGAAGTGGGCATTCGGTACTGTTTTTCGTGCCTACGACGCTGCTTAGCTCTCAGCATTACGCCACGCTTAGCGAGCGCTTTAAGGAGTTTGAAATTCCTGTTTTCAAGCTCGACCGCTTCAGTAGCGCGAGGCAAAAAAGTGAAATTTTAAAGCGCCTGCAAAGCGGCGAGGCGATCGTCGTGGTCGGTACGCACTCGCTTTTAAATTTAAACCCCGCAAATTTAGGGCTCATAATCATCGATGAGGAGCATAAATTCGGCGTCAAGCAAAAGGAGCGGCTCAAAGAGAAAAGCGCCGCCTCACACCTGCTTAGTATGTCCGCGACGCCGATACCGCGCAGTCTGAATATGGCGCTAAGCTCGATCAAAAGCTACTCTACGCTGCTTAGTCCGCCGCAGGACCGCTTGGACGTGCGCACCTTCGTCAAGCAGTGGGACGAAAAGATCATAAAAGAGGCGATCTCGCGCGAGCTGCGACGCGGCGGGCAGATTTTTTACGTCCATAACCACATCGCGACGATGCAAAACGCCAAAAAGAAACTGCTTGAAATTTTGCCGAGCCTTAAAATTTTAATTTTGCACTCCAAGATCGACGCTAAAACTACGGAGGATGAAATTTTAAAATTTGTAGCGGGCGGATACGATCTGCTACTTTGCACCAGCATCGTAGAAAGCGGCATTCATATGCCGCGCGTAAATACGATAATCGTCGAAAACGCCGATAAATTCGGTATCGCCGATCTGCACCAGCTGCGCGGTCGCGTCGGGCGCAGTAACAAACAGGGCTTTTGCTACTTTTTGATCGAAGATAAAACCGCTCTTACGCAGGACGCGCTAAAACGGCTCGTAGCGCTTGAGAGCAACTCGTTTTTGGGCAGCGGCTCGGTGCTAGCGTATCACGATCTAGAGATTCGCGGCGGCGGAAATCTGCTCGGAGAGGCGCAGAGCGGGCATATCGAAGCGATCGGCTACTCGCTTTATCTAAAGATGCTCGAAGAGGAGATCGGCAAGCTGCTAAGCAGAAAAAGCGCCGCTGCGAGCGTGGAGCTTAAAATTTCCGTAAACGCCTTTTTAAACTCGGAATTTATCAGAGAGGATCGCCTGCGCTTGGATCTTTACCGGCGGCTTAGCAAGTGCGCAGAGGCGAGCGAAGTGCTTGAAATTTTTGGCGAGATCGAGGATCGCTTCGGGCGCGCGGACATTTACACTAAGCAATTCATAGACGTGATGATGATTAAGGTTTTGGCTACGAAGCTTGGCTTGCGCGTGATTTCGAGCATGGACGAAAATATCTTAATCACCCTTGCAAACGGCGATAAGGTGCGATTAAAGGCACAGACGCGCGACGATGACGACGTGATAAATGAAATTTTAATCTATCTGCGAAGGGAGCTAAAAAATGCGAACTTGCGATGAAAATATCAAAAAAAGCGCGAGCAAAAGCAGAAGTGAAGAGTCAAATTTAGACGCGGCGAGCGGTTTAAATTTAGCGTCGCAAACCGTCCTAAAAAGCGCACAGAGCGGCGCCGGCGAGCAAATTTATTTCAGCGATTTTAGCGCGATTGATTGGCGCACGGTACAGGTCGTCGTCTTTCGCGCGAATAAAAAGGCGCTAAAGATCGTCCGCGACATCGATTTTACCGATCTTGACGCGCTAGTGGGGCTAGAGAGCCAAAAATCGGCTCTTATAAAAAACACGGACGCCTTCCTGCGCGGCTGCAGTGCCAACCACGCGCTTTTGTGGGGCGAGAGCGGCTGCGGCAAATCAAGTCTTGCGAAGGCGGTTTTTTCTAAATTTATCCCGCAAGGCCTTAAGATCATCGAGATCGGCAGGGACGATCTGGGCTTTCTTGTGGGTATAATTGATGCGATCCGAGAAACGAACTTTAAATTTATCATCTTTTGCGACGACTTGAGCTTTGAGCTCGGCGAGAGCGGTTACAAGCACCTAAAACCGCTACTTGAAGGCTCACTGGAGCGCGCGCCGCGCAACGTGCTGATGTATGCGACGTCCAACCGCCGCCACATCGTAGGCGAATGCGCAAGCGATAACGACGCCGCGCAGATAAGCTGCGGCGAGCTGCACCTAAGCGACGCGGCGAACGAGCGAATCAGCCTTAGCGAGCGCTTTGGGCTACAGCTAAGCTTTTACGGCGGGAGCATGCAGGAGTATTTAGGGATCGTAGATGCCTATTTTGCGGCTGCGCAAGGTATGAGTGCGGCGGAATTTCGCTTGAGCTTTGCCGCAAATTTAGACGAGCTGCACGCAAAGGCGCGGGAGTTTGCGATGCTTCGCGCAAGCCGAAGCGGTCGGGCGGCAAAGCAGTTTTTCTTGAGCTTTGGCGAGGAATTTTTTGCAAATTTAAAAGGCGGCGGCAGATGAATACGGCGCGCGAATTTAAATTTGGCGTAAATTTTATCGCAGTGCTAGAGTGCGCGCAAAAAATCGCCGTCGCCGCGCGAAATTTTAGAAACGATGCTAGAAATTTCGGAGGTACGAGATGAGCGCGACCGAGCTTTTTATCGCGCTTTTTCGCGTCGTGAAAATCAAGGATTTTCGCTGGTGGCCCGCGTTTGGAAGCTTTGAGGTGGTCGTAGGGGCGATTTTGATCCAAAATACGGCGTGGCGCAATGCCGATGCGGCACTGCAAAACCTGCGTAGCAAGGAGCTTTTGAGCTTAGAAAGCATCGCCGGGCTAGACGAAGCGGAGCTTGCGGAGATCATCAAAGTAAGCGGATTTTATAATCAAAAAGCTAGGCGCCTAAGCTTGCTTTGCAAAGCGATAATCGCGGATTTTGGGGATTTTGAGAGCTTCAAAGCGGGCGTTAGCCGCGAGTGGCTGCTAGCGCGCAAGGGGATCGGCGCGGAGAGCTGCGATGCGATCTTGTGCTATGCGTGCGAGCGTGCGATGATGGTCGCAGACAGCTATTCGGCGCGGCTGCTCGGGGCTTTGGGCTATGAGTTTGAAAGTTACGACGAGCTTAGCGCGTGGCTCGGCGAGCTGGAATTTGAGCGGATCTATGAGTTTGTAAATTCCGCTAATTTTCCCTGCGATGCGGCGGCAAAAGCAGAGAAGCTGAAGAACGAAAACGGCGCGTATGCATTATTTCACGGGCTCATAGTGGAATTTTGTAAAGCGCATTTGAAAGGTAAAATTTTCGATGAGAGCGCGAAAATAATTTTAAATGATTTGAGGTAGATATGTTTAACACTAAAATTTTAGAAAATTTAATGGTTGCTTTTTGCTTTTGTATAACGCTTGCGTTACATTTACTGATATTTAACCATTACTTCTCACTCCAAGAAGGCTGGTGGGAAACCTATGCTTATTTAGTAAATAGGGGAGAGGTAATCAATAAAGATTTTTATCTAGCATGGACTCCGTTATTTGTATATATAAACGCCTTCTATCAAAAAATATTCGGAATAAATTTTTTTGCTTTTGCCTGCATCGGTGTAGTAGCTGCAATGATACAGGTAATTTTATTGTATTTGGTTTTAAGAGAATTTTTTTCAAAACCGGCTAGTGCTATAGGAGCTCTTTTTGCGACATTTTTAAATATAAACAGCGGTACTTATATTGCCAAAGATTATCATACGTATGTATATATTACCGAATTTTTAACATTACTATTTTTGATAAAATATATAAAAAATTATAATTCTAACATAGGCAGATTTTATCATATAATTGGAATTTTATTTTGTGTTTTATTGTTTTTTGTTAAACAAAATGTGGGCCTGGTCCTTTTTGCCGGTTTGTTTGTTGCATATGCTTTTGTTGCTATAAACTTTAAAGATTATATAAAAAGAATTTGCTTTTTACTCATTATTTCGGCTATATTTTTTACTATCATGAATTTTATCATTCCTTTTAATTTATCTTCTATAACAGAAAATGATTCCAAGGGCAGTTTTTTCGCTATGGCCACGAGATTTGCTACATATCCTTTAAACCAAACTATATTAAAAAATTCGCTTATTGTATCAATGGTTGCACTTATCTTGTATATTATTAGATTAAAAATAGCAGAAATTTATACTAACCTATATAGAAAAATGATAGCCAAAACTACAATAGAATTTCGTATATTAATGCTTATTATATTACATATAATTATAATATACTGTATGTTTGTCAGGATGAGTGGAATTGGAATAGAAATAAAGAATTTTATATCTCTTTCAATAGGTATTATTTTATTCTTACTGTATATATGCTTCAATAGAAATAATATAGTCGGTAATTCATCAAAGATATATGCCTTTATGATTGTAGCCATGGCCGCCATATCTTATTCGGGTACTTTGGCTGATGCTTTTACGGCGAGTGGTAATATGATATGTATAGCTTTTGCCAGCGCATTTATTATAAATATAAGTAGATTAAGACAAATAAAATACATTACTATATATATACATTTAATAATAATATTTTTTATGTTTTTAGCAACTATAAGAATGCCGTATTATTGGAATTTCAATACTCAGGTAGATATCTTTAGCGCCAATTCTAAAAGTTTATACGCTCAGTTAGATGGTATTTATATGGATGAGCGGATATCAGATATTTTTGATTATTTTGATAAGTATGTAGCTACTAAATCTAAAAACCAAAAAGATTTCTATTTTTTTAACTTTCCTATAATGTACTTATTGAATAATAAAATTCCACCGTATTATTTAGTAACTCATTGGCTAGATGTGTCATCGTCCAAGGCTATATCTAGGGAATATGATGAATTTGTCAAATCTCCTGCGCAAAATATTGTTATGTATCAATATCAGACATTTTTCTTTACTGTGCACCGGAATTTTCAAGTTAAAAGCTCTTTTAAACAGCTTGATTTTCATGAAACCATGAATAAATGGGTGCAGGAAGGGAAATATAAATTTATAAAGTCATTTGTAGTTCCATATGATAATGTGCCGGTCGAGGAAGAAAAAAACCATCTTCTTAAAAATATGTTGATTATTTTGCAAAATGAAAAATTTTTCGGCATGGATAGGTCACAATTTACGGAGTGGTTAAAGGGAAACGGTATAACATTAGTTACTATTAGACGTGATAAAAAAATAGCTACTGACCAAAATGACACAAAGCAAGAAGATGACCGTTTGCAAAATGGTGATGTATTACAAATGGATGGTAGTATCGTTGATCTGTGCAGGGTATTTCCAACTCTAGGAGTAGCTCCGACTGAAGCAACCTTTTTCAACACAATTAACGTATATGAAAAACAAGGAGATCGTAGTGAATAGCTCCGTTAGAGATAAATTTGTATTAATACTGTGCTTGAGCATAATATTAATACCGCATCTCTTTATATTTGACCATTACTTCTCACTCCAAGAAGGCTGGTGGGAAACCTATGCTTATTTAGTAAATAGGGGAGAGGTAATCAATAAAGATTTTTATCTAGCATGGACTCCGTTATTTGTATATATAAACGCCTTCTATCAAAAAATATTCGGAATAAATTTTTTTGCTTTTGCCTGCATCGGTGTAGTAGCTGCAATGATACAGGTAATTTTATTGTATTTGGTTTTAAGAGAATTTTTTTCAAAACCGGCTAGTGCTATAGGAGCCACTTTTGCTAGTTTTTTATGGTTTAGTATGGAGACATATATACCGAAGGATTATCATACCTACGTCTTCATCATAGAATTTTCTACCCTACTATTTCTAGTAAAATCCATAAAAAATGAGAATTCTAAACAAGGCGTTATATATCAAATATTTGGAATTTTATTTTTAGTCCTACTTTTTTTCATAAAGCAAAATGTGGGATTGGTTCTTTTTGCAAGTCTTTTTGTATCTTATGCTTTTATATCTAGTAGCGTAAAAAATTATTTTAAAAGAATAGGATTTTTACTACTCTTTACTATTATATTCTTTGCATCCATAAATTTCATAATGCCTTTTGATCCTTCATCAATAACAGATAATGATTCAAAAGGAAGTCTATGGACGATAGCGACGAGGTTTATTTTTGAACCAGAGCTTAGTCGGATATTAACAATAAGTGTGTTGGAATTTTTTATAATATTAATTCTTGTACATTTTAGAAAAAAGATTGTATATCTATATGATGCATTGGTAGGACAAATTGCAGCAAGAACAACTATCTTATTTCGGTTTACTATCGTAGCTATTGGACTGACTGCGCTTACTTATATTGCTTTATTTCATAACACTGTTATATTATATATTATTAAATATATCTCTTATATTAGCTTTTCCATAGCTATGATTTTGTATATCATGTTTGCTGCTATGTTTTATAAAAACAGTAGCATTTTTGGATCAAAAATTTATATTTTCATTACTTTTTGTGCTGCTGCTATAGTTTATAGTAATACTTTCACTACTATCGCCTTAAATATGAATAGCATTCTTTTGTGTGCAGGGTTGGCATTCGGCTTTTTATTAAATCAAAATTTGCGCAAAATAGCCAGGATTTTATTGATCTATTGGATGCTTGTAATGGTATCTTTCATAATATACGTAAAATTTTTAATACCATATAACTGGCTTGAAAATTATCAAGGTAGTGTATTCGAGGCCAAATCCGAGACCTCATATATTCCTTTAAAAAATATTTATATGAATCAGAAATTATCTTATATTTTTGACTATATTCATGATTATGTACCTAAAAATACAGTATCTGACAAAGATTTTTACTTTTTTAACTTACCAATAATGTATCTTTTAAATGATAAAATTCCACCATATCACCTAGTAACGCAATGGTTTGATGTAACTCCAACAAAACTGATTAAACAAGAATATATTAATTTTACAAATAGACCAACCGAGAACATTGTTTTATATCAATACTATAAAAAAGCGTTTGATATAAACAAAAGACTTTTGAGAAAAGATGATTTTATTCAAGAAGATTTTTATAAAGTAATGAATAAATGGGTAAAGGAGGGTAGATATAAATTTATAAACTCCTTTGTTGTACCTAATAGCTTGATGTTTAATAATGCATCTAAAAATTTAAATATCCAAACAGATGTAATAATTCAAAATAGTAATTTTTTCGATCAAAGTTATGAAAGGTTCTATTTATGGCTACAGGATAGCGGCGTAAATATTATGCAGATCACTAGAGACGGAGCCGTTTTGCAAGATATTAATAATACAATTAAGAATTCTGATATAGTAACCTTGAATGGTAATGTAACCAATATAATGGAAATTTTACCTCAACTTGGGGTTGAGCCGATTGATACGGTAAATTTTAATACTATAAATATTTATAGACGAAATGGTAGCTATGATTAAACGACAGGCCGTCAAGTTTCTCCTCGTAGGCATCCTAAATACTGCCTTTGGATATGGGCTATTTTCATTATTCATTTACGCTGGGCTTCACTATTCACTAGCAGTATTATTGTCTACTATCTTTGGTATTATGTTTAATTTTAAAACTATAGGTAAATTGGTCTTTAAAAGTGATGATAATAGTCTGATTTTCAAATTTATATTTGTTTACATCATTACTTATTTTTTAAATATATTTTTTCTATGGCTTTTCAAGTGGCTTGGATTTGATAATATGTATATAAACGGTTTTGTGCTTTTGATCCCGCTAGCTGCGGTATCATTTTTATTAAATAAATTTTTCGTCTTTAGGAGATGATATGAAAAAGATCAGTATAGTTACCGCCTGCTTTAATGAGGAGGAGAATGTAGAGGAAGTCTATGCGCGCGTAAAAAAAGTTATTGGCGAATTTCCGGAGTATGACTACGAGCATATATTTATCGATAATGCTTCGACTGATAAAACAGTTGAAATTTTAAAACGCCTTGCAAAGGATGATAAAAATTTAAAGATCATCGTAAATTCTAGAAATTTTGGCCACATCAAATCACCAACTTATGCGCTTTTGGGTGCAGACGGAGATGCTGTTATCTCTATCGTAGCCGATTTGCAAGATCCGCCCGAGATGATTGCGCAGTTTATAGAAAAATGGCAAGAGGGCAACGACTTGGTTTTGGCTATTAAGCGAGATAGCGAGGAGCGCGGCGTGATGTTTAAAATCAGAGAATGCTATTACGAGCTCTTATCAAAACTATCTGAGATCGAAATTTTTAAGAATTTTACCGGCTTTGGACTTTTTGATAAAAAGGTCATCGCGGCTCTTAGACAGATGCATGATCCGTATCCGTTTTTTCGAGGAATGCTCGCGGAAGCCGGTTATAAGGTAGCTAAGATCCCTTACGATCAACCGGTAAGAATTAAAGGAGTTACCAAAAACAACTTCTACACGCTTTATGATATGGGGATACTCGGTATAATCTGCAATTCCAAAGTACCACTTCGGCTCGCGACTTTTATAGGCATGATAATGGGTATTTTAAGCATAATAGTGGGGCTTGTGTATTTTATCCTGAAACTCATATATTGGAACGAAATGAGCGTGGGGATCGCGCCTCTTATCATACTTTTTTCGTTCGTTTCATCTGGAATTTTATTTTTTATCGGTATAATAGGCGAATATATCGGGGCAATTTATACACAAGTGTTGAATCGCCCATTGGTATTTGAAAAAGAAAGAGTAAATTTTGATTAAAGGGAGCTTTGATGAAAGTTTTAATACTAGCGGGAGGTTTCGGTACTAGGCTTGCCGAGGAGACCAGCATTAGACCAAAGCCAATGGTAGAGATCGGCGAAAAACCGATTTTATGGCATATTATGAAAATTTATAGTTTGTACGGATTTAACGAATTCGTCATTCTACTTGGTTATAAAGGCTACTATATCAAAGAATATTTTGCCAATTATTTTTTACATCAAAGCGATATGACTATAGATTTGAAAAATGGCAAAATGGAAGTTTTAACCAATTTTAGCGAGCCTTGGAGCGTTACGCTGTTAAATACCGGACTAAACACTATGACGGGCGGTCGTATTAAGCGAGCTCAGAGCATAGTGAGAGACGAACCATTTTTACTTACTTATGGCGATGGTGTTAGTGATATCGATATCCACGAGCTTGTAAAATTTCATAAGTCCCATGGCAAAGCGCTTACGATGACTTCCGTTCAGCCGGAAGGTCGCTTTGGAGCGCTAAATATAGATGACGAAAGTCGCGTGCATGAGTTTAAGGAAAAACCAAAAGGAGACGGCAATTGGATTAATGCCGGTTTCTTTGTATGCGAGCCCAAGGTTTTTGACTATATTACAAATGGCGATGCGACGATATTCGAGCAAGAACCGCTTATGAATTTAGCCCATGACGATGAAATTTTAGCGTATAAACATAGCGGCTTTTGGAAGCCGATGGATACGCTTAGAGATAAGCTTGAGTTAAATAAAATTTGGGATAGCGGTAACGCTCCGTGGAAAAAATGGTAGCGATGCGAGATATGCAGGGTCTATACTCCGGAATTTATAAGGGCAAAACCATTTTGCTTACCGGACATACCGGCTTTAAGGGCTCGTGGCTTAGTCTGTGGCTGGAGCGCATGGGTGCGAAAGTGATAGGCTATTCGCTTCCGGCGCCTACAGAGCCAAATCATATAGGACTTTTAAATTTAAATGTCGTCCAGATAATGGGCGACATACGAGATCTTGTCAAATTAGACGAAGCATTTGCGACTTATAAACTCGATATCGTATTTCACTTTGCCGCTCAGGCGCTGGTGCGCCCATCTTATGCCGATCCCATCACGACCTACGAAACCAATGTCATCGGTACGTTGAAAGTATTTGAAGCTTGTAGAAAGGCGGGCGTTCGCGCGATCGTGAATATCACCAGCGACAAGGCTTACGAAAATAAAGAGTGGGTTTGGGGATATCGCGAAAGCGATCCCATGGGCGGGTATGATCCATATAGCTCGTCGAAAGGCTGCGCGGATCTTCTAGCTAGTTCATATCGAAATTCGTTTTTTAATGAAAAAGACTACGGTACAAAGCATCAAACGCTGCTTGCCACGTGTCGCGCGGGCAACGTCATAGGCGGCGGAGACTGGGCGCAAGACAGATTGATTTGCGACGTTATGCGCGCAGCAGCTAAAAATGAAGCGGTAACGATCCGCAATCCGCATGCGACACGCCCTTGGCAGCACGTGCTCGAGCCGCTTGGCGGATATTTGCTCGTGGGGCAAAAGTTACTTGAAGGGCGAAAGGAGTTCGGCAGCGCATGGAATTTCGGACCTAGTGACGATGGTGCGATTAGAGTGCTTGATGTATTGAAAAGCGCCAAGCGATATTGGGATAAGATAGAATTTAAAATCAGCTCTGACGCGGATCAGCCGCATGAGGCAAATTTATTGAAGCTTGATTGCTCTAAAGCGCGTGCACTGCTTGGTTGGAAGCCAGTTTGGGATAGTGAAACGGCATTTGAAAAAACTGTAAAATGGTATAAAAATTTCTACGAAAACGGCGTGATTGATACCGAGCAAAATTTAAACGACTACGTAAAAGATATGATGCGATGATAAAAGTTAGCGATTTTATAGCAAAATTTATAGCCGAGCACGAAGATACCGCAAAGACCGTATTTATGGTCTCGGGCGGCGGGAATATGCACCTGATAGATTCGCTTGGTAAAAATGAAAATTTGGAGTATGTATGCAACCATCACGAGCAAGCTTGCGCGATAGCCGCAGAGGGCTATGCGCGCGTCTCAAATAAGATCGGTATCGCGTATGTTACCACAGGCCCCGGCGGGACGAACGCGATTACCGGCGTTTACGGCGCCTGGGTGGATTCTATCCCTACGATGATCATATCGGGGCAGGTGAAATTTCAAACGACCATTGCTTCGCAACCCGAGCTAAATTTGCGTCAGCTCGGTGATCAAGAGCTCAATATCGTTGACATCGTAAGGCCTATCACAAAATATGCCGTAATGATAACGGATAAAAATGGCATAAAATTTCATCTGCAAAAAGCTGTTTATGAGGCTAAACACGGCAGACCTGGACCCGTATGGCTGGATGTGCCGCTAGATATACAAGGCGCGATGGTGGACGAAGCGGATCTGGTAGAATTTGAAATCCCCGAAGAACCGAAATTCGACACTAAAATCCCGCAGGTTTTAGATGCGTTAAAAGCTGCTAAGCGCCCTGTAATTATTGCCGGCAACGGCGTAACGCTTACTGGTGCGAACGAAGAATTTCTAAAACTAATCGAAATTTTGAAAATTCCCGTTATCGGCACTTTTGCTAGATACGATATCGTTAGAAATGACCACGAATTGTTTTTTGGCAGATACGGCACTATCGGCAATAGGGCGGCAAATTTTGTCGTGCAAAATTCCGATCTCATCATCGCCGTAGGCGCTAGATTAAACATCCGTGCAGTCAGTTATAACTGGGAATTCTTCGGCAGAGAAGCAAAAAAAATTTTGGTCGATATCGATGAAAACGAACTAAACAAAAAAACGATTGCTGCAGATATTAAGATTAAATCCGATGCGAAGGTTTTTATATCGGATTTGCGATCTGTGCTGAAAGACGAGCTAGATTTTGGAGCTTGGCTTGAAATTTGTAAAAATTACAGAAAGAATTATCCTACGATTGAGCCTTTTAGACAAAATGTAAAAGAGCGGGTTGATTCATATAATTTCTTCGATGTGCTATCTAATCATAAACGAGATTTAGTTTATGTATTCGGTAACGGTACGGCATGTGTTTCATCGTATCAGAGCTTGCGCTTATATGAGAATCAAAAGGTGGTAGTAAATTCGGGTTGTGCTTCTATGGGATACGATCTGCCTGCCGCAATCGGTGCCTGCTTCGCAAATGGCAAAAAAAATACGATTTGCGTTACGGGTGAAGGTAGCTTGCAGATGAATATTCAAGAGCTTCAGACAATAATTCATAATAAGCTTCCGATCAAAATCTTTGTTCTGAATAATGCAGGCTATATTTCTATCAGAAATACTCAAAACAACTTTTTTAAAGGGCACAAGGTAGGCTCAGATAAAGATAGCGGCGTCAGCTTTCCTAATATCGTAAAATTAGCAGAGGTTTATGGCTTTGAAGCCTGCAGGATAGAAAATCAGCTAAATTTAAAAGGGGAGTTGGAGGAAATTCTATCCAAACCAGGTGCGGTAGTTTGTGAAATAATGCTTTCGCCTACTGAAAAAATGGAGCCAAAATTATCGTCTAAGATAAAGCCTGACGGCAAAATGGTTTCAAAGCCACTTGAGGATATGTTTCCGTTCTTGCCGCGAGAAGAATTTTATAAAAATATGATAATTAAGCCGGTAGATGAATAAAGCTGTAGTTTTTGACTTAGACGGGACTATTTATTTTGGGAGTAAAATTGCCGATTTTGCTTTGCAAACTATAGATGAGCTTCAATCCAATGGTTATAATGTCTTATTTTTTACTAATAATTCAACTAAAACAAGAGTTGAAATTTTAGATAAATTAATTCATATGGGTATAAGAACTACTGTAGATAAAATATATACCTCAGCTTATGCTAGTGCTATATTTTTGCAAAGAAATGATCTAAGAAATATATTTTTAGTTGGTAGCCGTGGTTTTAAAAGTGAATTAACGAATGCAGATATAAATGTCGAGGATGAGTATAGTTGTGAAGCCGTGGTAATTGGGCTTGATTTAAATTTTAACTATGAAATTTTATCAAGAGCTCTTATTGCATTACAAAAATCTCGTAGAATAATAGTGGCAAATACAGATAAAAATTTCCCGGTAGAAAATGGTCTTTTAAGACCCGGTGCCAATGCTATGCTAAGTGCAATCCTTGGTAGTATTGATGAAGAAATTAAGCTGGATATAGTAGGAAAGCCAAGTCCTTTTATGCTCGAAATTTTATGTAAGGATTGGGGGCTTGATAAACAGCATATCGTTGTGGTAGGTGATAGGATAGAAAGTGATATGGCTATGGCAAAGAATTTTAATTGTAAAGGAATTCTAGTTGGCAATGATATTACATTGCTGAATGTTAAGAATAAAATTTTAAGGAGCTAAAATGAATGTTTTAGAATACGAGATGATCGATATTCTTAAAAGACTTAAAGACGAATACGGTGTTTTTGAGATCAAAGCAGAGTACGAGAATGAAGGTAGCAGGCAAGAAGAGCTTTGTAGGCTAAAGGATATTACTTCTAAAATTGATCTGCCTATTATTATGAAGATTGGTGGCGTAGAAGCTGTTACCGATATGTATAATGCTATCACGCTTGGCGTAAAAGGGATCGTAGCTCCGATGGCGGAGACAAAATTTGCCGTTAGTAAGTTCGTGGCCGCTATAAATACCTTTGTAGCAGAAGATAACCGTAATGATATAGAATTCGCGATTAATGTAGAAACCATAACATGCTATGAGAATTTAGACGATATTTTATCTTTAGAAAATATCAATACATTAACCGGCATAACGATAGGCAGGGTTGATTTTACTGCTTCGATGGGCAAAAATAGGGATTTCGCAGATAGCGATGAGATGTTAAAATATTGCGAAGATATTTACACTAAAGCAAGGGCCAAAGGACTAAAATGCGGTCTAGGCGGAGCTATATCCGCGAAGTCGTGCGATTTCATTAAATATCTCATTTCTAAAAGATTGCTTGATAAATACGAAACGCGAAAGATTGTCTATCATAAAGACGCCATAAATAATATGGAGGCTGGAATTTTAGCCGGCGTGGAATTTGAATTAGCTTGGCTTAAGAGCAAGCGTAGGTATTATCACAGAATCAAATCCGAGGATGAGAAAAGAATCGAAATGCTCGAAAAAAGGCTAAGTAGCAGATGAATCTATTCATCACGGGCGGTAGCGGTTTTATCGGTTCGCATCTAAAAAAACGTCTTGCGCTAAATGGAAATTTTAACGTTTTCGCTCCAAAAAGTAGCGAGCTAAATTTGACTGACGAAAGCGCAGTTTATGATTTTGTCCGTGTGCATAAAATCGATACTATCGCCCATCTCGCCAATCGCGGCGGCGGTCGCGATACGCTGGATATGACAAATGTGACTGAGTATAATTTACGAATCTTTTTCAATATCGCCAAGCAAAAAAACAAGGTTGCAAAGATCATATCATTTGGAAGCGGTGCGGAATACGGAAAACACAAGCCGATAATAAATGCTCGCGAGGATGATTATAAAAAGGCACTTCCGCTTGATGAATACGGTTTTTACAAAGCTATTTCGTCGCATTATATCGAGGATTGCGCGAATAATATTATCCAGCTTCGTTTATTTGGAATTTACGGCGAAATGGAGAATTACCGCTATAAATTTATTACAAATGCCGTAGTAAAAAACCTACTGCATCTACCCATCACGATCAATCAAAACGTATTTTTTGATTACATGTATGTCGATGACCTGTTAAACGTAGTGGAATTTTATATAGAAAATGACGCGCAACATAAAATTTACAACGCAAGCAGTGGGACAAAAATCGATCTACTTAGTCTGGCTGCGCTAGTAAATGAGGCGAGCGATTTTAAATCCGAGATAATCGTGCTAAATGAAGGGCTGAATAACGAATACACTTCCGACAATAGCCTATTAAAATCCGAAATGAAAGATAAATTCAAGCTTACGCCGCATACGGAAGCGATCGGTAAAATTTGCAAATATTTTAAGCAAAATTTTACTAGCCTAGACTTAGATACCATCAAAAAAGACCCATATTTGGGAAAAATCAATGAAATTTGGAAAGGCAAAAAATGACGCCGCAAGAATTAAAGCAAGAAATTTTAGAAAAGACGAAAGAGTATTATAGTCTGGTTCATGAGCCAGCACAGCACGCCAAATTTGAACCTGGTAAAAGTCGCGTAAATTACGCAGGCAGAGTCTTTGACGAGCACGAAATGATAAATTTAGTAGATAGTTCGCTTGATTTCTGGCTCACATATGGCACATATTCTAAAAAATTTGAAAAGGAATTCGCCAAAATGCTTGGCGTAAAATGGGCGTTTTTAGTAAATAGCGGAAGCAGTGCGAATTTGCTTGCATTCTTTGCGCTTACCTCGCCGCTTCTAAAAGAGCGCCGCATAAAGAAGGGCGATGAAGTTATAGCAGTAGCAGCAGGCTTTCCTACGACGGTTGCGCCTATCGTACAATACGGTGCCGTTCCCGTTTTTGTCGATATGGAGCTTGAGTATTTTAACATAGACCATACGAAGCTTGAGCTTGCGCTTAGCCCAAAAACGAAAGCCGTCATGGTAGCTCACACCCTAGGAAATCCTTTTAATATAAAAGCCGTGAAGGAATTTTGCGATAAGCACGATTTGTGGCTTATCGAGGATAACTGCGACGCGCTGGGTTCTCTGTATGACGGTAAGCCGACCGGCACATGGGGAGATATAGGCACAAGCAGCTTTTACCCACCTCATCATATGACGATGGGTGAGGGGGGTGCCACATACACAAACAATCCGCTGCTTAAAAAAATTATGCTAAGTATGCGCGATTGGGGACGCGATTGCTGGTGTGAGAGCGGCGTAGATAATACCTGTGGTAGGCGCTTTTCGCAAAAATTTGGTGAGCTACCGCTTGGATACGATCATAAATACGTTTATTCGCACTTCGGATTTAATTTAAAAGCCTCCGATATGCAAGCTGCGGTTGGATGTGCCCAGATAGAGAAATTTCCTAACTTCGTGCAGCGTCGTAGACAAAATTTTAAAAAGCTTTATGACGGCTTAAAAGATATAAAAGAGCTTGTTTCAGTTAAAGTCCAGCCGCATTCCGAGCCTAGCTGGTTCGGCTTTATGATGACGGTTGCAGACGGGGCAAAATTTAGTAGAAATGAGCTTAGCGAGCATCTAGAGAAGGCGGGCGTGCAAACAAGAAATTTATTTGCGGGAAATATGATCAAGCATCCGCTATTTGCAGACCTTAAACTCGGAGTCGATTATAAAATTTCAGGCAAGCTAAAAAATACCGACAAGATAATGAACGATAGTTTCTGGGTCGGCGTATATCCCGGTATGAGTGATGAGAAGATAGGGTATATTATAAAAACTGTTAGAGGATTTGTATCTACTAGAAGCTAAATATAAATCAGATCAAAATTTTAAAGTGCTATATGTAATATAAATAGTGTTATTTTGTTTGGTTAAGCGCCGATATAGCAAAATTTAATTAAAATTACAGCAATAAATTCGGTTAAAAAACCGATATTTAGGGGAGTTTATGACGAAAAGAAAAATTTTGATAGTATTTGGAACGCGCCCGGAAGCCATTAAGATGGCTCTGTTGATAAAGGAATTTCAAAAGCACGCAGAATTTGAAGTGAAGGTTTGCGTTACGGCACAGCACAGACAGATGCTTGATCAGGTGCTTGAATTTTTTGAGATCAAGCCGGATTTTGATCTAAATTTAATGAAGCAAGGGCAGGATCTGTACGATATTACGTCTGGTGTTTTGCTTGGTATGCGCGATGTATTTAGCGAATATACCCCAGACATCGTGTTTGTGCATGGAGATACTACTACTACTTATGCCGTTTCTTTAGCGGCGTATTATCAAAAGATAGACGTGGCACATGTCGAAGCTGGACTTAGGACGCATAATATCTATTCACCGTTTCCTGAAGAGATAAATAGGCAGATGACGGGGCTCATAGCTAAATATCACTTCGCACCGACCACCGATGCAAGAGACAATCTCTTAAAAGAAGGCAAAGATTCAAAAAATATAGTTGTTAGTGGCAACACCGTTATAGACGCGCTTTTGTGGACGATAGACAAAATCGAAAACAACGAGCTGCTAAAAAATAAAATTTTATCCTTTATAAATTCCAAATATAAGCTTAGTGATAGAAAATTTATTCTCGTTACAGGACACAGACGAGAAAATTTCGGAGAAGGCTTTGTTAATATTTGTGAGGCTTTACGTGAAATAGCGCTAAAAAATGAAAATATCGACATCGTTTACCCCGTGCATTTAAATCCAAATGTAAGAAAGCCTGTGGGAGAAATTTTATCGGGCATTTCGAATATATTTTTAATCGATCCGCTAGAGTATGATAGTTTCGTCTATCTTATGAGCAAGTCATATATGATAGTAACAGATAGCGGCGGCATCCAAGAGGAGGCGCCGAGCCTGTGCAAGCCCGTTTTAGTTATCAGAGAAACTACCGAAAGACCTGAAGGGATAAGAGCAGGATGTGTGAAGCTTATCGGCACCAAGCGCGAAAATATCATAAAAGAGGTGCAAAAATTATTAAATTTAAAAGATGAATATGATAAAATGAGCAAAAGTGCAAGCCCATATGGTGACGGTAAAGCTTGTAAAAAAATACTGGAATTTTTAAAAGGAATATTGTGAAAAAAGTTTGCATCTTGGGTCTTGGATATATAGGGTTGCCGACGGCGGCGCTTTTGGCAAATAGAGGGTATAAAATCCATGGCGTTGATGTGGTGCAGAGCGTCGTAGATACGATCAATGAGGGTAAAATTCATATCATCGAGCCAGAACTTGACGTATTTGTTAAAAAAGCAGTGCAGAGCGGAAATTTAAAAGCAGACGTTAAGCCCGATTTTGCAGACATTTTTATTATAGCTGTTCCGACGCCGTTTCGAGACGGATACGTGCCAAATATCGATTATGTCATAAGTGCGGCAAAATCTATAATACCATACGTAAAAAACGATAATATGGTCGTTTTAGAATCCACTTCACCAGTAGGTACTACCGAAAAGATAGGCGAAATTTTAAAAAATGGCGGTGTTGATATTTCTAAAATTTATATCGCTCATTGCCCTGAGAGAGTTTTGCCCGGTAAAATTTTGAAAGAACTCACCCAAAATGATAGGATCGTGGGCGGAACTACAAAAATTGCTACTAAAAAAATAGCGGAATTTTACGCAGAATTCGTAGAAGGCGAAGTTTTACAGACTGACTCGAAAACCGCAGAGATGTCGAAACTGACCGAAAATTCCTTTCGCGACGTAAACATAGCCTTTGCAAACGAACTTAGCATTTTGTGCAATAAATTCGGCATTAACGTCTGGGAACTCATTTCACTAGCAAACCGCCATCCGCGAGTTAATATTTTAAGCCCGGGCTGCGGCGTAGGTGGGCACTGCATAGCGGTCGATCCATGGTTTATAGTGCATGCGGGCGGCTACGAAGCGAGGCTGATCAAATCCGCAAGAGAGGTCAATGATCACAAAGCTGAATGGTGTATAGAAAAGATCAAAAACGCCGCTTTGAAATTTGAGCTGCAAAACGGCAGAAAGCCTAAAGTCGCGTGCATGGGGCTTGCTTTTAAGCCGGACATCGACGATTTGCGGGAGTCGCCTGCGCTAAATATAACCAGACGCCTGATCGCAGACGGCGTAGATGTGGTCGCCGTAGAGCCCAATATCAAGGCTCACAAAGATTTTGAGATAGTGGATTATAAAAAGGCTATCGAAATTTCGGATATTATCGTATTTTTGGTCGGACATAAGGAATTTAAAGGGCTAAAAATAGAAAAAGAAGTTTTGGATTTTTGCGGCGTGCGAAATACTAATATTTAATATTTTTCAAGGTAGATTAATGTTACAAGCAATAGTTAAAAAAGGTAAGGTTTTAGCAGAGCAGATCCCTGCTCCAAGCGTTTCAAGGGGATGCGTTCTTATAAAAGTAGTAAATAGCTGCATATCGGCGGGCACCGAGATAAGTGGCGTATCAAATAGCGGCAAGAGTCTGATTAGAAGGGCTTTAGAGCAGCCGGAGAATGTAAAAAAAGTCATCAATATGGTGAAATCCGATGGCATAGCCAGCGTCTACGCGAAGGTAAAGGGCAAGCTTGATAGCGGAAGCCCGACCGGCTATTCGCTTAGCGGCGTCGTCATAGCAGTCGGAGAGGGCGTTTCAAATTTTGAAGTCGGAGAGCGCGTTGCCGCAGCCGGTGCAGGGCTTGCAAACCACGCAGAATACGTAGACGTGCCAAAAAATTTAGTTATGAAAATGCCCCAGGATATGGACTTTGAGCGAGCTTGCACCGTGACGCTCGGCGGCATAGCGATGCAGGGCGTTAGGCGGATCGATCTAAGGCTTGGCGAGACCTGCGTAGTGGTGGGGGCTGGGATTTTAGGGCTTCTTGCGGTGCAGATGCTTAAAATTTCAGGCGTTAGGGTTGCGGTTAGCGATTTTGACGATAGGCGCTTACAGATAGCAAAGGAATACGGCGCCGAGCTCGTTATAAACCCGTCAAAAGACGATTTGTTAGACGTCGTTTCATCTTGGAGCGGCGGATACGGCGCCGATGGCGTGCTATTTACCGCCGCTACGAATAGTAGCGAGCCGCTATCTCAAAGCTTTCAGATGTGCAAGAAAAAGGGCAGAGTGGTGCTCGTAGGCGTTGCCGGCATGCAGATCAATAGAGAGGATATGTATAAAAAGGAGCTCGATTTTCTCATCTCCACCTCTTATGGTCCTGGTCGCTACGACAAGAGCTACGAAGAGCAGGGACTTGATTATCCGTTTAGCTACGTCAGATGGACTGAAAATCGAAATATGAGCGAGTATCTAAGGCTGGTAAATGAAAATTTGATAAAGCTGGATAAGCTCATAGACGCAAAATATCCTATCGAGCAGGTAAAGGAGGCGTTTGAGTCGCTGCAGACTTCGCAGAATAAGCCGCTTATGGTTTTGCTTGACTACGGCGAGGCAAATTTAACCGAGCTTGATAACTATCTAAATCACGATAAAAAAATCATTATAAATTCTATACCCGTAAACAGAGATGTGATAAACGTCGCATTCGTAGGCGTCGGTGGATTTGCTACCGGTATGCACCTGCCTAATATCTCAAAGCTTACGGATAAGTATAAAATTTACGCGATAATGAACCGAAGCGGACATAAGGCAAAGGCGGTGGCACAGCAATACGGAGCGAACTACGCTACTTCAAATTTAGACGATATCTTAAATGACAAAAACGTTGATCTGGTGATCATCTCCACAAGGCACGATAGCCATGCGGAGCTTACTTTAAAGGCGCTTGAAGCGGATAAAAACGTATTTGTAGAAAAGCCGCTTGCGACAAACAAAGAGGAGCTTGAAAAGATAAAGAAATTTTACGAGGGGGGAGGCGATAAGCCCCTTTTATTCGTGGGATTTAACAGGCGATTTAGCGCTTACGCGCAGGAGATAAAAAAGCATACGAGCGATAGAATAAATCCGATGATAATCAGATATAGGATGAATGCGGGCTGCATACCGATGGATCACTGGGTGCATGAAAACGGTGGCAGGATGGTAGGCGAAGCGTGCCACATAATAGATCTGATGACGGCGCTAACGGGAAGCGAGATACAGAGCGTATTTTCGCAGTCCATCACGCCGAGTAATGAAAAATATAGCGCCGAGGATAATAAATCTATCGTCTTAAAATACAAAGATGGCTCGGTGGCAAATATCGAGTATTTCGCAAATGGCAGCAAGGAGCTAAGCAAGGAATTTATGGAGATCCACTTCGACGGCAAGAGCATCGTTTTAGACGATTATAAAAGCCTAAAAGGATATGGAGTGGGGGTGAAAGAAATTTCAACGAACGTAAGCCAAAAGGGACAGCCAGAAGAGCTCGAGGCACTATTTGAGGCTCTAAAAGGAAGCAAAAAAGGCTGGCCGATAGAGCTTTGGGATATGGTGCAGACGACGGAGATTTCGTTTTTGATATGAGTTCGTTAGTGCAAGATAGGCTTAAAAAATATGATAAAATTTTAATAATCGGACCGTATCCGCCTCCTCTTGGCGGAGTGTCGGTTTATATTTATAGACTTAGTAAATCGCTAGATAATTCGCAAGTATTTGATGTATCCAAGAATGGTTTTAAAAAATATATCGATTTATTTGCAGTATTGTGCAGGACAAAATTTCGAGCCGTAAATATTCACTCGTTTAGTATGACGATAGTTTTTGTGCTCATGATTACTAGACTTTTTAAAAATTTTGATTTAATTGCTACTAGCCATAATCCAAGGTTGTTTGAAGAGTCTTCTAAATTTAAGGCGTTGATTTATAGAGTCTTTTTTCATTGCATAGATGTTTTGGTGGTAGTTAATAAGCATATTTTAGACGATTACAAAAGTAGAGATTTGCATATTCCAAAAAGTATTATAATCGAGCATGCTTTTTTGCCGCCGCCGTTAGAGGAGGAAGATAAAATTTTAGCTACCTACCCTAGCTCTTTTTACGATTTTATAAAAAGTAAGACGCGAATAATAACGGCAAATGCATTTCAAATATCTTTTTATAAAAATACCGACCTATACGGACTTGATATGTGCATAGAACTTACAGCTAAGCTAAAAAATATCTATCCAAATTTGGGATTTATTTTTGCGCTAGCAAACG
>CAUSCW010000005.1:0-65533 GCA_963530195.1 uncultured Campylobacter sp.
ACTATAAGCTTATTATCAATTAGTTCATATTTTATATTGTCTTTTGTTTTATATATGTTTGAACCTTTTTCTACTTGAGTGCCGTCTGTTAGTTTGCGACCATAAAAATATACTTGTCCTTTGCCGTCAGAGTCTTTTATGGTGTCTTTGCCGTCGGTAAAGTATGTATCATAGCCGGCTCCCCCAAGAAGCAAATCATCGCTATTTCTACCTTGAAGCAAGTCATCTCCACTACTGCCGAACAATACATCGCCTTTCCTGTCGCCAAATATAGAACCACTTGGCTCACCATTAATGTTTAAAATTTTTCTAGCTTGTGTCGATAATGGTCTTGTATAAATAGAACCATCATTATTCCTAACTTCTATAAAGCCATTTGAGGTAATATTTATATTATCGTTATCTTCTCCATATATTTTCTTAAATATACTTCCCAAATCCCAATCAACAAGAGATAATGCCAAATTTACACCAGTAATTATCCAACCTTGCGGTGTCAATAATGCCGCACCAGCAATAATTGCATCTCCTAACGCCTCAACCATTTGTTTCATTTTGCTTTCACCCATAGTGCTATCAATTAACACATTTCCTGCTGCGATTTCTACAAACAAAACAATAGCCCTAGCTTTGCTTTTTAAAATCTTTTCGGGTATATCAGTGAAATTTTCAGCAATACTATAACCACTGCTTGCACTATTCCACATTTTACGAATATTTTCTAAATTATCTTTACTATTTTCAGAAAGATTGAATTTAGTAAATTTTTCAATAATAATTTTTTCAGCTTTATCCAAAGCGACTCTTGCTTTCGCTTCTCTGCTACCTGTTGAATTCATCGTTCGCTCCTTGTGTTATAAAAATTTTTATCAAAAATTCCAAAGCTAGTTTTAGCATTTGAAATATTTAATTTCACATTTTCTAAAAAGTATTTTTTAAATTCTTTAAATTCTTTGTCGTTGCAAATCATAATATTCATCACTTTTCCATTTTTGCTGTAAATGGTAAGACAATCATAAACGCTATCATTGATTTTGCCACCATTTATTGTATGAGTTATGATTTTTGGAATTGTATAAAATACAACGATAAGTGCAAAAATAAAAAACAAAATAATAGGCTCATTAAATGCAAAAATTGCATATATGTATGTAGAAATAATAATCAAAAGTAAAATTTTGGCAACTAGTGAAATTTGTTCGCTTCCATCTCTAAAATCAACGCTAAATTTAACATTTTTAATATTTTTTACTTGCATAAAATAAAAAGATTTATCATTTTTAATTTGGCTTATCATTTCATTTTTCAGAATAAAATAATTTTTACCCAAAAATTTCATAATGTAAGGAATTGCTACCATAAGAGATAAAATCGTAAAACCATTGACTTTTTCTGGTTTTGCGATACACAAAATAATAAAAGCTAAAATCATTAAAAATATACCAATCAAATTTACTTGTGGTTTGTAGTCTTTTATAATAATCGGCTCTTTATCATAATCCCTTAAATTTTTGTTTTTATTAAAAACATCGTTTACCAAATTTGATCCTTTTTATAAAATTTCCTAGTAAATTCAATCTCGGTCAGTATCGTTTGATACTGAATTTTATGAATTTACAAATTTAAACTCGCTATTGCTTTTAAATTCAAGCAACAAGTAAATTTAAATTTGCAAATTCTTTTAGGGCCTCAAAGCCGTTATTAGCCAAGCTTCTGTTTCTTAGTAAAGTATGATTTCCAAATAGTTCGCTTCCGTTTGTTATGATATTTGTGATTAAGGTTTTATTGATTAAAATTCCGTCATTTTTATCTATCCAAGAGGTATTTTCTGCGAATTTATTATTATCTAGGTCGAAGTATGTTTTACCGTTTTTTCTTGATATTGTTTTTATGCCGTCACCATTTAAGTCAATTTTTGGCATTGCCGTCTCCTTGTAAATTTAGATTTTTATTGAAATTGTTGTTTTTTAAAGTTTGGTATTGCTCTAAAATCGCATTATAATAGTAATCGCCATTATATGAAAAATCGTTAAAAACGATATTTTGGAGCGTAGGTCTATCGGTAGGAATATATTTAAAATAATATTCTCTCCCATATGTTTTTTCAAAAAATCTTTTTTTGTTAGTTGTCAGTAGATTATGGGTAACGCAAAATTCTGATATTTCTTTATTGACAATAGCATTTGCTAAAAGCCAAGAAAACATAATATTTGATACAATGACTATGTCGTTTTTTGTATCGTGATATTTTAAGACTTTTTTATTTATAAATACAAAATCTGAAAAAAGTATATGCTTATTTTCGCCAATATAAACGAAATTTTCCAAAAATTTACCATTTTCATCAATAATGTATTTTTCATTGAACGGATAAAAAGGTTCTATTTTTAAAATTTCATCATTATCAATTATCTCTTGTGCGTTTTGCCTAGGTGTGTCGGTATTACAAATTTTAGAACCTAAATTTAGTAAATATTCTAAATTTAATCTTTTATCAAGCTTGAAAAATTCGCATTTGTCATCAGGGTATTTGTCTCCATTGCAAAGATAAAATCTTGTTTCAGCAAAGTCATTTATATCTCTATGGATATTTTTCATCTTTTTTATATCTTTTGCTGGATAATTGTCTAAATAGTGAATTTTTTGTAGAAAATCTTTTATGTAAAAATTAATTTTTTCATGCTCGGTTGCTGTTTTAAAATCTATCTTGTTTTCCAAATATTTTACTTTATCGTATTTATCAAACATAGCTTCTAATTCGGCAGTATGCCTTTTATCATCTTTATAAAGTTGATAAGTAAATGAAATAATAATCCACAAAGTAAATAAAATAAAGATTATAAATAAAATTTTAAATGCTTTTTTCATATGTTTGCTTTCAAATTTAAAGTTTAACTTGCGAATTTAAACTTGGTCAGTATCGTTTGGTACTGAATTTTATGAATTCACAAATTTAAACTTGCTATTGCTTTTGAATTCAAGCAACAAGTAAATTTAAATTTGCAAATTTGATATTTGGATCTGTTTTATCTGAATTACCTCGGTTAAATCCAAAGAATATAGCAGTCTTTTTTCTGCTTTATCCAACTCGTTTGTTGCCTTGTTAATTCTACTTGAATTACTCATTTTTTGTCTCCTTATTAGAAAAATTTTAATATCTTTTATATATCTTTATCTAAATTTATGTGAGAAAGTGTAAGAAAATATTCTTTCAATAAATCGTGGTCTTTTTGATTAAAAAAAGCTATTGTTGCCCCTTGTTGTATTATTACACGAACACCTCTTATCCAACCTATATCAATTACAAATTTTTGCGAATATTCCCAAAAATTTGTCAAATTTTTATTTGATTTTTTATAAAGCAACATACGAAATAAAATATCATATATAATCGCTAAAAACAAAGCAAAAGCGTAAAGAAGCAAACTTATTATAAATTCGCTATCAAAAGTAAATATAAATCCACCTATTGATACAATTAAAATAGGATATAATGTTATAAATTTGCTACTAAGTATGAAATATAAAAACGATGAAAATTCTTTATTCCCCAATAAGCTCTGAATTTTTCGTATTTGCAAATCACTATCGTAATATACTGCTCTCATATTAGACGAAAGTGAAACAAAGCGTTCTTTTGAAATAATAGTTATTACATAAGAAATAAATAAAAACGCTATAAATATCAAAAATAAGATATAAATTTTTCTTATTATTTCGTCAAATTTATCAAATTCGATGTGGTACTGTATCGCAAAAACAAAAAGCAAAGAAATAAAGAAAAATATTAAATTTAAAACACCGTGAAGCAACATTTCTCTACTATAATCACGTAAAATCAGCGGCTCTTTATCATAATCCCTTAAATTTTTGTTTTTATTAAAAACATCATTATCCACCTTTCATCCTTTTTATACAATTTCATTTTAAATTCAATCTCGATCAGTATCACCGATATTGGATTTTATAAATTTACAAATTTAAACTTGCTATTGCTTTTAAATTCAAGCAACAAGTAAATTTAAATTTATAAATTTGATATTTGGATCTGTTTGATCTGAATTAGCCCTCATTTAAACCCAAAATCCATGGCAGTCTTTTTTATACCACAGCTTGTTAATTGTTCAATCCCATATACCCCGCCCAAGCTAGCCCTGCATATGTTTTTAGTGCCTCAAACTTTCTCATTTTTTATCCTTTATCAAAAAAAATGTTATTTACTTAAATTTTTATTTATATCTATATTAAAGACCGTAAAAATATAATCTCTTACTTTATCGTAATTTTCTTCATTGAAAGAAAATATATGTATAGAATAAAGTCTTTCGTTATTTCGCCTATAATCAGACCAATGTATGTCTTCTGCGTATTCAAGATTTATTTGAAATTTTGGAAATATTTTCCAAAAATTTTTAAAACTTTTATTTTCATATCTATAAATTACCAAAAAAACTATAATTTCTAAAAATTCCACAAACAATAATATAAATATTAAAAGTAATACACCTATTAAAGATATGCCAAAAGTTCCTTTAATAAAGCTAATTATGAAAAAACTAACTAAAAATACCTTACCAAAAATAGTTGAAAATATCATATCTAAAAACCAGATTGCCTTAAAAGTTGTGTCTTTGTTAAATATTATATCTTCACTGCTGATTTCTTTAAAATTTTGATCATAATATGCAATTTTTGAATTATAAAAATAGGTATATTTTTTCTTTAAATTTATAATATTAAAACAATCAAATACCAAAAATACAACTATCGCAAAGCCAAATTTTATTATCGTTCGTTTTGTGTCATCAAAATCTAAAATACCGCTTTCAAAATCATCTAAGCAATTAATACAAAATCCAGAAGCAGTAATCCAAAATATCAAAATAAACAGATAATGTAAAATCAAAGGAAAGCCAGAATAATCCCGCAAAACTAGTGGCTCTTTGTCGTAGTCCCTAGTCCTTTCTTTTCTTAGCGCAGTGCTGACTTCAAATTTATCCAAATCAAGCTCTTTATAAACGGAATTTCGATGCATTTTATACGAAAGGGGATTAAGATTTTATAAAATGGCGCTTGAAATTTTGTTTTTATCGCTGCGACAAACGGGCGGGTTGATCTGCGATTTTTTAGCGCAAAAAAGCGCTTAAAAGCCTCGCGAGCTGAAGCGGAATTTAGACGCAACGGCGGCGTTTTGCTTTGCAATTTGAGTTAAAATTTGATATGATTGTGCGAAATTTATATTGAACGGCTTTTTAAAATGAATAAATTTATAACCCAAAAAATAGGCGCGCTCGCGGGCTTTAGCGATGAAATTTTAAAAATTTTAGCATCGTTTGACGCGGATGTTTCGGACGTCAGGCTCGCTTTGCAAATTTCAAAAAACGCCCCCCTCGCGGATAAAATTTTAGATTTGGCCTTTTGCGGTTTGTCTAAATTTAGCGCCGAAGAGCTTGCGGGGCAAAATTTTGCCGCTACAGATGAGCGGTGCGATCTCCAAGGTGCAAAGTCCATAGAACACAGCTTGCAAGACGCCGCAGACGAGTGGCGGCAAAACGAGTGCGCCGCGAGCGAGCAAGAAAGCGCAGACCTAGCAGGGCAGGGTGACAGTCTTAAATTTAATCGCTCAAATGACGCAAACGGCATGAACTGCAGCGACGAGAATTTTAAATTTAACCCTTCACAGGCCGCAAGCGATACGCAGCAGCAAAATCAGCACGTCGCCGCGAGAGCTGATTGCGCGCTAGGTTCGAGCATTTCTGCACAAGCCGAACGAGCGCATGGACGAGAGCTGGAGCGAATACAGCGGCAAAAACAGGAGCAAGAATGGGGGAGAGCGCAGGAGCAGGGGCGAGAGCAGGGCGCCGCGGCATCAAAGGCGTTAAATCTACGGCAACCGTTTGAAAATTTACGGCGAGCGTTTGAGCTTTACGGGCGCGAGCAGATGCGGGCGTTTTTTCTATTCGCCGTATTTGACGCGATGCTAAAGCCGAGTCTGCAGGCGTATCGCATCGACCGCGAAAAGCTCACGCAGGTCTCGCTGCTGCGAAATTTGCTTATGTTTTCGTGGATCAAATCCTACCCGCAGATCGAGCAAAGCATCCTTTCAAGCGTGATTTTAGTGGAGTTTGGGCGGGTTTTTATAGACGAGCAGGTGTGCGCGGCGGGCAAGGCGGAGGAATTTTACCACGCCATCAAGGGCTCGATCTTCCCGCAGGATTTTACCGACGTGGAGATGGAATTTAGCGGCACGAACCGCGAAAGCGTCTCGCACGCGCTATTTGCGCATTTCGGGCTAGAGCAGATCGCGCAGGACGCGCTGTATTCAAACGCCCCGGACGACGCGCCTTTTGAGAACAAATCCCGCTACGCGATGCTAAAGATCGCCAAAACCGCGGTCAATATCTACCACCACTTCGACGAGCTTAGCATCGATAACGCTTTAAATTTACTAGTCGAGTTCGGCTTCGAGCAAGAAGCGTTTTTAGAGGCTAAAGGCGAAATTTCGATATGAAAGAGTTCCTGCGCGCCTTTAACTCGGGCGTATTTGAAAAGGATCTTAGCGGCGAGCAAAAGGAGCTCGTGCGCAATCTCCTAAATATTGGCGCTATCAGCGCGCACAAGGGCAAGCTCTATCTAAACGACGGCTATGTTTTCGGCAGGCTCGACATCGCGCGCGACGGCACGGGCTATCTGCAAAGCTTCGACGATCGCTTCAAAGCAGATCTTATCATCGAAAACAGATATTTAAGCGGCGTGCATCTGGGCGATCTGATCCTAGCAAAAATTTTAAGCTCAAGAAAGTCCCGCCTGCACGCAAAGGTGCTGATGTGCGTCAAGCCGGCGTTTTTAACGAGCGTGGTTTATACCAAAAGCTTCGGGCGCGAAATTTTAGGCGTGAACGTCAAAACCGGTCTCGCAAATCCGCTCAAAGCCACGCAGAAATCGCTCAAGCAGCTGCCGTCAGACACCCTTTTAAAGATCGATAATCTAACGAACGAAATCACCGAGGTAATCGGAAGTTTGGCCGATCCCTTCGTCGATGAGAAAATTTCTTTAGCGATCTACGATAAAAACGACGAATTTAACGAAGCGTGCAAACAGCAAGCCGCGAGCTTCGGCAGTGAAGTGGACGAGGCGCTGTATCCGCAGCGCGTGGATTTGCAGCATCTGCCCTTTTGCACCATCGATCCTATCGATGCCAAGGACTTCGACGACGCGATCTATTTTGACGTAAAAGAGCGCACGCTTTACGTCGCGATCGCCGATGTGAGCGAATACGTAAGCGAATACTCGCCGATCGATAAGGAGGCGAAATTTCGCGGCTTTTCGATCTACTTCCCGCACCGATCCGTACCGATGCTGCCGCGCGAGCTTAGCGAAAACATCTGCTCGCTGATGCCAAATCTGCCGAGACTGGCCTTTGTTTTTAAAATCTCTTTGGATGAAAATTTAAACCCGCAAAAGCAGGAGCTTTTCGAAGCGATCATAAGATCAAAGCGCCGCTACAATTACGACGAGGTCGATGAAATTTTACGCACTGAGAAAGCAGCCGAGCCTGAAATTTTAAGCTGGCTCTTGCCGCTTAATGAAATTTGCGAGCGCCTGCGTCGCGCGAGGCTGAAGCGCGGATTTGATTTTCGCACCAAGGAGCTTCGTATCACGCTTGATGAGCACGGACTAATAAGCTCCACCCGCTTTGAGACCGACACCCCGTCGCACAAGCTCATCGAGGATTGTATGCTGCTAGCCAATAAAGCCGCTGCGGCGCGCATCGAGCGGGGCGTTTTTAGAAATCACGGCTCGGCGGAGCTTAAAAAAATTTACGCGCTGCTTGACGATCTGGCGCTGTTCGGTATCGACGCGCCGTATCAGAGCAACCTTGCCAAAATGATCGGCGAAATCCAAGCGCAAGCCGATACTATGGGTATCCGCGAGGAGGTCGATAAGCTCATCATCAAGGCTCAAAAGCGTGCCGAGTACGGATCCGAATCGCGCGGGCATTTCGGGCTCGGATTTGATAACTACACGCACTTCACGAGCCCGATTAGACGCTATTCCGATCTCATTTTGCACCGCCTGTTAAAGGCGCAGATGAGGGGAGATGAAAAATTTTATAATTACCTGCTTTTAAACATCGATGCGACGTGCGCGCGGCTAAATGAGCTGGAGCGCGAGGCGGACAAGGTTGCATTTGATTTTATGGACCGAAAATTTGCGCGCTGGGCCGCGGAAAATTTGAGCAAAAAATTCCGCTGCTATATCGACGAAAACGGAAATTCCGTCACCGCAAAGCTAGACGACAAGCTAAAGGGGGCTAAAATTTTGGTTTCAAATTTCGCCGGCGACATTTTAACTCCCGTGCTAGTCGAGCTTACGGACGCAAACATCGCTAGCGGAGTGATTTTAGGCAGGGTGGTAAAGAAGATCTGATGTATAGGAAAGAATTTGACGGTCTTATAGCAAGCGGAAGGGTGCCGAATTTCGTGCTTTTGCGCGGCGGAGACGATTTTTCAAATGAGCTTTACGCGCAGCGCCTGAAGCAAATTTACGCCTCGGAAAATTTTTTGAGTTTGTATTTTTTGGAGTATGATTTTGAGCAGGCGCGAAGCTTCTTGGAGCCCTCGCTTTTCGGCGGTAGCAACACGCTTCACATCAAAACCGCCTCGCTCATCAAGAAAGAGGAGCTACGAAGGCTCATCGCGCTGTGCAAGGCGGACGCGAACAACCACCTGATCTACGAGCTAAACGATAGCGAAATTTCTGTAAGCGCGGATTTTATCAAGGAATTTGAACGAAACGAAGTGAGGTTTTTCAAACCCTCGGGCTTGAATGAAGCCATAGCGCTGCTTGCGCAAAAATGCGAGATGTCCGGGCTTTTTGCAAACACCGCCGCACTTAGCAGGATCTACGCCATCCACAACGAAAGCCTGAGCCTAAGCGCGAGCGAGATAGAGAAATTTGCAAGTCTGGGACTTGAGCTTAGCCTGCAAAACGTAAATTTGATGGTTTATGGGCTCAGCGAAGTAAGCTACGACGAGCTTTTCGATAAAATTTTCGGCCTTTGCGACTTTCGCGTAGATTTTTACAAAATGGCTCTGGGCGGCGGATACAACGAGATGGAGCTGATAAATTATTTCTACCGTCTAATTTATAGAATTTTTCGCCTGCACGCTTACGTGAAAATAAACGGCAGATTTGATTTTAAGGCGGTTTTGGGCTATCAGCCGCCTCCTTCCGTGGCCGCACAGATGCAGCGCTACGCCACCAGCTTTTCAACGCGGACGTTTTATAAAATTTTCGCTCACTTAAACGATTTGGAATTTGAACTCAAAAGCGAAAAGAACGCGGCGAAGGATGAGCTTTTGCTCGCGTCGTTTTTGAAGTTGCAGCGCATGCTGCTAAGTTCGCTAGGACAAAAAGCAAATATTAAGTGAAATTTCAGTAATATCTCTTCGCATTTTTTGCAAAATCCTTGCCCGCAGACGCTGTTTGCGAGCTAAAATCCATAAGGAGAATTTATGAGAAACTACGAGGTTTTATTCATCGTTAAGCCTACGCTTACCGACGATGAAGTTAAAACAAAAGTCGATTTCGTCAAAGAAATCATAACCAAAAACGGCGGAGAGATCGCTTCTGTGATCGAAATGGGCGCTAGAAAACTGGCCTATAAGATCGACAAGTATGAGCGCGGAGTTTATTTCGTAATCTATTTTAAAGCCGAGCCGAGCTTGATCTCCGAACTTGTTAGAAATCTGCGCATCACCGAAGATATCATTAGATTTTTGACCGTCAAATATGAGACTAAGCGTGAAATTTCCGCTTGGGACAAGCTAAGCAAAGGTATCAAGCTAAGCCCTGCGAAAAAAGAGCGCGAGCCAAAAGCGCCGGTAGAGCCAAAAGAGCCTGAAGAAGCAGCCAAAGAGGGCGAATAAAGGATAAAATATGTTCAATAAAGTAGTTTTGGTAGGTAATTTGACCCGAGATATCGAGCTTAGATATCTGCAAACGGGCACCGCCGTAGGCAAAACCGGCATCGCCGTCACACGCAGATACAATAGCTCAAACGGCGAGAAACGCGAAGAAACGTGCTTTATAGACATAGATTTTTTCGGTCGTACGGCTGAGATCGCAAACCAATACTTGCGAAAAGGCAGTAAAATTTTGATCGAAGGCCGCTTAAAGCTAGATCAGTGGCAGGATCAAAACGGACAGAACCGAAGCAAGCACTCCATCAGCGTAGATACTATGGAGATGCTAGGAAGCAATCAAGGTGGAAGCGGCGGCTATAATCAAGGCGGTAATTACGAGGGCGGCAATTATAGCGGAAGCTCCGGCGGCTATGGCGGCGGAAATTCTAACTATGGCGGCGGTAGTAATTACGGCGGCGGAAATAGCTATGCTAACAGACAAAACTCAAATTCTAGAGGCGCAAAAAACGATTACAACGCACCTAAACAAAAAGAGCAGAGTTACGAAAGCACGATTCCTGAAGTCGACGTCGATGCCGATAAATACGATGACGGCAACGACACGATCCCATTTTAATTAAGGAAAAATTATGGCAGATAAGAGAAAATATACTAGGAAGTATTGCAAATTTACGGAAGCAAAGATCGAATTTATCGATTATAAGGACACGGCTCTGCTAAAGCACTGCCTAAGCGAGCGCTTTAAGATCATGCCGCGCCGCTTAACCGGCACCAGCAAAAAATACCAAGAAATGGTAGAAAAGGCTATCAAGCGCGCGCGCCAAGCAGCCCTTATACCTTACATCGTTGATCGCAAAGACGTGGTCGTAAATCCATTCGAAAATCTTTAAATTTTAGCGGCGTAGAGCCGCTAAAATTCTCTCATTTTAAATTCTAATTTTTTAAATTTTAAGCTCGCTCTTATATATATAATTGCACCCATATTTTTTCAAAGGAGAAATTATGGCAGAGAATGAGCGGGCGGAATATTTGGAATGTCCTTTTTGCGGCAAAGATGACATCAAATACGGTGCGGTCGTATGCGGTGGGTGCCAGGCGGAGATCTCTTATAGCAGACCTTGGATAAAGACGCTTCTTATTTCTATAGTTTGGCTTTGGTTTGCGGGAGCTCTTACTAAGAATAGTGATACCGTATTTTACATTGTTATAGCTGTAGGAGTTATAGGCGTAATTAGTTCTTTTTTTATGGCGCGAGATCACAGTCCGCGATTTCATAGGACTATGAAGCACGTTAAATAGTCTATATTCCGCCGTTCACTGGCGGAGAAATTTTGTAATTCTCCGATTAAATTTAAATTTTGGAGAATTACATTACTTAAATTTTAAAAGATAGATTATGAATTTTTTCCTGGGCTTCCTTGCTGGTAGTGGTGCTTTTGATGGACTTGCAGCTGCGGTTATCGTTTTTGGCGTCATAGCCATTTTAGGTGGTTTTAATGCCGTTATAGCTTCCATTCCTGCTTTTATAGTGTTTTGCGTTGCAAAGGCATTTTAGAAGGCTTGACTTCTAACGTAAATAATAGATTTGTTACCCTTGTCGTTCCGATCGCTGGAGCTTTAGTGCTAGCATACTTTACGGCTGATGCTGTTTATAAAAGTGAGCAGGCAAAAGATGCCGAGCATGAAGTGCAGAAGCAACAAAATATGACACAGCAAGATAAAGTCTATTATATCCAGCGAAGTTTGATGTTTAGCGGCTACGGCGTGACGATCGACGGGAAATGGGGTAAAAAAACTATGCGAGCGGCGCAGAAATATTCGGGCTCATCCGCAACCTCGATCGACGAGCTTTATGAAGCCGTCAAGGCTAAAAAAGATGGCGAAAGATAAAATTTAAATCGCAAGCAAAGTTCGTCTGGCTAAATTTTAAAATTTGCTAGTTTTTTTATATCTCTTATCGAGCGCGCTTTTAAATGCAACGTAGTGATTGTCAAAATTTCTTTAGGTTCGTTTGGAAGCTCAAATTTTAATATGATTTGAATGCTTTAAGGGTAGAAGGAAATCTGCTTGCATATGATGTCCAGAACTTAAATTTAGAGATTTTGCCTTAGAGGGTTTGGCGAATAGTGCCTCCGCCGAATGATTCTGGCTTAAATTTAATGGATTTCAGCTACAAGGCACAGCGAAATTTACGTTACTTTGTGTCTTTTCTAAAAGCATAATGCCTCAGCACTCGAGCGAGCAAAATTTTATCCCACATCGCTACGCTTTGACCTGAAGTACGCGACACATTCTAAGTCACGAAAAACTAAAATTTTTATACCTCCGAAGCTTGCATAGTTTACCAAAAAGCTCGCGCCTAAATCAAAATCCATACCTCTTAAAACCTAGCTCGCTAGCGTTTTAAATTTTTGATTGTAAATGAGATAAATACTGAGGCGGCAATCTTTAGTGGATGAAATTCTATACGTAAAAACCGAGGTTTGGATTTACTATGAAAGTTTCAATTTCTTAAACTCGCGACTATATTTTTTCTGCGAAATCGCGTTAAATTTAAGGCTATCTATCCTGGAGAAATTAACGGCGTATTCCTTTAGACAGGCAAGGATGAAAGAGAAGCGGTAATTGCCATTTTCGTAAAATATCTCGCTCGTTATTATTTCGCCTGCTGCCGCGCCGCATCTTTGATCCGAGCTCATAACGCATTTTAGTTCATAATATCCATTTTGCAAATCTCCGATGTAAAATTTCAAATGCAACTTTTCATTGATTTGTTTTTTGGGTAGCAATAGCGCATCGTTGAAGTTTATGCCCGCAAAAATTCTTTCTAGCGTATGCATATTTTTATGTAGCCCTGCCAAATACGCCTCGTACTGCCGCTGCCTTAAGGCATATTCGCTATCGTTTATATTGCCCTTGATCCAATCTAGGTCGAAATACAGCACTTCAATCTCTTAGGTTTTAAATTTATCGCTGCCTGATCGCTACAGCCCCAAGAAATTCTCATCGTTTTTGATCTTTTCGATGAGATCAAGCGTGGCGTAAAATTCGTCGTAGAAATATGGCATCTCGAGCTTGAAAAATTTAAAGCTTAGCCCCTCCAGCACCTTGAGCGAGTGTTTATTTTTAAGCAAAAATATGAAAAATACCCCATCTTTTTCCAGCGCGTTGAGGTAGTTTATTTCGCTTATATTTGCGCGCAGGATCTCGGCGTCGAGGATGACGACGTCGGCTACGTAGATGAAGTCGTTTAGGTGCCTCTTCGCGCTCTCCCAGTTGGAGTTTGGCATCACGTCGCAACCAAGCCCGCTCAAAAAATCTCGCAGCTCCTCGAAGATCGCGCGGTTTTTATGCGTGATTATGACGTTGTAGTCGTATTTTTTGGTGCTAAAACTCTGCTGCGCGAAGCAGCTAAGCACGGCATCCATTTTGATAAAGGTTCCGCGCCCGTCGGCTCCAATACTTGGATGCGAACCGAGTGCACGCAAATGGGTCTGCGCCGAAGTAAGATACTCATCATCCGTGCTAGCGGCGCTTTCTAGTGCACTTTTAAGCGCATAGGTGCGCGGATCCTTTAGCTCGCGATCGATACCTACTCGCACGTCGAGCTTGATAGAGCTCATATTCGCTCTAAGTTCCTTGCTACTAAATTCCACGCTTACGCGGATTGGCTCAGCGATATTTTGCAGGAAAAACTCGCACGCGTCAAAGACTGTGCTAGTGAGATTTAGCACCTCGCCGCCGTAGATACGCGGTAGCTGCGGTGGGAAGCTAAGATAGAGCGTGCTGTCGTATTTTGTGCACTCCTCAAATAAAATTTCGCTTTGAAATTTTAAAATTTTTAAAATATCGATCTGCGCGATATCCTCGCGTCTAGGCACGACGGAATCGCTTTCTTTGGCTTTAGGCGCAGCGGAGAAAATTTTGCCGCTTACGGCGGGCTTTTTAGCAAAAAGTTTTCTTGCCGCAAAGCCTGTCGTCGCAGCCAATATTGCTAGCGCGCCTAAAACCACGGCTTTCATAGCACAAGCATCCCATCGCCATAGGAGTAGAAGCGGTATCTTTGCTCCACTGCGATGCGGTAGAGCTCAAGCGTGCGCTCAAGGCCGATGAAGCTCGCCACGAGCATTATCAGCGTGGATTTGGGCAGGTGAAAGTTCGTAAGCAAAAAATTCTGTCTTATCGGTGGGTTGCCCGGGTGCAAAAACAGCTCGCAGATCCCGCTGCTTTGCCCGTTGCGCGCAAAATTTTCGATCGTTCGCGTAACGGTCGTGCCCACGCCTAAAATTTTTCGCTCGCTTTTTAGAATTTGCGCGGTCTGCGGCGGTATGGAGTAGAGCTCGCCGTGCATCTTGTGATCGCGCAGATCCGCTACTTCCACGGGCTTGAAGGTGCCTGCGCCCACGTGTAGCGTGATAAAATAAATTTCGTGTCTTTTGCGCAGGTCGTTTAGCATCGCATCGTTAAAATGAAGGCTCGCGGTGGGTGCGGCGACAGCGCCTTGCTCGCGCGCGAAGATGCTTTGATACCAGCTCGCATCCTCTTTCGTATCGGCGCGCTTGATATACGGTGGCAGCGGCACGTGACCGATACGTTCGCAAATTTCAAAAACATCGTGGGTGTTTAAAGCTTTGCCGCCCTGCTCAAACTGCACGATACGAAGCCCGCCCTCCATCAGCTCGCAAACGCGCGCATTAAGACCGCTTTGAAATTTTAATTCACTGCCAGCTTTGACGCTGCCGCGAATATAGGCGCTAAATTTATTGCCCTCAAGTGGCGAGTTTAGCAGAAGCTCGATCTTGCCGCCGCTGTTTTTATGACCGAAAAGGCGCGCCTTAATCACCCGCGTGTCGTTAAAAATAATATCGCAAGGCGGCAGGGCGTCCGCCAGATCGCCGAAGTGCGCGTGAGTGATCTGCTCTTTGGCGCGGTCGTAGATCAGCAGGCGCGCGCTTTGTTTGGGTATCACGGGCGCGCTTGCGATGAGCTCGCTAGGAAGCTCGTAATCGTAGCTGCCAACTAAATTTAGATCCGCCATCTCACGCCTGCGCTACGTCCGTGGAATTTTCGCTTTCGTCATCCTCCTCGGACTTATACGGGTTTATCATTTTGGCGATGAAGATCGAAAGCAGATAAAGCGCAATTAGCGGAGTTGCGAGCATAAACTGACTAAGCACGTCCGGCGGCGTCATCACCGCTGCAAAGATGAAAATAATGACGATTGCGTAGCGAAAAAAATCGCTCAGGCTTTTATTTGTTACAAGTCCGATCTTAGCGAGGAAAAAGGTTACTACAGGAAGCTCGAAGCTGATGCCAAATGCGACGACGAGCTTAGCGAAAAAGCCTACATATTCGCCGATTGTAGGCATCGCAGTAAATTGCTTGGCGCCAAAATTTACCAAGAAATTAAACGCGACGGGGATTACGAAAAAATAGCAAAACGCTGCGCCTAAAAAGAACATAACGCTCGCTCCGCTAACGAAGGGGATGACGTATTTTTTCTCGTTATCGTAAAGCCCAGGCGCTACGAAAAGCCACGCCTGCCAGAAAATTATCGGCATCGCTAGAAGTAACGAGGTGAAAAACGACACCTTCATCGCAGTAAAAAAGGTTTCGCCAAGCTGGGTAAAGATGATCTCGCTGCCTTTGGGAAGTACGCGCACCAGCGGGCGGGTCATAAAGCCTAAAATATCCTCCCAAAAGCCGAAGCACGCGATAAAAAGGACGATGACGGACAGCACGCAGATCACCAGGCGCTTGCGAAGCTCGGCTAGATGGGGTTTTAGCTCTTCAAACATTAAATTTCTCTCTCATTATGATTTTTGCATATCGTTATTTTGCGTGGAATTTTGCATAGAATTTTGCGCATCGCCGTTTAAATTTGCATTCAAATTTTGCGCAGCGCTTTTCACTTCACCGCTTGCATTCATATTTTGCGCGGAATTTTCCGCGCCGCCGCCCGTGCTCGGCATGGAATTTTTACTTTCGTTTTCGACGTTAGAATTTTTGCTTTTGTCTCCGGCTCCGGAATTTATTGCGCTGTCGGCGGAGCCTTGCATAGAGTTTGCGGCGCCAGCGGAGCTTTGCGCGGAATTTTCGCCGCTCGAATTTGCTTTTAAATTTGCCGTCTCGCTTTGTTTTTGCGCCGAGACTTCCGCGGAATTTAGCGTATCTTTTACGGAGCCTTCTATGTTTTTTAGCCCCGCATTTAGCGTCTCTTTGACCGAGTCTATGCCGCCTTTTATCTCGTCGAGCTCCTCAAACGTGAGCTTTTTGCGCACGCCTTCGCTTGCTTGCGTGATACTCTCTTTATATTTTTTGGCGTCCTCTTTGAGCTCGGCGATGCGAAGCTCCTGATCGAAGCTCGATTTTGCGTCGTTGATGGTTTTTTTGATGACTTTGAAGTATTTCGCGAGCTCGACCAGCACTTTTGGAAGCTTTTCGGGCCCCAGCACGATTATCGCGATGATTAAAATGACCGTAATTTCAGGCATACTGATACCAAACATAAAATTTCCTAACGTAAAAAGTGGCGTATTTTAACTAAAATTTCATTAATCTTAAATTTAGCGCCCACGGCAGCTTTCTTGCATGATAAAAAGCGCAATCTCGTCGGCGAGCAAAAAGTTGGGATTATAAAATTTGCCCTCGCCGAATTTCAGCTTTTTTTCGCGCACGAGTAGCTGCGCATTGCTTAGCTCCGCTGCGTCTAAAATTTGCGCCTCAAACCCCAAAACGCAGCGCAGCCCAAGAAATATGCGCTCAAACTTTTTATCCTGCGCGCTTAGAACTTCGCGCTGTTTTTGCAGCGGATCTGCAATGTAATCTTGCAAATTTTTAGGCGAGCTAAGGCGCACCCGTCCGCTTGTGCCCACGGCAAACGCTCCAAATCCCGCATAATCCTCGCCGCGCCAGTAGGCGAGATTGTGCTTACAGCGCAGTCCGCGCGCGGCAAAATTTGAAATTTCATACTGGCTAAAGCCGCTATCCGTCGCAAGAGCAAAGAGAAATTTAGCTAGAGCCGCGCTTTCCTTTTTAAAGCTTTCGCGCCCGAAAAAGGGCGTGTTTTCCTCAAGGCTTAGCGCATAGGCGCTTAGATGCGGCACTTCGCAGCGCGCAAGCTCAGCCATTTCAAATTTTAAATTCCTTTTATCGTCAAATTTGCTCGCGTAGATTAGATCCAAATTTATATTATCAAAACCCGCTGCTTTGGCATTTTGCACCGCCAGAAAAATCTGCGCCGCACTGTGCGTGCGACCGAGGAATTTTAACTTAGCGTCGTTGAAGCTCTGCGCGCCGAAGCTGATGCGATTTACGCCGAGCCCCTGCATCGCCCTAAGCCAAGCGTGGCTAGCGGAGTTTGGGTTGGCTTCCGAGCTGATTTCGGCTTTGGCGGTAAAATGCGGCGCAAGCAGCGCAAAAATTTCATCATAAAGTCCCGCATCTACGGCGCTTGGCGTGCCTCCGCCGATAAAAAGCGTCGAAATTTGCGCATGCGGATTTTTCGTCAAAAAGTCGCGTACCTCAAGCTCTAGCGCGCGAAAGTAGCTTTTTGCGAGGCTAAACTTATCGCTGAAGGAGCCAAAGGCGCAATACGGGCATTTTGAGGTGCAAAACGGCACGTGGATGTAGATGTGCAAGGGCGGTCCTATGGGCTAAATTTACGTCGCAAAATTTAGCGAATTAATTTGAAAATTTATATAAATTTTAAGCCTCTTAACGCAAATTTTAATATTTTTAGGTAGAATTTTGAGAAATTTTTTGTGAGAAAACGAGATGGAAAAAGAGAAAAATTACAGACCGAATGTCGCTGCAATCGTACTTTCGCCATCGTATCCGTTTAACTGCGAAATTTTGATTGCGCAACGAAGCGACATCAAAGGCGCTTGGCAGTTTCCTCAAGGCGGTATCGACGATGGTGAGACGCCTAAGATGGCGATCCGTAGAGAGCTAGGCGAGGAGATCGGAACAAGCAAAGTCGATATCATCGCTGAGTGCCCGAAGTGGCTTAGCTACGATTTTCCCGATGGAGTAGCTCAAAAGATGCGCCCATACGACGGGCAAATTCAAAGGTATTTTTTGGTGAGATTGCGAAGCTTAGCCGATATAAACATTAATACTAAACTTCCGGAGTTCGACGCATTTAAATTCGTAGGCGCAAATGAGGTTTTAAGGCACGTAAATCACTTCAAAAAGCCGATTTACGCGACGGTTTTAAAATATTTTAAGGAGGAGGGTTACATTTAATGTTGATCGTTCAAAAATACGGCGGTACGAGCGTCGGTACGCTAGAGCGGATCGAGGCGGTCGCGCAGCGCGTGATAAAGACTAAAAACGAAGGACACGATGTCGCGGTAATCGTCTCTGCGATGAGCGGCGTTACTAATCAGCTCATCGAGCAGGCGGAATTTTTTACTAAAACTCCCGTAGGCAGAGAGATGGACGTGCTGCTAAGCTCGGGCGAGCGCGTCACGAGCGCACTTTTAGCTATCGCGCTAAATGCTAAGGGCTATGCTGCGATCGCGTTTAGCGGGCGAGGCGCAGGCATCGTGACGGATAATTTTCACACCAAAGCTCGCATCGTCTCTATCGATCCAAAAAGCATGCAAGAGGCGCTAAAGCAGGGCAAAATCGTCGTCGTCGCGGGCTTTCAGGGCATCAGCACCGCAGGCGAAGTAACTACGCTCGGGCGAGGCGGGAGCGATCTTAGCGCAGTCGCCGTCGCAGGAGCGCTGAAAGCCGATCTGTGCGAAATTTACACCGACGTGGACGGCGTTTATACGACCGATCCGCGCATTGAGCCAAAGGCTAAGAAGCTTGATCGCATCAGTTACGACGAGATGCTTGAGCTTGCGAGCTTGGGAGCGAAGGTTTTGCAAAATCGAAGCGTCGAGCTTGCGAAGAAATTAAACGTAAATTTGGTGACGCGAAGCAGTTTTAACGATCATGAAGGAACACTCATAACAGGAGAAGAAAAGATGGAAGATGCGGTAATTAGCGGCATTGCACTGGATAAAAATCAAGCAAGAATTACGATTAGAAACGTAGAGGATCGCCCTGGCGTTGCGGCTGAAATTTTCTCCGCGCTTGCGAGCAAGGAGATCAACGTCGATATGATCGTGCAAAATATCGGACGAAACGGCGAGACGAATTTGGGCTTTACCGTGCCGCAAAACGAGCTGCAGACTGCTTATGCGGTAATGAAAGAGGTAAATCCAAATCCGAATTCCATCATCGAATCGGATGCCGATATCGTAAAGGTTTCTTTAGTAGGCGTTGGTATGAAAAGCCACAGCGGCATAGCCAGCAAGGCGTTTAAGACGCTTGCGGACGAAGGGATAAATATCCAGATGATCTCCACGAGCGAGATTAAAATTTCGATGATCGTAGAGGCTAAATACGGCGAGCTTGCCGTGCGCGCGCTGCATAAAGCTTACGATTTGGATAAATAATGCAGGATCTGCACACTTGGAGCGTTACGGCGATGCGCTCCGAGCCCGGACTTGAGTGGCTCGAGGATCGCAAGGAGGACTGGACGCCGCTTTTAGCATCAAAGCTAAAATTCCTCCACGACGGCTTTGCTTTCATCGTCATCTGCGATGATGAGCGAAGCTGGTTTAGCGAATACATCATCAAAAAGATCAACTCCTCGACCAACTCACGCCCGCTGCTGCCGTTTTTTTCGCTGCGATCACTCTACCGCGGCGGCGTAAATAGCCTAGAGGACGCGCTGCTGCTAAACGATATGCTAAGCCTCGCGTTCGCCAACGGCTTTATATATTTTTACATCGGTAACGGCAACCATCCGCTAGCCAAAATCGCCAAAAGCCACGAGGACAGCTATCTGTGGCTCATCGACGAGAGGCTGCAAAACAGCTTTTACATGAGCGAGAGTGATCCTAGCCTGGATCTCAAACTGATCCAGCTTTTTAAAATTTTAGACAAAAGCATAGACGCCGTGCTTTTTGACGAAGTGGTGCTTTGAAAATCATAAATCAGATCGTTTTGACGAGCGATTATGAGGGCTTTAAAGATAAAATTTTAGCCGAAATTCCGCGCAAAAATTTAAGGTTTTTCGAAAGCGTCGAGCTTAAGATTGACGAGGCACGAAAGATCATTGACGAAGCCTACGTCGCCGAGCGCGAGGATAAGATCATCGTCATCGCCGCTACGAAATTCGGCGAGGAGGCGCAAAACGCTCTGCTTAAAATTTTAGAGGAGCCGCCTAAAAATACGGTATTTTTCCTGATCACCCCCTTCATCAACGCCCTGCTGCCTACCATCCGCTCGCGTCTGATCGTACAAAATCTCTGCGTGCGAAAGCCAAGATACCGCACCGGGTTAAATTTAGCCAGACTCAGCTTAAAGGAAGCGGTAGAGTTTATCGACGCGCAGATCGCGCTGGAGCGTAAAGGCGAGCTGGATAAGACGGCGCTAAAAGCACTCATCGGCGAGATCGCGCTAGAATGCTTCGAAGCAGGCGTCAGGCTAAGCGGCGATGAGCTGCAGCGGATTGACCGCTTGAGTTATCTTGCCGAGTATAACGCCAAAGCCCATGCCGTGCTTACTCCGCTACTTTTGATGATCGAGGAGAAAAGATGAAAATTTATAAAATTTCAAATGATGCCGACTTTACGCTGATTTGCGAGCGCATCGGCGTGCGAAATGCGGGGCGGGCGATAATGCAGAAAAAATCGCGGCTAAACTTTTTCTATCTAAAAGGCCTGCGCGCGCCCGCGGCGAATATTTTAAAGCAAGATGCCCTTAGCATCGGCGCCGAGCTTGCGTGCAACGAAGGAGTGATCCTAGGGCGCGACGATACGGACGCGGTTTTGATCGCAAATGACCGTCAGATCGAGGCTTTGGCGCAAAAGGAAGCTCTGCAGGATTTCGGGCTAAAAGAGGTCGCGAAATTTCTAAGCGAGAAATTTGCCAAGCCGCAAAGCTGCGAAATAATGGGCGTCGTCAATATCAACTCCGATAGCTTCAACCCCGCAAGCCGCGCGGCAAACCTAAAAGAGGCGACCAATAAGATCGAAAAGATGATTGAGCAGGGCGCCGCTATCATCGATATCGGCGGCGTGAGCTCGCGCCCGGGCAGCCAGTACTGCGGCAGGGATGAGGAGTTTGCGCGCATAAAGGATGTGCTGGGCGAAATTTACCGTCTGCGTCTACACGAAAGGGCTAAATTTAGCCTCGATAGCTTCGATGAGTATTGTTTGGAATTTGCGCTAGATCGGGGCTTTAGCATCATCAACGACATAAGCGCAAACCTCGCTCTTGCCCCGCTTGCGCTTCGCTATGACGCCGCTTACGTGCTGATGCATATGCAGGGAAATCCGCAAAATATGCAGCTTGCGCCAAAATATGACGATCTGATGGGCGAGATAGATGAGTTTTTTGCGCAAAATTTGCAGCGGCTGCGAAGCGCGGGGCTTAAAAAGATCATCCTTGACGTGGGCATCGGCTTTGGCAAGACCGCCGAGCAAAATTTGGTGCTGATTAAAAATTTGCAGCATTTCTTGCACTTCGGCTGCCCGCTGCTTGTAGGCGCGAGTAGAAAGAGCGCTATCGATTTTTACAGCCCCTCTGCGGTCGCGGACAGGCTCGCAGGCTCGCTGTACCTGCATCAGATCGCCGCTTTAAACGGCGCTGCGATCATCCGTACGCACGATGTTTTCGAACATGCTCAAATGCTGCGGCTAATGCGCGCGATGGACGCAGCTGCGGTAAAATTTTAAAATTTTGTGGAATTTTCACGAAATTCCATATTTTTAACGAGATTTTTGTAAATTTGCCTTATGCGGAATTCTAAAATTCCTCAAGGAAATATTTTAATTCTTTTAAAATTTTGCGAAAGAGCTTTGCGGAATTTCATCTATATTTTATTTTGCTTCTAAGCTTTCGTGCACTTGCTCGTCGAAACTTATAAAAATTTATAGAATTTCGCTCGATTTATGAGGCGCGTCAAAACAGCGAAGTAAAGAGGGATAAATTCTAGCGACGATTGCACGGATTATTTGCTGCGCGAGCCGAGTTATTTCATTTTTGGGCGAAACGAGCGCTTTGCGTCAAAGCCCTTGCTGGCAATTTTTATATCATTTGGTATCGTGCCTGCCGGAGCGGAGGTGTCCTTTTTGGCGGATAAAAACTCGACTAGGCTTTGCCAGACGAAATCGGCGTTCAGATAAAACCCCATCGCGTTAAGCTGTGGATTTATCGCTGCGGTGTGAATGTTCTGTGTGAGCTTAAAAAATACGATTGGGGCGCTCAAAATTTCATTTTTGCTTATAATTTTATCGTCGCGAACAATATTTTTTAGCGTCGTTTTGCGGTCGCCCTCTAGCGCTACGAGCTGCAAAATTTCCTCGCGCGTAGCCTGCTCGCCGACCTTGCCTAGCCACGAGACGATATGGGCGCGAAATCCATCGCTAAAGCTCAAAGTTCTGTCTTCCCAATACTGCCTTCTTAGCTCCGTCTCGTCAAACTCTAGGCTTGTGTAAATTTTATCCTGAGAGGCGAAAATATGGACTAAATTTTTGCCGATGAAAATCACGGAGTGAAGCAGGCGCGGCAGCTTATTTGCGTCCGTTTTGCTCCAGTTTATAAATTTACCGCGGATAAAGCGGTACCCGCTAAGCTTCCTTTCAAAGACCTTTTTATCGCCCTCGTCAAGCCTCCATAGCTCGTCCGCATCGACTAGAGTAGAGTTTCTGCGGTCATAGACCAAAGTCTCGTCAAGCCCGTATTTTGACACCATAAAATCGTAATTATCTTTAAATTTCGAGATAATTTTCATGTTCGTCCCTTAAAATTTTATCTTCCCTAAGTTTCTTAATCGGTGCGCTTTGCACTGAAACCGAAGCAAAATTTTATCATCGTAAATTCGCACTGCGAACTTCGCAAATTTTACTGCTAAATCGCCAAAATTTATATCGCAAGCTCACGGCTCGCTCAATTTTACCGCGTGTCGGTGAAATGGTAAAACTGAACGAAAAGCGTGCGGCGCGATAAATTTTAAATTTATTTTGCGAGGCGGGCATGCGGGCAAATTTTACCGCCCGCACCTATCTTAGCGTGTTTAAAAAGTGCACGGGGACCGCTACCGCCTAAAGTCGTAAATTTCGATAGCGGTAAAAATCGAAGCCTCCTACCGCTTAAAGTCGTGGATTTGTATATTCGCGCCATATTTTTTGCAAAGCTGCTGCACCTTTTCTTTCAGCTTCTCCTCGTCATAGCAGATGAGATCGATGTATGCGTGCTTCTGCCCGGTTGCGCCGCCGATTATCTCCAAAAACGAGCCGCAGCTTTCTAGCTCCTCATCCTCGATTTTATTTCGCAGATCAAAGCCCGCCTGCACGTCGCCGCCGTTACCTATGCTAAGAAAGCAAAATTTGATGCCGAGCTCGAAGGCTTCGTTATAGATGTCGCGCTCGCCGTTTAGGTATTGATTTATGATGCTCGTTAGGCAGGTGGTGCCCACGACCACGTCCTCGCGCACCTCGCTTCTGCGCGGCTCCATCTCGTAGCTGAAAAAATTTTTTAGCGGTTCGAGCGCGGCTTTTTCGCCGAATTTCTCATCGACCAGGTCGGCAAATTCGCTTAGCGGCACGCCGTTTTCTTCGGGCTCGGCCAGTACCTCAAGCTCGCCTAGCGTATTTATGACCGCCGTTTCGCCGATCATATTGTCAAGCAGGATAAAGCTAAGGTTGTAGGCCTTGCCCTCGTCCTGCGCGAGCAGAGCCGCTAGGTTTTCGTTGTAAATTTTAATATCCACGTCGCTTTCGTTAAACTGCGCGTAGATCATCGACTCCTCGGCGTTTACGCGCATATCGTACATCTCGATCCCGCCGATACCTCGCGGCGCGCGCGGCTTTCCGAGCGTGCAGAGCATTTTGGATTCGAGCTGCTTGGGCATAGCGTTTTTGATAAAATTTAGCCAAAAGAGGCGGTGTCTCATACCCTCGGGAGTTAGTACCAGATCGAGCCGCTCGCCCACGAGCCCCGTCATAAAATAAGGCTCGGCAAGGCAGATGCGAAGCTTCTCGTCGGTCTTTTGCATCGCCTTTTCAAACTCCTTCGCCGCCAGATCGGCCTTGATCTCGTCTATCACGCCGCTAAATTCCGCCCAAAATTTATCCACTCTGCCCGCGAACGTGCTCGGCTCCTGCGCTTTTTCAGATTTTTTTCCTGAGCCAAATAGCCCCATAATCTCTCCTTTAATTAAATTTAAACGCAATTATAGCTTAATTTTTTGCGCAGGCTCGGGACACAAATTTCAAAACCCCCGCGCCCTCACGTGCACTGAAAGCAACCGCCCAAAACCTCGCATTTCTCGCAGATCTGCACGTATATGACCCCCTCGCCCCGCACCAGCTCACCGAATGGGATCTGCGCTAGGTGCTTCATCGTCCCGCCGCAGCTAGGGCAGCTCAGATACTCGGCGTCCTGCACCCACTGCGGATAGTCCCCCACGGTCGTATCAAGCTCGCCAAAGCAGCCGTAAAATGGCGAAACCTCGCCGTCTAGCTTAAATTTCATATCGCACAGTCGCGCCATGTCCTCTTGCGAAAAATAACTCTCCGTAAAACCTTCGCCTTTATAGCTTAGCTCCAGCTCGCCGTCTGCGCCTCGTTTGCAAAAGTAAACGACCGAACCGATACAGGTCGGGCAACAGCGAAAGATCGCGTCGCGCTTTAAATTTAAAAACGCAAGCCGCGGCTCATCGGCCTTAAGACGCAGCATATCAAGCATCTCGCAGCCGCAAAACTTGCACTTTTGTCCCGTAGGCCTGCCGATACGTACGGGCTCATCCGCGTTTTGGTTTGCGTCTTCGCAGCTGGCGTTCTTTGCATTTTCGCTTAAATTTAAACCGCCACTAGCGTCTTTTTGCGCGTCTGCTTTGAAATTCGCGCGCTCGTTACACAAGATCGCGTCTTCGTCCATGCCTGTGCGAGCACTCTGCGCGCCCGCGTGTAAATTTGAAATTTCGTCCGCGTCTTTTTGCGCATTTTGTTCGGAATTTGCGCCGCTCGCGCCGCCTTTGAAATTTAAAATTTCGCTCGCGCTTTCATCTCCGAGCCCGCTAGCGCGCTCGCCGTTTTTCTCCTCGTCATCTTTTACGCGCACCGCTGCGAGGCACTTATCAAAAACGAGCGATTTTCGCTCGCCCCTCTGATCAAAGCTCCAACCGCCGATTTGCGCGTAAATTTCAGTGCCTGCGTAGAGCTTTTGGCGCCACGGCCTCGGGTTTTGATACAGCTCGTAAAAAAGCTGCATCGTCTGCTCGTCACCCTGCCACGCAAGCGCGCACAGTAGGTCGTTTAGAGTGTTTTTGGCATTGTCCTGCAGCGAGGCGAGCTTGCGGACGAGCGCGTCTCTCACGTCCTTCGGCGCGCCGAAGTAAAGCTCTGGCGGGCAGTAGATCTCCGCCGCGGCAGCGGCTCGCGCAATCCTTGGATCGTGGATGTCGCGTAGGCTAAAAAGCGCCCAAAAATCGTTATAAATCTCCTGCCATTTTTCGATCTCTCCGATACGATCCGCGATTTTTAGGATCATCGCCTCCACTTCGTTCACGCTTAGATTTAAAATTTCATCCCGCCTTTGCCTTTGGCTGCATGAGTGGCAGATGCCGTCGAAATAGATCGTGTTTTCGCCGCATTTTGGGCATAGATGGGCTTTGCTTTGCATTTTATCTCCTTAAATTTGGATTTAAATTTCGTCAAATTTTAGCTAAATTTTACTGTTTTGTGGCGATAAAGCGCGGTTTAGAATTTAATGTCGCATTGAACGCGAGGCTTTATAATACACCTAAATGCGTTATTTACGAATGGAATTTAAGCTGAAAGAGATGTGAATTTTAAATTACAATAGAAATAAGGTGGGTTTGCGAGATCAAGCGGAATTCATCTTCGAAAAGATAAATTCCACTTTTGTGCGCTTAGGCACAAATCACTTTTCAATGTGATGTTTGACCAGATACTCGATGATATTTACCGCATTATCGATGCCGCAATACGATGTGTCGATGCAGATATTGTAGTTTGCGGACGCGCCCCAGACTTGGTTGGTGTAGTATTGATGAAAGCTCATCCTGCCTGCGTCGCTGTTTTCCATATACTCGCGCGCGTCGGTGTGACCCTCTTTTTCCAATCTAGCGAGCTTAAACTCATCGCTTGCGCGTAAAAATACCGTCAGCAGATCCGGATGTCCGCGCAAGAAAAACCCGGCGCAGCGCCCAAGCACTATAACGTTGCCGCCCGAGACGATCTTCTCGTAGATTGCTACAATACGATCGCGCTTCTGCTCATTGGCTAGCTCGTTGTGCGATATTGCCTGAAGTAGCGTATTTACGGGCATTTCGTTGTAGAACTCATACATCTGCTCGAAGCAGCCAAGCTCGTCTGCTTTGCGGAGCAGATCCGCCTTGGCTAGATAGGTGTAACCTAAGCGCTCAGCTAGTTTGCGCGCGGTTTCGCGCCCGCCTGCGCCCGTTTGTCTAGCGATCGAGATTATCATATTTTCTCCTTAGATGAAATGTGCAAAAATACCGGCACCGATGACGGTAAGAAGTCCCGTAACCGCCATCGCTAAAGACGCCATTGCGCCTTCTACGTCACCGATTTCAAGAGCGCGTGCCGTTCCCATCGCGTGGCTCGCACAGCCTAGGGCGATACCTTTTGCCATCGCCTTTTTGATGCCAAAAATTTTAAGTAGCGCCTCGCCAAATACGCTGCCGATGATGCCCGTAGCGATGATGCAGGCTACCGTTAGTGTCACGATGCCGCCTAAGCTTTCGCTGATACCCATACCGATTGGCGCCGTGACGGATTTTGGTAGTAGCGTGACATACATTGTGTGATTTAGCCCAAATATCACCGACATCGCGTAAATACTGCCTAGCCCTGCGATCATACCCGAAATCAGTCCTGCAAAAATAGCTAAAAAATTACTTCGCAAAAGCGCCAGCTGCTCGTATAGCGGTACGGCTAGACAGACGGTAATCGGCGTTAAGAAAAAGCTAATGTGCGAGGCGCTGGCGTTAAATTTTTCGTATGGAATTTTAAAGAGTAAAAGCACGCAGACGGTAAGCACGATACCGATTAGAAGCGGGTTGAAAATCGTTAGCTTAAAGCGCTTTTTTAGATAAAGTCCCAGCTCAAACGAGCCCAGGCACAAAAATACGCCGAAAAAAGCGGAGTTCATTAAAATTTCTCTCATTTTTTGTCGTCTCCGGATAGGATTTCGCGCTCCAGCTTCGCATCCACGCCCTTTGTATTCACGCCGTCTTGTTCGTGCGCGGCTGCGTAGAGTCTGCGCTTAACGCGGGCGAGGGCGATTTTATAAAAAATTTGCGTTACCGCGCCACTTGCACCGATGACTACCACCGTAGAGACTGCCGTAATCGCGATGATTGCGAAAAGATGCTGGCGTAGCGCGTCGCCTGCGATGATGATCGCAGCACCCGCCGGGATGAAGATCACAGGCATAATCTGCATAAAAAATGACACGGTTTCTCTGATCTGCGATACTTTGATGAGTTTGAAGATCAGGGCTAAAAGCATAATGACTAGCCCGTAGATGCTAGCGGGGATCGGCACAGGCACGAGCGCCGCCAAAATCTCCGCAACAAAAGATATTCCTAAAATCACACTGAATTGGATTAAGTAGTTCAAAGCTTACCTCGGATTAAAATTTAGCGCTAAATTTAGCACTTTGCAGTTAAAATAGATATTAATCTTGCTAGGTTTGGGCGAAATTTTGCGGCAAAATTTACTTAAGCAAGCTCTGTAGCTAGGCTGTAGGTAGAATTTTGCGATTTATCGTAACGCTAAATTTAGCCTTGCGGCACGGGTAAAATTCGGCTACGACTACTCAATCAAGCGTCTCGCCTAGCTCGATTTTGACGTCTAGAACCTTGCAGACGAGATCGAAAATTTCGATATCGACGTTGGGCGCGTATTCGTCCAAGACCGTGTAAACTTCGGCGCGCATATCCTCGTCGTGGCCCGGGTGCGAGCGCGAATACAGCTCGTCCGTGCGCCGCACGAGCGCGAGATTGTCGATATCTCGCTCGCGCATCGCCTGCTTGAGCCGCTTTGAAATTTGCCATTTGAAACTTTGCATTTTCCATCCTTTAAATTTGCGCGATACTAGCCAAAAGAGTTTTAAAATTTAATTTCTTAAATCCGGCGACGCGTTCCGGCGCGATCAGCGAGCCTGCGCCGCTCGGTCCTACGCTTGCAAATATAAACGAGCCGGGTTTAGATCAAGGTTTTACCGGCTAAATAGAAGATTATCTTTGCGTAAATAGCGCTAAATCTCGCAAAGCCAATGGGATTACTTCGCCGTGCGAAGCGCCTTCGTAGAGCCTAAACTCGCAAGAAAGACCCTTTGTTTTTAAAATTTCAGCTAGATCGGCCGCTTTTAAAATTCCCGCTTTATCGGTTTTTCCTTTACGCATTTCACTCGAGCCGGCAACGAGCATTATGAATTTCGCTTTTAAATTTGATCTAAGCTTTCCCTCGTCTAGGGCATCTCTGATCAGCTGTGATTCACCCCACCACAACGAAGGCGAGGCGATAAAAAACTCGTCGAAAATCCCATCGTCGCGCAGCAAAGCATAAATACCGAATAGCCCTCCAAAAGAATGTCCGAAGTAAATTTTATCGCTTTTTGCCGTAGAGTATTTTTTATCCACGAGCGGAAATAGTTCATCTTTTACGAAATCGTAAAATTCTACCGCGCCGCCGCCGTTTGCATATTCTTCGCCACTCGCCGCGGGCGTTAAATCTCTCGTGCGACGCTTAGTATCATACGCTAGCGGGCTGTCGTATCCGATGCCTACTATAAGGACGGTTTTGCTTAATTTCGGCACCGCTTTTGCGTTTTGCTTTGCGCCATTCGCATAAATTTTCGCATAGGAGTTTAAAAGTATCGGAAACTGCGCGTTCGCATCAACCATAAAAACTACCCTATCGTAGCGAGCGACATTTTTTTGGCGAGCTATAAAAATTTTATATTTTTCGCCGCTCTTGCTTTTTAGAATAAAATCGCTCACATTAAACATTTCGTGCGCAGCTCCACTTGCCTGCTAAATCTTTTGCGGCGGTTTTGCCCCCAGATCGCAAGCGAATAAGCACGCTAAAAAGAGTGCGTCGAATACCACAAGGAAGTTCTTTGGGCTTACCATTTAGCGTTTACCTTAAACCAAAACCTCCTGCCTTCCTCGGGGTACCAATAGTAATTGCCGTCGTCTGCGAGACCCTCGTCGTATCGGACGTTATCAAAGATATTATAAGCGGTTAAATTTAGGCTCAGATTATCGTTTAAATCGTATTGTGCGCCCAAATCCGTAGTAAAGAGCTTTTTGTCGTTTTTACTAACCCTATTGCCCGGACCGAATTGCACGCTTGTAAGCTCGCTTTCGTAATTAAGGCCGATAAAAGTAGAAAGCGGAGTGATCGGCCTATAGCTAAGCGTCGCATGTGCGGCATGTTTCGGAGTAGCGGTCAGGGATTTGCCATCTAGCCTACTAAGATTGGTTTGGCTAAATTTAACAGCGCCGTTTGGCGTATAGATCGTAGGATCCCCGGTTTCGATCTCGGAGTGGCTATAGGTATAGTTTGCCTTGAAATTCAGCCTCTTAGTAATATCGTAATCACCACTCAGCTCAACGCCGTAAACCTCGGCTCCTTCTATATTAAAATACGTTCCCCAACCAGGGCAATTAACGCTCGGCGCGCCGGCGCAGCCTCCGTAGGCGGGAATCCTATTGATATTGCTGCCATCGGTATCTAAAATTTTATCTTTGAAGTCGTTTTTAAATAGCGTGATATTGCCGCGCAGATCGTCTGCATTGTCGTAATAAAGCCCGATCTCGTAGGTCGTGCTTTTCTCGGGCTTTAAATCCTTGTTACCGAAATCTATAATCCTCCAGCCGCCCTGAATCGTACCTACTTCCGGCGAAATTTGATTGACGTTGGGAGTTTTATAACCGGTTGCGACGCCGCCTTTAAGCGTCCAAACGTCGCTTACGTTCAGTACCGCGTAGGCTCTGGGAGAGAAGTGGTTGCCGAAGTATTCGTTATGCGTGAGCCTGCCGCCGAGCGTTAAAAATAGCGTATTTTCCAAAATTTCGATCTCGTCCTCTAAAAATCCCGCATGCTCGTTCATAGAAAATCTCTGCGGAGAGCGTAAATTTTGCCTGCTCGCGTTTGAAACGATGAAAGTCGTTCGCACATCCTGTTTGCTAAAATCATAGCCGAAGGTAAGCGTATTTATACCGAGATAAGTCGTAAATTTGGAATTAAAATTTCTATTTTTTACGATTGCGGGAGAAAGGCTATCAAAAATGCTCGTACGCCGAGTCTTATCCCAAAAATAACTTATATCAGCACTTAAGCTCTCAAACTCACCCAAATATCCGACGCCGTGATTTTCTCTTTTATATTTATAGTGATTTAATCCGCGCGCGTTGGGATAAACGGCAGTTTTACCAAGAGTCCTTGAATAATCATGATTTTGTCTTCCGGTTTGAAAGTAAAATTTATTATTTTCATCCGGCGTTAGCCAAAGTTTGGCGTTAGAATCCGATTTATCACTCTTCTGATAGCCTCCCTTATAGCCATCCTCGTCGCGCAGTTTCTTATATCCCCACAGCTGAAGCGCCGCATACTGCCCGAAGGGAATATTGACGTAGGCTTCACCCATCTTACCATCTCCGATACCCTCGTGATCTTGGATAGTCGTAGATATGGCGGCGCTTCCGCTAAATTTAGAAAAATTCTTTTTCGTAATGATATTTATCACGCCGCCTACCGCATCGCTTCCGTAAAGCGAGCTCATAGGTCCTCTAATCACCTCGATACGCTCGATCGCTCCTGCGGGCGGGATAAAATTCGAGTTCATATCGCCCGCTCCGCCTTTTGGGTTCGCCGCCGCGGAACTTACACGTTTACCGTCGATAAGCACAAGGGTTTGAGAGCTTTCCATTCCTCTGATAGATATCCCGCTTGCCGGGCCGTCGTCGCCTGCGATGACGCTAACGCCAGGCATTTTATTCGCGATATCGTGCAGCGAAGTGAAGCTGCCGCTTGATATCTCTTTATTATCCAAGGTAGAAATGGTGGCGGGCGCCTGCCTAATATCTTGGCGAAAGCCGCTCGCGCTTACTACGATTTCGCCAAGATTCGTGCTATTTGCGTCACTGCTTAGATGTGAGCCTTCGACGCCGCATAAAATCGAAACGCTCGCGCATATCGATAATGCGATAAATTTCGCCTTTTTAAAATACATATCTTTTTGCATTTTTGTTCCTCTATTTTGAAATTTAATCGCGGATTATAACTCAAAGCGGATAAATTTAATATTAATTATTAAAGTATTTTTATAGAATTAAATTTGACTAATAATTCCCCATTCCATCGATATTTTTATAAAAATTACTTTAAATAAAGTATAACATATAATCAAGGAGTCGCTCTAAATAAGTAAAATTTTGTAACGCTAATCCTTAATCATCAAGTTGTTTTGGAGAAATTTTGCACAGTTTTTGATTTTATCTGCTCTAAGAATCATTTTCGCTTTTGTGGACGTGTATATTTTAAACTATCGAAGGCATTACAAGCGGCAGCGCAAAAACAGCTTTACTCTATTGATTTCGTGCATCCTGCGGCTTGCAATAATCATATAGACAAGCATGGATTTAGTACACAATAGTTTTAACACGACAACTTCGTATGAATAAATTCATCTACTAAGCAGCATAATTACTTCGGCGCAATTTAAAATTTTGAGTAGTTTATATAGGCGGATTTAATTTTAAAATAGTTTTATCAGCACGGCATAATCTGCCGAGGTTTTAAATTTAGAAGTAAAAAAGCAATTTAAATTTAAAATCCTGGCGCAAGAATACAAAATAAGAAGATAAATTTAATAGGACCCCACAAAGTTATCTTAAAATTTAGCGGGATCAAATTTGGATTTACGCCGCAGGCACGCTATTTTCGGCGTGCGTATCGCCAGAGTCTTTAGGTCTTAAAAGCCACTGTTTTGTAAAGATCAGCGCGTAGATCGCAGCGCCGATGCCGTAGCTTACGTATTCGCTAGGGATAAACTCTATGAATTTCGCGCAGATATTAGGCACCAGCATTAGCGGCGTTACGAGCAGCAATAGCAGGCGCTCTACTATGTTGCACTTCGTAACGAACCAGCCTTGTAGCGAGGAGCTGAAGGCAAACATACCCACGATCGCCGTAGCAAAAATCAGCACGATTTGCAGTGGATCGCTGATCCAAACGATGCTCTTTGAATCCATCGGATCGCCGATGCTTTGGATCAAAAGCAGCTTATTGTTGAAGAAAAATGCAAACGGGAGTACCGCGGTGCGTAGATCATACACGAAGCCCTGAAGTCCCACGGTTACGGGATTTGCCTTTGCGATACCCGCCGCAGCGTATGCTGCAATACCCACTGGCGGGGTATCGTCGGCTAAAATTCCAAAATAAAAGACAAAAAGATGCACTGCGATCGCAGGGATCAAAAAACCGTTTTTGCCCGCTAGTATCAAAATCACTGGCGCGATTAAGCTTGAAACGACGATGTAATTCGCCGTCGTAGGAAGTCCCATGCCCAAAATAAGGCTCATTATCGCAGTCATCAGAAGTATCAGTACTATGCTATTTCCCGCGACTGCTTCTACGAGCTCTGAAAGAACCTGCCCCAGCCCGGTAAGAGAGATCGAGCCGATGATGATGCCCGCTAGCGCGGTGGCAACGGCGACCGTGACCATGTTTTTAGCAGCACCCACCATAGCCCAAAAAATATCGACAAAACCGACGATAAAATCGGACTTGCCAACCTTTTCGCCAAATATCGTTTTTTTAGCGGGCTCTTGTACGATCATTATTAAAAATAGCACGCAGATCGAGTTAAACGCCGCAGAGATCGCGCTTTCTTTCAGAATCAATAGAGTAAAAAGAAGCACCAAAATCGGTATTATGTAATGAATGCCGCTAAATATAATTTTTAGCTTTGAAACCTTGGCGTAATCGCGGCTGCCGTGAAGCCCCAACTTGCAGCTTTCCAGATGCACGATGAAAAATAACCCCGCGTAGCAGACGAAAGCGGGGATCACCGCCGCGATCATTACGTTGGTGTAACTCATGCCTAAAAATTCCGCGATGATAAACGCCGCAGCGCCCATGATAGGCGGCATAAGCTGCCCATTTACACCTGCGGCGACCTCGATAGCGCCCGCTTTAGTGGCGGTAAGTCCTGCTTTTTTCATTAGAGGGATCGTAAAGGTGCCCACTGTCACGACATTTGCGGTCGAGCTGCCGCTTACCATGCCGGTTAGTCCGCTGGCGATTACGCTAGCCTTAGCAGGCCCTCCGCGGAAGCGACCCAAAATCGCAAACGCTACGTTTATAAAATACTGCCCCGCTCCGGCTCGCTCCAAAAGCGCGCCGAATAGCACAAACAGATAGATGAAGCTGGTGCTGACCCCTACCGGCACGCCGAATACGCCCTCCGTCGTTAAAAACATGTGCCCTGCAAGTAGTTCAAAGCTTGCGCCGCGGTGCGCGATGATATCTGGCATATAGGGGCCGAAGTAACAATACAGAAGAAAGGTAAAAGCGATAATGCCAAGCGCGGGCCCCATCATACGACGACCCGCCTCAAAAAGGATAAAAATACCTATAAAGGCTGCTACGATATCTCTGGTTAAATAATTTCCCGGGCGCTGCGCTAGCCCGTTAAATTCTATCGCAGGATACAAGATCGCGGCGACTCCGACGATTAATAAAATATAATCGTAAAACGGGATATAAAAATGCGCCTTAGAGCGCGGGCGAAATGGAAAAAGCGAAAAAATTATAAAAATCGCGAACGCCAAGTGGATTGAGCGCGCGATATTCGTATTTAGCGTAAAATACGCGATGTAAAGCTGAAAGACCGACCACGCGAAGCAGACCAGCGTCACGAGCCAGAAGAGCTTTTTAGAGGTAAATTCTCTACTTTTTACCTCTAAAACCTGCTCGTCGTTTTGTGTAGATTTCTCCATCAACTAGCCTATTTCAGCAGCCCGGCTTCTTTATACACCGCCTCTGCTGCAGGATGAAGCGGCGCGCTAAGCCCCTCTAAAAGAGATTCTTTGCTTACCAAATTTAACGCAGGGTGTAGCTTTTTATACTCGTCGAAATTATCAAGTATCGCTTTAACTACCGCCCTAACCGCCTCGTCGCTTTGGCTAGCGTCGGTTACGAGTACGGCCTTTACGCCGATAGTCTGCGTGTCGTGATCTACGCCGTCATACATTTTAGCAGGGATCACGCCTTTGGCAAAATATGGATATTTTTCGAGAATTTTTTTGATGTGCTCATCGTCGATGCCGACTAAGTCGATAGGAAGCGAAGTCGCCGCATCGGTGATATTTGCGGTCGGATGTCCTACGACGTAGAAGTATCCGTCGATCTTCTTATCTTTTAGCGCCATAGGGCATTCTTGCGCCGTTAAGACGCCGTGCTGGGCGAGCTTTTTAAGATCGAAGTCGTAGTTTTCAAAAACTATAGTGCTGGTTAGCTCGTTGCCGCTGCCGGGGTTTCCGATATTGATCTTTTTGCCCGCAGCGTCGCCGTAGGCTTTGATGCCGCTCTCTTTAGAGACGACGAAAGCCAAAAGCTCCGGATAGATCGAGATTACGGAGCGTAAATTTTTATCCGCCGCACCTTGGAATTTGCCCGTGCCGTTGTATTTATCATAGACGACATCGCTTTGAACGAAGCCGAAATTTAGCTCTTTTTTAAGCACGTTATTGACGTTATATGTCGAGCCGCCCGTCGATTGCACGGAGCATTTCATATTTTTATCCATATTTACCAAGCGGCAAATTGCGCCGCCTACCGGATAATAGGTGCCGGTCATACCGCCGGTGCCGATATTGATGAACTCCTTAGCGCCCGAAACGCTAGCTAGTAAGGCCAAACCGGCCAAAGCAACAGAAAATTTTTTCATCTTTGCTCCTTTTTGAGTTAAAAGTTTGAAAGTATTGCTAAATTTCTATAAAATTCTAATAAAAACAGATCGAATTTCGCGCAAATTTACGATTTTACACATCGCGGCACAGGTGATCTAATATGAGAGTAGCTCGGCGATCTGCTCTGATATGCGGAATTTTACCGCGATAAAATTCTAAGCTTGAAATCCAAACGCCCGTGGATAAAATTTAACGCTATAAATTTAAAGCCTTAATAACTCACGCTGCTAAGATACAGCCCGTTCGGCGGGAAGGGGATTCTGCTAAGCGCTCGCGAGAAGCTAATCTTGTGCCCGCTCTGCACGGATTTTAGGGCGTTTGCGACCATCAGCCGCACCTGCGCTCGCAAAAATCCGTTGGCTTTAAAATTTATCAAGGTCAAATTTCTAAAAGAGTAGGCACGCGCGACGTAGAGCTCGCGTACGGGACTTTTTATATCGCTGCCGCTTTTCATAAACTCGCTAAAATCGTGCTCGCCGATAAAATTTGCAAGCGCAGCATTGAGCGCGGCAAGATCTACGCGCGGATAAAACACGCAAAAATCGCTAAGAAAGGGGCTGGGACGTCCGTGGTTTAAAACGTAGCGATAGCAGCGTGCCACGGCATCGTAACGCGGATGAAAATCGCGCGGCACCGGGTTGATGTGACGTACAAAAATATAGGGCGCGCAGTGGCGGTTTATGAGTTCTTTTAGGCGCGGCAGCTCCCAGTGCACGGCGCATTCTACGCAGCTTACCTGGCGCAGCGCATGCACTCCTTTATCGGTGCGCGAGCTGCTGATGAGTGGCGCAAAGATCCCTACTCGCCCTAAAGCCGCGCGCAGCACGTCCTCGACGCCGCGCCCGTGAGGCTGAGACTGCGAGCCGCTAAATTTCGAGCCGTCATAGGAATAGACGAGCTTGAGCTTTACGCGCTCGGAGTTTGCGCTCGCTGCAAAGGTACACGCATCTGCGGGAGTATTTGGCAGGGTGCTTATTTTGCCGATGTGCGCAAGCTCGCTCGCTGCGAAGTCGCTTGCAGGCGCGCTTTCAATAATATTTTTGAGTTCGGACGCGCTTGCAAGGGTGTTTGCGGGGGCATCTGCTATGCGGGCGGCATTTGCTTTGCGAGAGTTTGCGGTACGGGCGTCTACGCGCACGGTCGTGTAAATTTCCTCTGCGCTTGTCGCGCAAATATCGGAAGCGGCGGTATCGGCGGAATTTTTGCGGGCGGAATTTAAATTTGCCGCGCGCGTAGTCTTTTTAGCGGAAACGGCGTCCAAATTCCGCCTGACACTTTCTTGCTTTAAACCGCAATCGGGCGCAGTATAGGCAGCTGTATCGCTTGCCGTACTTGCAAGAGCGGAATTTTTAAAATTTAAAATTTTATCGTTTAGGATCAAAGCTTGCTCGCCGTTTTGCGTTTTGCGTTTTAAATTTACGCTACGCAAAATTTTAGACGCGCTAGGCTCGCCCGCCGAAATTTTATCCGCTAAATTTCGATCGGACGAGCTTTTGTTCAAAATTTCGCCGCCGTAAAGCTCGGAGTTTTTTTTAGTATCTCGGGGCAATTTTGATCCTGTAGTAAAGCAGCGAGCCGATAAGCGTAACGCCGAATGTCACTGGAAGCGCGATGCTTGGGTATTTAGAGAGCAGCATGATCATCGCGAAGTAGCTAAAAAGCACGCCGAAGATTCCCGCGTAAACAAAGCCCTTTTCGTAGCGATAGGTCACGATGCCGAGGCTTAGCGCAAACAGAAAGCTCGCTAGCGGAAAGAGCGAGACGAGGGTGTAGATGCTAAATTCCTTCCTGCGCTTTTCGCTGCCGCCCATCTCGCTCCAGTATCCGATCACGCCGCCTCCGCCGCGGATATTACGGTCGCTTTGCGTGCGCAGAGTTAGGCTTTCAAACTCGCTTACGTGCCACTGATCGCCGCCCATCGTGTAAATTTTGCCGTCGTGCAGCATCGCCGAAAAGCTCGCGTTTTCGTTTTTAAACTCGCCACTGCGCGCTACGATCATCCGCTCGTGATCCTGCGAGCCACCTGGATTATACAGCACCAGATCCTTATACAGCGTGCTTGTGCCGTTGTTTTCCTGCGAATCGATAAAAACGAGCCAGTCGGAGAATTTCTGCCCGAATTCGTTGGATTTGATATTTAGCGTCGCGCTAATTTTTTTGTAATCGATGAAATTGTCCTTTAAATTTTCGGCTATCGGCATCATAAAAAGCGATACGAAAAGCAGCGCCAAGGAGCACAGCGCGGCGCTTATGCCAAAAAATAGCGCGATCTTGCGCGTGGCGTAGCCGATCGTAAATATGACGATGGTTTCGTTCTCTTTAGAGAGCCTAAAAAGCGAGATGCTAAGCGCTACGAAAAACGCGATTGGCACCGTAAATATGAGTATGCGCGGTAGCATGAAAAGATAGAGCTTGACTAGCTCTGAAAAATTTATCTCGATAAACGACGTAATGCGCGCGATCTGAAGGAAAAATACGATCGACATTATGATAAAAAGCGTGCTAAAAAGCGACGCGAAGGAGCCGACGAAATTGCTAAATAAATAGCGCTGCACCCTATCCATAAATGACGTCCAAGAGCCTTAAAATTTGATCTTTGAATATAAAGGTAAGAAGCAGCCCCATCGATAAAAACGGCACGAACGGCAGCTCGTAGCCCTTTTTGTGCGCGATGAGATACGCAGGCAGCGTCAAAATCGCGCCGATGTAGATCGAGATGCCGCCCAGCTTCCAGCCCAAAATCGCCCCCATAACGCCCGCGATAAAAATATCCGCGCTGCCCATCGCTTCGCGCTTTAGCACGAAGGTGACGATGAGGCGCAGCACGAAAAATATCGCCGCGTATCCCGCCGCCGCACCCACGCCGCTAAGATCAAAATCATACATCAGCGTATAAGCAAGCGAAAGCGCCGTAACTACGTAAAGAAGGCTCTCTGGTACGGCTTTATACTCAAAATCGATCGCCGAAAGCGCCATAAGCAAGATAAAACAAAGCCCAAGCACTGCGGCTTTTGCAAGATCGGGCTCACCGAAATACGCCGCAAGCGCAAGCGCGCCGCCTAAAAGCTCGACGATCGGGTAGCGGATCGAAATTTTGGTTTTACAAAAGGCGCATTTGCCGCCCAAAAAGAGCCACGAAAGCAGCGGAATGTTGTGGTAAAATTTTAAAGCGTGAGAACATTTGGGGCAGTGCGAAGCGGGGAAATTTATGCTCTGTCCGCGCGGCAAGCGGTAGATCAGGACGTTGCAAAACGAGCCTACGCAGGTGCCGAATACCGCAAAAATCACGCCGTAAACGATATTTAAATCCATCTTTTTCCTTTGGAGCTTTAACTTTTTAAAATTTAATCAAACGCTTTATGGTAGCGAGAAATTTCTTAGTTTTCATTGATTTTTTGCCTCTTATAAGGGAAAAATTTTACGAAAATCGCCGCCGTACCTACGCAAAATAAAATGGCTATGAGCCCGGCGATTAGCGGTTCGCCCCATGCCTCATATAATCCGCCGAAAATCAAAAATCCCGCCACCAGTATCACGGCGTCCAAAAGATCGAAGTTCAAAGTATCTACGATCCACAAAAACATGATATATGCGCCTATCCCGCTGCCTGCGGATGCCAAAATCCCCATTTTATCGGGGATGAAAGCAAATGCTAGCACGAAAAACAGGAGCAGGCAAATGTAGATCGCCAGTATAAATTTCTTTTGTTTTTTATACATGCTGCCGCATCTTGGGCATCTTAGAGTTTTCATCGGCTTTTTGGTAAGCTTTTTGCCGCAACCACATTGTATGTAGTAGCTCATAGCCCTCCTTGTCGGTTTTAGCGTGAACGGGCGGTGTGATTTTAAAATTCTGCCGCATTAAATTTACTGCGCCTCGTAACACGGCTCGCGCTAGAGCTTTAAATTTAAAAGGGCGAAATTTAAAATTTCTATAGCGCCGCGCGCCTACATATTAAAATTTTAAATTTTACGATGCCGTAAATTAAAATCCTGAAATTTTAAAATTTCAGGGTGTCGCGAGCGCTGCGGATTAAATTTTAAAATTTATCGCGTCGCAGGCGGTTCTACAAATTAAAATTTTAAAATTTAAGGCGGCCGTTAGAGCGACTGCGCCGCAGCTCAAAGACCGCCGAAGCGGCGCTGTTTGCGGCGGAAATCGTCCACTATGCGCGCAAGCTCCTCGCGCGTGAAATCCGGCCATAGCGTCGGCGTAAACGCAAGCTCGGCGTAGCTTGCCTGCCAGAGCAAGAAATTCGACAGCCGCTGCTCGCCGCCCGTGCGCACCAGCAGATCCACGTCGCCGCTGTGCGCGGTATCCATATGCGCGCCGATGCCCGCTTCGCTTAGTCGCTCGCCGCTTGCAAGCAGCCTCTCGCACGCTCGCACAATCTCGTCTCGCGAGCCGTAGTTGATCGCTAGGTTAAAATTTAGCGCTCGCCCGTTTTGCGTTAAATTTGAAAGATATTCTATCTCGCTTCGCAGATCGCCCTCAAAAGCCGATATGTCACCGATCGGATAGAATTTTATCCCATTTTGGATAAATTTTTCGCGGCGCGAAATTAGGAATTTTTGAAGCAACTTCATCAAAAATTCCACTTCGCTTTTCGGGCGCTTCCAATTTTCGGTGCTAAAGGCGTAGAGCGTGAGGTTTGTGATGCCTTCGTCGATGCAAAACTCGCAGATCTGCTCCACGACCTCCGCGCCCGCTTCGTGCCCGCCGGTGCGCAGCAGACCGCGCTTTTTCGCCCAGCGCCCGTTGCCGTCCATCACGAGGGCTAGATGATTTAGGCTATTCACGGATCAGATTTTTTTCAGCTCAGCTGCGATTTTTAGGGCGACTTCGTCCTTCGGCGCGGTGTCGATTACGACCTGATCGTTTTTCGTGATGAAAGTGACCTTAAGGACGTCGCCGCCGAGCTTAATGATGTCGTCCAGCACGTTTAGGCAGACGGCGTCGAGATGCTTTTCGTTAAGCATGCGTTTGGCCTCGCCGACGGCGTTTTCGCGGTCGGTTTCGAGTTTAAAGCCCACTTTTTTGATATTTCCGCGCACGGAGCTTAAGATATCCTCGTTTTCGCCCAGGCGTAAATTCCAAATTTCGCCGATCTCCGCTTTTTTCACCTTATCTTTGTAGCGCACCTTCGGCGAGTAGTCGCTTACCGCGGCCGCCATTATCAAATATGCGCCGTCGGGGAATTTTGTGCTGTCAAGCGCCGATTTTAGCCCGATAGTGCTTTCAAATTTAACGAGCTTGTACGGTAAATTTTCATATTCGTTGCTAGAGATCAGCGTCACGTCTGCGCCTAGGTAAAACAGCGCGTCGGCAATCGCTTTGGAGGTTTTGCCGCTGGAGAAATTCGTAATGCCGCGCACGCTATCGATCTTTTCGATCGTCGCGCCTCCGGTGATGATGACGGTTTTATCCTCCCAAAATTTATCGTTATAAAGCGCGCGCTTTAGCGTCTGCATGATCGCCTCGGTGCTCGCTAGCCCGCCCTTACCGGTATCGCCGCAAGCTAGGGTTTTTTCTATCGGATCCACAAAATACGCATTGACGCTCGCTTTTAGCATATCGATGCAGTTTTTTGTGATGTTGTTTTCAAGTAGCGCCGGGTTCGCGGCTGGCGCGATAATCACCTTGGCGTGGGCAAAAGCCGCGTTTAGCACCTCTAAAAATACATTATCGCAGACGCCCCAAGCGAGCTTGTTTATCGTATTTGCCGTCGCAGGCGCGATCAAAACTAAATCCACCTTGGAATAAGCGATATGGTTGATGCCCGCCTGCCAGTTTTCGTTGGCTTTGCAAAGCACGGGGTGATCGCACAGCGCCTCGAATGCCTTGTAGCTGACGAACTCCTGCACGCCGTCGCTAAGCGCGACATAGACGTCGAAATTCGACTTTTTCAGAGCGGATAAAATTTCAAACGCTTTGTAAAAACTGATACTCCCGCAAACCGCCAGTAAAACCTTTTTCTTACTCATCTTCGCTCCTAAAAAATTTATGGAAAAACCCATCTTTGTTGATTTGTTTGCTTCGGCTGATCGCCAGCGCGCCGCTCGGAACGTCGCTCGTAACCGTCGTGCCCGCGGCGATTATGACGTCGTCGGCTATCCGCACGGGCGCTACTAGCTGCGTGTCCGAACCAATAAAGACGTTTTTGCCGATTATCGTTTTGTATTTTTTCTTGCCGTCGTAGTTGCACGTAATCGTGCCGCAGCCGATATTGCTGCCCTCATCGATCTCGCAATCTCCAAGATAGCTTAAATGACCCGCCTTGATCTTGTTTACTTTCGCGTTTTTAAGCTCGACGAAATTTCCGATATGAGTGCCGGTAACTTCGCATTTTGGGCGCAGATGCGCCATCGGACCGATGTCGGAGTTTTTTACGATGCTATCTTCGATGACGCAGCCGCTTTTGATGAGCGAGCTTTCGATCACGCAAGGACCTATGATGCTTACGTTTTCTTGCAGCTCGCACTCGCCGATAAATTTCGCTCTGCTGTCGATGTAGATACTTTGCGGTAGGCGCATCAAAACGCCTTGCTTCATCAAATTTTCTTTGATCTCGTTTTGCATTAAATTTTCGGCGACGCTGAGGGCGAACTTATCGTTTATGCCCATGAAGCTTTGCTCATCCACCCACACGGCGGCGCATTTTAAGCCCATGTCTTTGGCGATTTTGATCGCGTCTGTAAGGTAGTACTCTTTTTGCGCGTTATCGGGTTTGATCTGCGGCAGAATTTGTTTCAATGCCTCGCTTTTGAAGCAGTAGCAGCCAGCGTTTGCGTCTTTTACCGCCTTTTCTTCCTCGCTTGCGTCCTTTTGCTCGACGATCTTTAAAATTTCGCCGCCGCGGGTGATTACGCGGCCGTATCCGAAAGGATCGCGCGCGCTAAAAACGCTTAAATTTACTTCCGCGTCCCCCTCGCAGAGTTTGCGAAGCTCGGCGCTTTTTACCAAAGGCATATCGCCGCAGATTATGAGCGTTTTGGCTCCGCTGATTTCGACCTCTTTTAGCCCGCCCGCAGTGCCCGGGAAGCGTTCGTGGTCTTGTTTGTAAATTTTAGCGTTTGGAAAGTGCGCTAGAACTGCGCTTTTGACCTCGTCGAATTGGTAGTGTAAAATCACGCTCACGTCGTTTGAAATTTCGTAAGCTTTCTTTAGGATGTGGATTATCATCGGCTCGCCGCAAAGCTCGAAAAGAACTTTAGCTTTTTGCGACTTCATCCGAGTGCCCAGCCCTGCGGCAAGAACTATAACCGAAACGTCGTTCATTTTTACCCTTAAATTTCAAAAATCGGATAATTTTAACACATTTAAAATAAATAAAAACCTAAATTTATGCCGCGCGGACGAAATTTAAATCCCAAATTTAACTAAAATTTTATAAAATGTCCGCCTAAATTTTAAAGCTTAGGCGGACGTTTTGAAAAAACTGATTTTGGTTACTTGTATTTGGGCGTTTAGCTTCTCGCTGATAGGCGAGTTTTTGCGCGGCATAGACAGCGCGTATTTGGCGTTTTCGCGCGTATCATTGGCGCTAATTTGCTTCCTGCCGTTTATGAAATTTCGCGGCGTAAATCCCGCTTTGGCGCTTAAAATTTGCGCCGTGGGCGCCGTGCAGATCGGCGTGATGTATATTTTTTACTACCGCAGCTTTGCGTATTTGAAGGTCTATGAAGTGGCGCTTTTTACGATATTTACTCCGTTTTACGTGACGCTGCTTTACGACGCGCTTAAACTTAGATTTCGCGCGCTATATCTTTTTAGTGTCGCAGTCGCGGTGCTAGGTGCCCTGGTGATCAAATTCGGCGCGATAAATTCCGAGTTTTTGACGGGCTTTTTGCTAGTCCAAGGCGCAAATCTATGCTTCGGACTCGGACAGAGCGCGTATAAATTTATGCTGGAGCGCCACGGCTTTAGCGAGCAGAAGGAGCTTTTCGGCTACTTTTTCGTGGGGGCTACCGCGGTTACGGCGATTGCCGCGATCGTGCTCGGGGATTTTTCTAAATTTAATCCTAGTTTCTCACAGGGCGCAGTAATTGTGTATCTGGGCACGGTAGCTAGCGCTTTAGGGTATTTTTTGTGGAACAAAGGCGCGTGCGAAGTCGATAGCGGCGTGCTTGCGATTATGAATAACGCGCTCATCCCCGCAGCGATCGTCGTAAATTTAGTGTTTTGGCAAAAGGACGCCGATCTAGCGCGCCTGCTTGCGGGCTCGGCGCTGATTTATGTTTCGCTAATTTTGCATAAAAAGATTATGAAATTTTACGCCCTACGCGAGCAAAGAATTTAGTATTTAACTAAAATTTTATATTTTTACATTAGAATTAGCCCCTATTTTATTTGAAGTTGGCAAAATGAAAAAAACCTTGAAATTTATCGCCTTTACCCTGCTCATCGTCATTGCGATATATTTTTTATACGGCAAATTTTTTAAGCAAGAAGAGGCGCCGAAGGCCCTTACCACAAGGCTTGAGAAGGGCAGTATCAGAGGTACGGTGACGGCTGCGGGAGAGGTTTATGCCAGGGATTTGGTCGACGTAGGCGCGCAGGTAAGCGGTCAGATCAAAAAGCTCTACGTCAAAGTAGGCGATGAGGTTCAAAAGGGCGATATGATCGCACAGATTGATTCAGTCACACAAGAAAACGAGATCGCGCAGCAAAAGGCGCAGCTTCTGATCCACGAGGCAAATTTGGCTTCGGCAAAGATCGCCGCGGCAAACGCTAAAACGCAGTATAACCGCGAGCTGCAGCTGTATAAAAGAAACGCCGCTTCCAAAGAGGCTGTGGAAAACGCCAAAAATAGCGCCGCTTTAAAAGAGGCCGAGCAGAAGCAGATCGAGGCGCAGATCGAGCAGACCAAACTTCAGCTAAGCACCGCAGAGACAAATTTCGGCTACACCAAGATCACGGCTCCGATAAGCGGTACGATCGTTTCCATGCCGGTAGAGGAGGGCAAAACGGTAAATTCCAATCAAACTACGCCTACGATCGTAAAGATCGCCGATCTAAGCAAGATGGAGATCAAGATGCAAATCGCAGAGGGCGATATATCCAAAGTAAAGGTCGGAATGGACGTAGAATACTCCATATTATCGGATCTGGATAATATCAAAAAGGCTAAAATTTACAAGATCGACCCTGGTCTTACCACGCTTAGCGACGGGACATACGATAAAACCTCTAGCGGTTCGTCCTATTCTTCGAGTAGCAGCGACAGCGCGATCTATTTTTATGCAAAGATGCTCGTGGATAACGAAAACGATTTTTTAAAGATTGGAATGACGACCGAAAACAACATAATCGTAAGCGAAGCGAACAATACGAGCTACCTACCTACCTCCGTCATTAAGCGCGACGGGGGAGGCGATTACGTCACGGTGCTTAGCGGCGCTCAGCCCGAGCAGCGATACGTAAAAACGGGCGTCAGCGACGATTTGAATACTGAAATTTTAAGCGGTTTGGATGAAAAAGATGAGGTGCTTATCGCTGACGGAAAAGCCGCGCCGTTAAATATGGACGGGCCTCCGATGGTGTTTTAGTTAAAATTTTATGGTGTAAAGATGCTAGAGCTTAAAGATATAAACAAAAAATTCATTCTCGGCGATAACGAAATCCATGTCCTAAAGGACGTAAACTTAAATATCGAAGCGGGCGAGTTTATATCGATAATCGGGCAATCCGGAAGTGGAAAATCGACGCTGATGAATATAATCGGCTGCATCGATACGCCAAGCAGCGGAAGCTACAAGATCGAAAGTCGCGAGACTGCGAATTTAAGCGGCGACGAGCTCGCGGCACTTAGAAGTAAAAAATTCGGCTTCGTCTTTCAAAAATACAATCTCATCGCTACGATGGACGCGACCGCAAATGTCTCGCTGCCTGCAGTGTATGCAGGCGTAGGGGCGAGCGAACGGACGAAACGAGCAGTAGAGCTTTTGGATAAGCTGGAGCTTGGCGATCGCATTAAAAATTTACCGAGCAAGCTTAGCGGCGGACAGCAGCAGCGCGTAAGTATCGCCCGTGCTCTGATAAACGGCGGCGAAGTGATTTTGGCCGACGAGCCCACCGGCGCGCTTGATAGCAAAAGCGGCGAGACGGTGATGCAAATTTTAACGGCGCTGCACAAAGAGGGGCACACCATCATCATAGTTACGCACGATGCGCATATTGCGGAATTTGCGGATCGTATCATCGAGATAAAAGACGGTAGAATTTTAAGCGATAAAAGAAAGGCGGAACGGGTTTTTGAGCGCAAAAAAGAGGAGATTAAAACGAAAAATTCCTTTATATTTTGCAAAGATCAGCTCATCGAAAGCTTTAAAATGTCGATTAGCGCGATATTTTCGCATAAATTAAGATCAATTTTGACGATGCTAGGCATCATCATCGGTATTGCGTCGGTTATCTGCGTAGTAGCTCTCGGTAAGGGTTCGGAGGAGAAAATTTTATCCGAGATCCGTAAAATTGGCACCAATACGATCGATATCTTTCCCGGTAAAAATTTCGGCGATGTGCGTGCGGGCTTCGTGAGCACCCTTACGATAAGCGATTCTAAAGTTTTGGCGCGCCAGCCCTACGTTGATTATGCCACACCAAATGCTTCTGCAAGCGGTACGGCAACATATGCTAATTTAAGCTCCAAGGCTCAACTGCGCGGCGGCGGCGTGAATTCTTTGGCGGTTAATGGCATAGATATAGAAGATGGTAGAAATTTTAGCGACGATGATATTAAAAATTCTGCCTCTGTCGCGATTATCGATCCAAACACTAAAAAAACGTTTTTTAAAAATTCCGATCCTATCGGCAAGACGATTTTATTTTCGGGTAAGCCACTTAAGATCATAGGAGTTTCGGGCAAGGATAAAAACGCCTTCGGAAGCAACGAAAATTTAAGAATTTACGCGCCGTACTCAACCGTGATGAATAAAATCACGGGCAATCGAAAAATCAGCTCTATCACCATCAAAATAAAAGACGATGTCAATACTCAAGTGGCCGAAGAGAGCCTAACTCAGCTACTTATCCAAAGACACGGCTCGCGGGATTTTCATACGATGAACGCAGATACTATCAAACAAACAATACAAAGCACTACCGGCACGATGACGATTCTGATCTCATCGATTGCGGTGATCTCACTCGTCGTCGGCGGCATCGGCGTTATGAATATAATGCTCGTAAGCGTTACCGAGCGCACGCGCGAAATCGGCATCAGAATGGCGATCGGCGCGAAGCAATCCAATATCTTGCAGCAGTTTTTGATAGAGGCGATCTTGCTTTGCTCGCTCGGCGGAGCTTTAGGAATTTTAATCGCTTTGGCGCTTGGATTTGCGTTTAATACCATAAGCCCCGATTTTGCGATGAAATTTACTACCGCGCCTTTCGTGATCGCCTTTGCGGCGTCGTCCGCGATCGGCATAGTTTTCGGCTACCTGCCGGCAAGAAACGCCAGCAGACTAAATCCGATAGATGCTTTAGCACAAGAATAACCAAGGAGAGAAAATGATAAATTCCAAAGTAATTTTAAGCGGCGTTTTAGCTGTTTTTATCGGCGGTTGTGCCTCAAATCAAAGTGAGGTCGAATTTAAGCCTGTAGAGCATTTCAAGGACGAAAATGCAAGCTATGAAATAGATACGCTGTGGTATAAAAAATATGGCGAATCATACTTAAATAAGCTTGTAGATCAAGCCCTTGCGAATAACTACGATCTAAAAACAGCGGCTTTAAATGTTGAGAGTGCTTATGCAAATTTAGGGCTAAGCAGGGCTGATCTTTTTCCTACGCTAAGCAGCTCGTGGAGTGCGGGCGCTAATCGCGACATAAGCACCGGCTCGAATTGGAACAAAACCTATAGTTCGGGTTTTAATGTAAGCTATGAGCTTGATCTTTTCGGCAAGATCCGCTCGGCGGTAAATGCCGAGGGCTGGAACGCTAAAGCCAGCGAGTTTGACCTTGAAAATACTCGCCTGACTCTTATAAATTCCGTCGTAAGCGGCTACTTCGAGATGCTTTATCTAAACGATTCGCTAAAATGGACAAAACAGAATTTAAGCGATTACCGAGAGATCGAAAAAATAATCAAGGCAAAATATGATTACGGCAAGTCCGAACAGCTTGATTACAGGCAGATTCAAAATTCTATCCTAGGGCTTGAAAACAAGGTCTTAAGCATTCAAAAAAATATCGAGGATAATCATAAATATATGAGAAATCTCATCTCCTCCAGCTTGCAATTTGATGATAACACAGATTCGATAAATTCCATAGAATTCCAAGGCGTTGATCTAAATGTACCTTACACAGCGCTTGCTAACCGCCCCGACATTAGAGCTGCGATCGCTAGGCTAAATTCCAGCTTTTACGACGAACAGACCGCTAAGTTAAATTTCTTTCCTAGCGTAAATTTAGGCGCAGGGCTTACTAATGGGCAAGGCGTGAGTGCTAACGATAGTTTCAAGCTAAATTTTTTAAGCGGCAACGTAAGCATAAGTCTGCCGTTTTTGGATTATGCGAGGGTTGAAAACCGCCTTAAAATTTCAGAGATCGCTTTTCGCAAAAACGTCGTAAATTACGAACAGACGCTCTCTAACGCTACTAATGAGGTGCTAAATTTATATAGAATTTACCAGATCAATCTGGCTAGCCTTAAAAATTTAAGTGCCGCTTACGATGAAAAGGCGCGTATTGCCGATCTTTACGCTGCGAAATACGAAGCGGGCTCAAGCGAGCTGAAGGATATGCTAGAAGCCCGCACCGACGCCGTAAATGCCAAGATAAACGAGCTAAATCAAAGATATTTGACGCTTCAAAACGAGGCGGCGATCTATCGCGCGATGGCAGGTAAATTTAAACGCAAATGAAAAAGGCTTTGATATTTTGGCTGCTTTGTGGCGCGATATTTGCTGATTCTATGGTACTAAGTGCGCAAGATGGTGCAGTAAGCCTTAGCGCCAGCGCTTACGTTGCGAACGATAAACAATCAGAATTTGAGAAAAACCATAGTGAAATTCTGCTAAATCGTCAAAGAAATGAATTAGATCGGCAGAGCCTGCAAAATAATTTGCAGCGTGAATCAAAAGGCGTAGGCGATCACGATGATTTTTCGATTAAAAAACAGCCGATGCAAGATATCAAGGAGCGAAACAATAAAAATGAGAAGGACTTAAAACTGCGTCGTAAAAAGCTGTAAGGCGACGCTTATCGGCGCTAGGGCTGCTTTTGTTTATCGGTTTTTAAGTAAAGTTTCTATAAAATCTCCGCTTTACATTTTCTTAAAGGAACAGTTATGAAAAGAACGTACCAACCCCACAATACCCCTAAAAAGCGTACTCACGGCTTTCGCGTCCGTATGAAAACAAAAAACGGCCGCAGAGTTTTAAGCGCAAGACGCGCTAAAGGCAGAAGAAGATTGGCTGCGTAGGCGAATTTGCTGCGATAAGCGATAGCAGGGTTTTTTCGGAGGTTTATAAAAGTGCGGCAAAGTGGCATTGCGAATGCGCTGTTGTGTATTTTTTGGCTAGCGAGCAGCGTAAATTTAGCGCAGTCGCCAGTAAAAAAATAGGCAATTCAGTTACGCGAAATTACGCTAAAAGGCGTTTGCGCGCCGCGTTTTATAATCAAAAAGACGCCATTGTTAGCGGAATTTTTATATTAATCGCAAAAAAGCAGATCATAGATATGAGCTTTGAAGACATCGAGCGAAATTTAAAATGGGCGTTTAAAAAGATCGGCGCAGTAAAATGAAGAGATTTTTTATAGCCGCAATCGGGTTTTATCGAAAATTTATTTCGCCTTTGCTACCGCGCTGTTGCCGCTACTATCCGAGCTGTTCGGAATACGCGCTTTATGAGTTTAAGTTTAACGGCGTCTTTGGCGCACTCTGCGCTGTAACGGCTAGAATTTTAAGATGCAATCCGCTCTTTAGCGGTGGCATAGATTATCCGATAATCGCGCGAAATTTCAAATTTTGCGTATTTTCTAAAATCTGCAGCAGCAATGTCTCTGTAGATAAATTTAAGCTTTGGTTTATACCATATAAAAAAAATAGATATTACGTCATACGACTAGGAGAAAATAGTGCTAGATAAACTTCCTCAATCAAAGCGCCTTGCTATTGCAATAGCAACTGCGCTCATATTTTTCGTAGCTTACGATCATTTTTATTTATCAAAAATTCGCGCCGCTATGGAGGCAAACGCAACCGCGGCGCAAATCGCTCAAAAAAATGCCGCCAAGTCCGCTCCGCAAACTACTGCCGCTGGCGTGAGCGCGCAGGGAGCAAATTCAAATACCTCAAATTCCATCTCTGCACCGTTAGTGCGCGTGGTTGGCAAAGAGGCAAATTTTACAATCGACGGGCTCGGTCGCATAAGCTCGTATGTGTTAAACGATGCAAAATTTCGTGACGGAAACGGCGAGGCTCTAAATTTAATCGATGCCAAATCGCACTCCAAGCCGCTTGAGGTGCGCTTCGAGGACGCGGCGTTGAATGCGATGGCTTTCGATAATCCTTACGGCGCTTCATCTAGCGAGCTGGACGTACGAAACGGAGAGGCTAGCGTTACGTTAAGTCAAAGTTTAGGCGCCGTTAGCATAAATAAAATTCTTACCTTTTATCCAAATGGTAGTTATAAATTGGATCTGAAGTTAAGCGGCAATGCGCGTTATTTCATCAGCCCTGGCTCGCGTCCGAACGTAGAAGTAGATAGCTATACGGTTCACGGCGTCATCGTTGGAAAACCGGGCGACGCTGGAATTTCAGATAAAATCGCTTCATTTTTTACGGGCTCGCAGGCTATAAATGAAAGCGTAGAAATTTTTAAAGATGGCGACGTGGATAAAAACGAGCGAATAAGTGGCGCAAATATCGCTGCAAGCTCGGATCGTTATTATACGACGCTATTTTACGGAGAGAGCTTGAATGTGACCGTGACTGACGCAGATAAAATTTCGCAGGTTTTCATAAGCTCGGACGGCGATCTTAGTTTTACAGGCTATATCGGCGCGAAAGATCACGCGACGCTAAGCTCGATAAATCCTGCTCTTACGCACATTATCGAATATGGCTGGTTTACCTTCATCGCCCGCCCGATGTTTAAATTTCTAAACTGGTTGCACGGCTATATCGGTAACTGGGGCTGGTCGATCGTAGTGCTTACGCTCATCATCCGCCTAATCTTATTCCCGCTAAGTTACAAGGGAATGCTATCTATGAATAAGCTAAAAGATCTGGCGCCTAAGATGAAGGAACTTCAGGAGAAATATAAGGACGATAAGCAGAAGCTGCAGATGCATATGATGGATCTGTATAAGAAAAACGGCGCCAATCCAATGGGCGGTTGCTTACCGATCCTACTTCAGATCCCGGTATTTTTCGCGATCTACCGCGTGCTACTTAATGCGATCGAGCTAAAGGGCGCGGAGTGGGCGCTGTGGATCCACGATCTGTCGCTTAAAGATCCATATTACATCCTGCCGATTACGATGGGAATTTTGATGTTTTTACAGCAAAAGATTACGCCGACTACGTTTACCGATCCAATGCAAGAGAAGATGATGAAATTCTTGCCGCTTATTTTTACGGTATTTTTTGTAATGTTTCCTGCTGGTCTTACGCTATACTGGACGGTAAATAATTTCTGCTCCATTATCCAGCAATACGTCATTAATAAAGCCTTTGCTAGGCATAAACAAGCTCAAATAGCGGAGAAAAAATCATGATAATTGAAGCAGAAAATTTAAAAGACGCATATAATAAAGCAGCAGCTGAGCTGGGATGCTCAGTAACGCAGCTTAACGTGCGCGTGCTGCAGCATCCCAGCGGCGGATTTTTGGGCCTTTTTAAGAAAAATGCCATTATAGAAGCGGTTCTCGAAGGGGAAAAATTTAGTGAAAATCCGGAATTTAGCGCCTCTCAAAACAAAACCGGCAAAGCAGAGAAAAAGCAGGGCGACAAATCAGAGTCTCAAAGTCCTCGCACCACGCATTCTAAACATCGCAAAGAAAAGCAAAAGGGCGTTGTGACGGATGAAATTTTATCCGATATCAAAGAGAAGCTATCTGCACTTTTTAGATCAAGCGAGTTTAATATCGAAGTTAGCGATGTTAGCAAAATCGACGAAAATACCGTCTATATCAAGCTGCAAGGTGAGGATAGCGCGCTTTTGATAGGCAAAGAAGGACACCGCTACAAGGCGCTTTCGTATATGATTTATAACTGGATCAGCATTAGATATGATCTTGCTGTGGTTTTTGAAATCGCGGAATTTTTACAAAATCAAGAACGATTTATCGATTCTTATGTAAATGCGCTCGTGGAGCGCTCTGGAAATGAGCGTATCGTCACGAAGGCTTTTGATGGCGCATTTATCAAAATCGTAGCCGACAAGCTAAAACAAGCATATCCGGATCGTTTCGTGGGCATCAAATCCACGCGTAGCGGCAAAATCGTCATCGTAGACGAAAAAAGCTAATCGTGAGCGAGACTATCGCCGCTATCGCTACGGCTCACGGCATCGGCGGAATTTGCATAGTTAGAATTTCAGGCGAGGAAGCGCTATCTATCGCTCTAGGCCTTTCACATCGCAGTTTTTTGCGACCTCGCTATGCTACGCTTGTGAATCTTTTTGACGCGAGCGGCGAAGCGTTCGGCGAGGCGATTTTGATATATTTTAAAGCTCCGCATAGCTTTACCGGCGAGGATGTCGTAGAAGTGCAGACCCATGGCGGCTTTACGGCTTCATCCTTGGCGTTAGATGCCGTTCTGGCTATGGGTGCGCGCATAGCAAATCCGGGCGAGTTTAGCAAGCGAGCGTTTTTAAACGGTAAGATGGATCTTAGCAAAGCCGAAGCCATAAGCGATCTTATAAATTCACGCTCGCAAAGTGCGGCTAAAATTTTAGCTAGAAACCTGCGGGGCGAGCTGGCAGACTTCGTTGCAAATCTGCGCGCGGCTCTGGTTAAGACGCTAGCTTTTGTCGAGGTTTGCATCGACTACGCGGAGGATGATCTGCCTTCTGATGTGCTGCAAAACTCGCGAGAAATGCTTAGCCAGAATATCGCTTCGCTAGAAAAAATCACTCGCATCAGCCGCAGCCGAAGAGGGCTAATCGAGGGCTTTAAAGTAGCGATTGTGGGTAAACCTAATGTCGGTAAATCAAGCATTTTAAACTCTATGCTGAGCTTTAGTCGCGCTATTGTTAGCGACGAAGCGGGCACTACGCGCGATCTCATCGAAGAAAGCCTGCAGATAGGCACTCATCTAATCCGTATAGTCGATACTGCAGGTATCAGACACAGCAGCTCAAAGCTCGAAAGTATCGGCATTTCATATTCGCTTCGCGCTGCAAGCGAGGCAGACGTGATTTTGGCAGTGTTTGATGCAAGTCTCGAATGGGACGCCGAGGACGCGCAGATCCTAAAAATACTGCGCGAACAAAAAGAGAAAAAAATCATCTACATTTTAAATAAATGCGACTTGCCGCGTAAATTTCATCCTAGCGCGGAGGATCTTGACGAGGATTTAGAGGCTTTTTCTGAAAAAAATTTCGCAGCCGAAAATCCCATACCAGAGAATTTCACAGCCGAAAATTTAAAGCAAAGTCGGACCTGCGACGCTTCTTTAAATTCTTGCGCGCAGAATTTAAAAGCTAAAAATTTAAAATGTGACTTAAGCGCGCAAAATTCTACTTCCACAAATTCCGCGCCTACAAGCCAAATAGCTCTTGCGAATTCCATAAATCTGATGAAGCAGAATTCCGCCGCAAAAGCGGGACTAGTGTCGCCAAATACCGAGCGCGTTACTGCAAGCTGTGCTGCGGAGAATTTCACGCAGGATGATTCCAAACAAAATTCTGCAAATTCCATCGCACCTAGTAGCTCTGCAATAAATTCCGCTGGGCAAAATACCCAAGCAAATTCCATTTTTGTGCCACTTGAAATTTCTGCAAATGAGGGCGTGGATAAAATTTTAACCGCGCTTGAGTGCTACTTAAATTCTCAAAATTTCGATGGCCTTATGCTAAGCAACGAGCGGCAAATTCTATCTTGCGAGAGCGCGCTTGCGGCTCTTAAAAATGCGAGCGAGCGCCTAGCTTGCGGCGAGCTTGAGCTTTTTGCATTTGAGATAAATCGCGCGATTGAGGCGATTGCACGTATTTCGCGTCCATTTGAGCGAGATGAAATTTTAGACGAAATGTTTAGCAATTTTTGCCTCGGCAAATAGCGTTTTAGCTACTAATTAGCCAAAATTCAATATAATCTCGCATTTAAAACGAGGTCTTTATGAAGGAAAAAATCCAATATTTTTTGGCGCTGTGTCTGATAAAATTTGCAAAATTCGCGCCGAAAAGCTTCATATTCGCATTTTTCGATAAGCTCGCACTTTTTGCATCGTGGAAGCTTAGTAGGCGCGTTAAAGTCGCACAAGACAACCTTCGCGCCGCCTATCCGCAAAAAAGCGAAAGTGAGCTTCACGCTCTTGCGATCGAGAATTTTCGCAGTATCGCTAGGACGCTTACCGACACGCTTTTATTTTACAATGGCAGACTAAAATTTGATGATCTGATTTCAAACGGCGAGCAGGCGCTAGAGCGCGTCCGAAAGCTAAAAGGTGATAATCCGCACGGGATTTTATTTTTTACCGCACATTTTGGAAATTGGGAAATTCTAGCTAATTTTTTTGGCGCCAACGGCTTTCCCGTCTCGGTAGTCGGGCGTCGCAGTGATAACGAGCTGATCGAAGAGCGGCTCGTGGCGCCCTTTCGTGAGCGCTACGGCAACGACCTCATTTATAAAGACGATGCGATGCGCAGGCTCGTACAGGCACTAAAACAAGGACGCAACGTAGGCATTCTGCCCGATCAAAAGCCAGGCCCTAAAAACAGCCTGATTACGACATTTTTCGGACGGCAATGCTACACCACGAAGACCATCGCGTCGCTTTATTTGAAATTTCGTCCCGTGCTGATCCCGATCTTTGCGCGGCGCGGCGCGGATAATCGCTATGAGATCGTGATTAAGGATTTCCCGCCGCTACCTGAAGGGCTAAATAAGGACGAAGCCGAGCTATTTATCACGCAAAAGTGCAACGACATTTTCGAAGAGGTCGTGCGAACCGCGCCGCAGCAGTGGTTTTGGATACATAAACGATGGAAAATGGACTGATGGCGCGGCAAATTTCAAGAGGCGAGAGCAAACACAGAGTCGTTAGGAATTTATCCGCACTGCAGGGCTCGCGCTTTTTTGCAAAAGAGCAAAACGTCGTAAATTTAGGCGGTGCCGCGCGAGAAGGTAAAATTTTAAATCGCGAAAGCTCTATGACGATCGCTGTCGTCGCGCGAGATTGTAAAAATTCGGACTTCCAAAACTTCATATCGGTTTGCGGCTGTCCCTCTTGCATTTTGCGCCGCGAAAATTTTAGAGCTAAAAATTTAAGGGCGGGCGCCTCAGATTGCGCGTGGCGCGCAGGTCGTTGGCCGCTAAATTTTAATAGCGAAAGTTCCTGCTTAAATCCGTCCGCCGCTAAAAATCCGCATCGCAAAGCACTCATCTTAAGCGACGGTCGCAAGGGGCACGAGAACCAAAGTATCGCATTTTGCGAGCTAAGAGGGCTTGAGTTTTGCATTTGCAAGATCGCTTACTCAAACAAGCTTCTTAAACTTTGCTCCTACGCGCTTGATTTTTTCGGGCTTTATTTTAAAATTTTTAAGTGCGACCTCGGTGGGGGCGACGCGGCGACGGACCTCAAAAATGGATCAAATTTAAATAGCCCTGCCTCGCCGGATAGCGCAAATTTAGATGCCGCGCCGAATGGCACCAATTCAGACGCCGTATCGGATCGCAATTTAAATTTCGCAGATTTCGATCTGTTCGTAGGCGCGGGCTCTACGATCTATTACGCGCTGAAATTTTACGCGCGCAGATACGCAAAGCCGAGTATAGCGCTAATGTATCCGAAGGGCTACCGCAAGGATTTTAGCGTCATTATCGCAGGCGCACATGACTGCCCAAAGCCGCGCGCAAATCTTAAGATTTCGCCAGTCTCGCTTAGCTTTTCGCGCTCGCAGGGGCTGTACCGGCCGCAGCGTAAATCCATCGGATTTATCATCGGCGGGCCGAATTCCTGCTTTGAGATGGGGGATGAAATTTTAAATCAGATAGAGGGCGTAAGGGCGCAGTTTGCGGACTGCGAGTTTGCGCTAACGACCTCTCCGCGCACGCCGCGGGCTACCGAGAGTGCGCTAGAAAAGCTTGGCTGGGATTACAGCGTGATTTATAGCCGCGAGCCCGTAAATCCGATCGGCGATTTTTTGGCGCAGTGCGAGTGGGTCTTTATCAGCGAGGACAGTGTCTCGATGATAAGCGAGGCTGTATCTAACGGGCATGCGAACGTAGCCATTTTGAGCTTAAAACGCAAAGACGCTCATAATAAATTTGATGATTTCATAAGCGCTCTCATTTCTACGGGACATGCTAGGCGCTACGATGAGGCGCTAAAAAAGACCGAGAAGTACGATCTTAAGGCGTTTGTGAGGGAGATAAAAATATGAGGGTCGTGCAAATCCTGCCAGAGCTGAACGAAGGCGGCGTCGAGCGCGGCGTAGTCGAGCTAAATAGAGAGTTTGCGCGGCGCGGCATAGAAAATTTCGTTATCAGTAACGGCGGCAAATTGGCGCCAAAGATAGAAAAAGATGGCGGCGTGCACGTACAGCTCGACGTTTGCTCCAAAAATATCCTAAGCGTTGCGGCGCGCGTTTTAAAGCTGCGTAAAATTTTAAACGAAATTTCTCCAGACATAGTGCATGTCCGCTCCCGCGTGCCGGCATGGCTGGTTAAATTTGCCCGCCCGCGTGCAAAGATCGTAAGTACCGTGCACGGGATAAATTCCGTAAATTTCTACAGTAAAATCATGACGAATGCGGACGCAATCATCTGTCCTAGCGGCTATGCGCGCGATCACGTAGTGCGAAGCTACGGCGTAGACGCAGCCAAGATCACGATCATTCCGCGCGGCATCGATCTAGAAAAATTTAATCCCAAAAATTTAGACGAGCGCTTTATCGCGGAATTTCGCGAAAAATTCCACCTCGCGCAGGATGATTTCATCGTCTCGGGCGTTGGGCGCATCACGCAGATTAAGGATTACAAAACCCTGATCCGCGCCGCGGCTTTGGCAAGCGAACAAAATCTTAAAATTTTGATCGTAGGCGGCGTGGGAGCGGGTCGCGACGAGTATTTTTCGGAGCTAAAATCGCTCGTAGAGGGGCTTGGCCTCTGCGAGCGCGTAATCTTTGCAGGCTCGCAGAGCAAGGTGGCCGAGATTTACTCGCTCTCGTCGGTCACGGTGAGCGCTTCAAGCAAGCCTGAGAGCTTCGGGCGCTCGATGGCTGAGGCGATCGCGCTAAACTGCCCCGTGATCGCGACCCGCCACGGCGGCGCGCTGGATATCGTAAGAGAGGGCGAAAACGGCTACTTTTTTGACATTGGCGACGCACGGGCGCTAGCGAAGCTGTTTGCCCCCGCGCGCGAGCTGAAATTTGACGGCTACGGCTACGTTTCGCAAAACTTCAGCCTAGAGCAGATGGTAGAAAAAACGATAAAGGTTTATGAGAGTTTAATATGAAAAAATTTTTTTACGAAAACGGTGCGCTTAGCGGCTGGAGGATCGCATTTTTAACGCTGCTGCTTCTTTGGTGTGCGTCGCTGTTTTTCAAAAATGCGGTCTATCAGATCTCCTTTGCGGCGCTAAATTTACTCTTTTTGGTGCATCTATTGTATTTTAAAAATTACGCAATACTAAGCGAAATTTTGAAAAAAACGCGATTTATCGCGATTTGCTTCTTCTGCCTGGTAGTGACGTTAGCGATCTCAAACCTCCTAAACGAGGCCGTGATCTCAAAAAAAGCATGGCAGAGCACGCTATTTTTCGTGCTTCGATACGGTGCGATATTTTTGGCGCTTTGCTATTTTTACAAGCTTAAATTCTTTGATCAAAACGCCGTTTTCGCCTTTTTGTTCGTGGGGCTTGGAATTTTATCGGCGAGCGTGATCTATCAGCTTGTAAACAGCCCCGACGCAATCGTCTTTTCAAGCGATTCTGTTCGCGGAGGTCTTAGCGGATCGCTTTCGAACCGCAATATCTTAGGGCTTTTTATGGGCTTTGGGCTCTGCCTTAGCGCGGTGGCGATACGGCGGCCTTTGGCGCTTAAATTTGCGGCTCTATTTTTATTTGCGTTTTTTATGATCTTTTCATTTTCCAGAGCGGCGTGGGTCGGTGCGTTTTGTGCGCTTGCGTTTTATAGCGCGCTAAATTTAAAGAGCTTAAACAAAAAATACCTGCTTTTCACGGTGGGTTTCATCGCGATTTTTGCCGTTTTGCTTGCGCTTTCGCCGTCGTTTGAGCAAAGGCTAGCAGCGCTATTTAGCGGCGATTCCTCAGGCAGAACCGTGATTTGGAGCTATATTTTAGAAATGGCGCAAGAAAAGCCTATCTTGGGCTACGGACTGGGCTCATATATAAATTTGCCGGGCTCACCGGTTCTTGAGCATCCCGAATACAACGCACCGCATAATTTATTTTTAGAAATTTTACTTTATAGCGGCGTGCTCGGGCTCATCTTTTACGGCGCGATCCTATTTAGCGTTTTTAAGGAGTGCGTTCAAAGCAGGCAGTTTGGGGTTCTCACGCTTCTAATCTATCTTTTGATAGATTGTCAGTTCGATCACGGCGCGTATCTGTCGAAAGAAGCGCTAAGCCTGGCTACGATACTAAGCTTTTTGGCCTATCGCATGAGGATCGAGCGATGATCTACGCGGCGGTTTTGGCTTTTGCGGCGCTTTTTGCGTGGTTTAGCCTGCGCTTTGCGTGGTGGGCAAAGGACCTGCCCTACGAATATCCGCGCGTGCTGATGTATCATATGATCCGCGAGCATCTGCCAAAGCACGCCTCTAAATTTAACCGCCTGCGCGTAACCCCCACCGAGTTTGAAAAACAGCTTGCGTGGTTGAAGCGAAACGGCTTTACGAGCTACACTCTAAGCGAGCTTGCAAGCTTGGATAAAAAGCCCGCAAAGGTGGTTTGTATTACCTTCGACGATGGGTATCGCGATAATTTCGCGAGCGCCCTGCCGATACTTCAAAAATACGGCTTTAAGGCGACGATTTTCATCGTGAACCGGCGCTTTGACGGGAATTGGGCGACCGATAAGGATCTGAAAAAATCAAGCGACGAGCTAAATAGCGAGCAGATGCTAAGCGACGAGGAGGTTCGCGAGCTTTTGCGAAGCGGGCTCATCGAGATCGGTTCGCATACGCTGGATCACGCAAACTTGCCTAGCTTGGACGCGGCAGAGCAGCTGCGCCAGATGAGTGAATCAAAGCGCGAAATGGAGGCAAAATTTGAGATCTCTTGCAGCGCCTTTGCCTATCCGTTCGGCTTTTATAACGAAATTAGCGTGCGCTGCGTGCGAGAGGCGGGCTTTAGTTGCGCCGTTACGACGCAAAACGACGTGTTGCGCCCCCACTACTCAAATTTTGAAATTCCGCGCATCATGGTTAGCGGCAGGCAGGGGCTTTTTAGCTTCATTTTGAAGATGAAGAAGGGCAGAAATAGATGAAAATCGCCTATCTTTGCTGCTCTAGATTTTACGGCGGCGTCGAAAAGATCGTGATCGACTCGCTAAATGAGCTTTGCAAAAGCGAGCAGGCGGCGCTAATCGTGCCCGATAGATGCGAGTTTTTACAGCGCTTGGATGCGCGCGTGCAAATTTATCAGTACAAAAGCCGCGACAAGCGCTACAATCCGTTTTTGTTCGTTGAAATTTATCGGTTTTTACGCTCGGGCGGATTTGAAATTTTACATTCGCACGGCGCCAAAGCCGCACAGATCGGCTTCGTGGTCGAAAAATTTTTAAATCTTAAGCTCATTGCGACCAAACACAACGACCGCAAGGCGCCCGTTTTCGATCGCGTGCGAAACGTCATCGCAGCCTCGCGCAAGGTCGCAACTACGATAAATCACGCCGCAAAGGTGATATATTTCGGTATAGAGCCGCGGCCGGAGTTTGCAAATCGTGAAATTTATATGCGCTGCAAGGACGTGGAGGGTGCCGCAAACGAAGCGCCGAAGGAAACAAAAGACGCATGCGACGGTTCGGCTGGTACTGCGGATACGTCGCAAAATATGACCGGCGTTGCATTTGCGTCGCAAGATACGCCTGATGGGGCGAGTGTATCGCAAGATAGGGCTTTCGATGCGGACGCATCGCAAAATAAGACTAGTAGCGTATTCGTATCGCAACAGGGTGCAAGCGCGGCGGCGGAAAATTTTAAATTTAGCATCGTTGCAGTCGGCAGGCTCGATAAGATCAAGGGTTTTGATCTTTTGATCCGCGCCGCAAGCGAGCTGAAATTTGATTTCGAGCTTAAAATTTACGGTCAGGGCGGCGAGAGGCAAAATTTGCAAAATTTAATCGATTTGCTAAAATTGCAGGACCACGTGCGGCTGTGCGGCTTTTGCGACGACGTTGCAGCAGCTCTGAGCGCGTCGCACCTGCACGTCATCAGCTCGCGCAAGGAGGGCTTTCCGGTGATTTTGATCGAAGGTATTTTTTATTCGCCCGTGCTGATCTCTACTCGCGCGGGCGGAATTTCGGAAATTTTAAGCGAGGAGTTTTTGTATGAACCGGCGGATCTGGGCGCTAAAATCGATGAAATTTACCGCACTTACGGCAAATACGCCAGGGCTTTTGCGCAAAAACACGCCGAGTTCAAGCAAACTTTGACGCTGCAAAATTATATTAGCTCGCTTAAAAATTACTACGAGGAGCTGTTATGCGAAGCCTAAAGATCGTGCATTGCGGCATTTTCAACGAATACGACGACGGCAGTTTTTTCTACGGCATGGAACGTAAGATCAGCCACGGGCTTATCCGCGGCGGACACTTCGTCTATGATTTTAGCTACCGCGATTGGGAGCGGAGTTTGCGCTTTTGCGGGCTGAAAAACAGCGGGCTAGAGAAGATGAACGCCAAGCTCGTGCGTATCTGCGAAAACATCGGCGCCGATCTGCTTCTAATCGGCAAGGGCGAAAAGATCGGTCTTAGCGCGCTGCGAGCGATAAAATCGGCGCTTCCTAAGATCAAAATCGCGATCTGGTATGTCGATCATTTGCAAGAAAAACGGGAATTTTTTGAAAAGCTAAGCTTCATCGACGTGTTTTTTTGGGCGAATGCGCTGAGGCTGCGCGATCTTTCGGCAAGATACGGCGCGAAATTCGCCTTTTTCCCAAATATCTCCGACGCGGCGTTTGATAGACGCCTAGACGCTGCTAAAACGACCGACGTGATCTACATAGCGCGCGATTATCAAGAGGACGTGAGGTATAAATTTGCGCTGTTGCTGCGCGATTTTTGCGAAAAAGAGGGGTTTAGGCTTAAAATTTTTGCGAGCCTCGGCGCGCCTGCCGTATTCGGCGATAAATTTCATCGCGAGATTGCGGCTGCGAAGATCGCGATAAATTTTAATCGCGACGACGAGCTTGAGTGCGCGCGCGCTCATAAATTGCTCGGCGCGAGCGACCGCATGGCGCAGTTTTTAGGATGCGGCGTCTGCACTTTTAGCCCCAAGATCGCGGGGTTTGAGCGGCTTTATAAGGACGGCTCGGAGATAGTTTATTTTGATGGTCCTGCGGATTGCTTTTCAAAGATCAAATGCCTTCTTGCTAGCGGCGAATACGCGCGTATCGCGCAGCGCGGCAGAGCCAAGACGCTAAAGATCGCAAACGCCGCCCGAGTGGCAAAATTTATGCTCGAGACGATCTTTGAAGAGAGCTTCGGCGCAGATGCTTGCGGTGAAATTTCTGATGAAAAATGCAGCGAGGGCGGCGGCGAACGTCACGACGCACCAAGCGGAAAAGATAAATACGATCGGGGCGATTTTTATAGCGAGCCTTACGAGTGGCGCGAGTTCGTCTATAAAAACGGAGAGAAATTCAGATGATTTATTTTGCGGCTTTTCTGATCTTTGCCGCCGTAGCGGGCGTTTCGCTGCGGTATAACTGGTGGCGGATCCCGCAGGGTTGGCATAAGGCGCGGGTGCTGATGTATCATAGCGTAGAGGAGCACAAGGGCGATAAATTCGACAAATGGCGGCTAAGACCTGCTGATTTTGAAAGGCAGATCGCGTGGCTTGCAAAAAACAGCTTTAAAAGCTTTAAGCTTAGCGAGCTTATAGCGCTAGAGCGGCTGCCTAAAAAGGCTGTTTGCATCACATTCGACGACGGGTTTGAAAATAATTTTACTAGCGCCTTTGAAATTTTGAAAAAATACGATTTCAAAGCGAGCATATTTTTAGTGCCGGACGCCGTGCAAAACGACTGGGAGCGCGCCAACACCGCTCATCTTGCGCGGATGCTAAACGAGGAGCAAATTTTAAAAATGCAAGCAAGCGGGCTGGTGGAGTTTGGCGCGCATACGATGCACCACGTAAATTTAGACCTTACCTACGCGAGCGATCCGCAGCTCGCCGCAGACGAGATCATCGCATCCAAAGCTCGCGTAGCGCGTATTTGCGGGCGGCCGTGCGAGGTGTTTGCCTACCCCTACGGTAAATTTAACGACGAAATTTTAAATATCGCTAGATCAAATTTTAAAGGCGCGGTAGTCGTCAAGCGCGGACTTTACGAGGCGGGCGACGACAAATACGCGGTAAAGCGTATCGGCATTTTGGGCACGGAGGGGTTTTTTGATTTTTGGCTGAAATTTACGAGGATAAGGAACAAACTATGATTAAAGCGTCCGTTTATGCGATAGTGATGAATGAGGAGCGCCATATCGAGCGTATGCTGCGTAGCGTGGCGGATTTTGCCGAGATCATAATCGTCGATAGCGGCAGCACCGATGCCACGCTGCAGATCGCGCGTAAATTTACCGATAAAATTTACCACCACGACTGGCAGGGCGAGGGGGTGCAGAAAAACTATGCGTTTTCGCTATGTAGCAACGAATGGGTGCTAAATCTCGACGGCGACGAGGAGGTAAGTCCTGAGCTAAAGGGCGAGATAGAGGAGTTTATGAGCCAGAGCGATTACTCGGCGCTGGATATTAAATTTCATGAATACTCGCTCGGGCGCAGATGCTCTGATCTCGTGCATAAAAACACCCACATCCGCTTCTTTCGCAAGGAATGCGGCGAGTATAAAAATATGGGGGTGCACGCGCAAATTTCGATCATAAAAGGCGCGGTAAAAAAGAGCAAATTTTGTATTAATCACTTTAGCGAAAAGCCGATCGCCGAGCTCGTTATGAAAAACAACAACTACTCCACGCTGCGCGCGCAGGGGGATTTTGAGAAGGGCAGGAAGCCGAGCCTTGCGAAGCTTTTGCTGATCTATCCGTTTGCGTTTTTTAAATCGTATATTTTGCGCAGATCGCTTTTTGATGGGCGCAAGGGATTTATCACGGCAAACATTAACGCATTTTACGCGTTTTTAAAAGAGGCGAAACTTTACGAGAAGTATCTTAAAAAGGGCGAAGATTAATCGAAATGATAGAAAATTTTAGCTATCATACGGGCCTAAATTTAACGGCGAAAAGGGCGAAAAAATGGACAAAAAAGTAGTAGCGGCACATAAAATTTCAGACGAAGAATATGAAAAAATTTTAAAAATTTTAGGTCGCGAGCCGAATCTGCTCGAGCTTGGGATTTTTAGCGCGATGTGGAGCGAGCACTGCAGTTACAAATCGAGCAAAAAATACTTAAGCGGCTTTCCGACCAAGGCGCCTTGGGTTATCCAGGGTCCGGGCGAAAACGCAGGCGTCATCGACATCGGCGGCGGCATGGCTGCGGTTTTTAAGATGGAAAGCCACAACCACCCTAGCTTCATCGAGCCTTTTCAGGGGGCTGCGACCGGCGTGGGCGGGATACTGCGCGATATCTTTACGATGGGCGCGCGAGTCGAAGCCAATATGAACTCTCTTCGCTTCGGCGAGGTGCGAGGAAGAAGCGAGAATGCGCGAAAACAGCGCTATCTGCTTAAGGGCGCGGTCGCAGGCATCGCGCACTACGGCAACTGTATGGGTATACCTACGATAGGCGGCGAGACGAGCTTTGATAAGAGCTTTGACGGCAATATTTTAGTTAATGCCTTTGCTCTTGGTATCGTTAAAAAGGATGAAATTTTCTACGGCAGAGCTGAAGGTGTCGGCAACAGCGTGATCTACGTGGGCTCCAAAACCGGGCGCGACGGGCTCGGAGGAGCCGTGATGGCGAGCGATAGCTTTAATGACGCAAACAAATCTCTGCGCCCGACCGTGCAGGTGGGCGATCCATTCGCCGAAAAGCTGCTGATGGAGGCGTGCTTGGAGCTTTTTAAAACCGATTATGTCGTGGGTATCCAAGATATGGGTGCTGCGGGGCTTACTTCAAGCAGCTTTGAGATGGCGGGGCGCAGCGGCAGCGGCATGAGGTTAAATTTGGATCGCGTGCCAATGCGTGAGGAGGGGATGAGCCCGTATGAGCTGATGCTAAGCGAGAGTCAAGAGCGCATGCTGATCTGCGCTAAAAATGGCTGTGAGGAGAAAATCAAAGAAATTTTTGCTAAATGGGATCTCGATGCCGCCGTCATCGGCGAAGTGACGGATAGTGGCAAGATGGAGCTTTTTTGGCACGGCGAGCCGGCGGGCGTCATTCCGATCGAGCCTCTTAGCGAGGCAGCACCCGTATTGGATCGCCCGATAAAAGAGCCTGCATATATGGCGCAGATCGCGCAACAAAATTTATGCGGCTGCGGCGCAAGCGAGCGCGAGCTGGACGCGGCGTTTGATAAAATTTTTGAGGACCCAGAAGTACTAAATAAATCCTACATCTACGATCAATACGACGCCAACGTAGGGCTAAACTCCGCCAAGCGCCCCGGTATGCTGGGCGCTGCTGTGATGCGCGTTAAGCAAAACGGCGTAAAGCTCGCGATGGCTGCGGACTGTAACACGCGGATGAATTACGTCCATCCTCGCATAGGAGCGGCACTCGCGGTAGCGTCGGCAGGGCGAAAGGTCGCTATGAGCGGCGCGACGCCTTTAGCCATCACCGACTGCCTGAACTACGGTAATCCGCAAAATCCCGAGGTCATGTGGCAGTTCGCGCAGGGCTGCGAGGGGATCAAGCAGGCTTGCGCCGCGCTAAATACCCCCGTCGTAAGCGGCAATGTAAGCCTGTATAACGAAACGGGCGGCGTTAGCATCCAGCCCACTCCCGCGATCGTATGCGTGGGCACGAACGAGGGCGAGATCATCCCTAGCGATTTTTGCGCTAGCGGCGTGAGCGTCTATCTGGTAGGCGATACGAAGGGCGTTTTTGCGGGCTCGCTTTATATGAAAGCGGTAGAAAACCGCGTCGCAGGCAGCCTGCCTGAGTTAAGCTTAAAAGCGGAGCGCGCTCTGTGGGACTTCGCGATCGAGGCAGGTAGGAGCGGAGTTTTGGAGTTTGCAAACTCCGTAGGAATCGGCGGCGTGGCGATCACGCTTGCAAAGATGGCGTGCGTAGGCGGCGTAGGCGGCGAGTTTGAGATGAGTTGCGATGATAGCAGAGATATTTTCGACGAGAGCTTTTCGCGCGCGATTTTCGGCGTCCGCGACGAGGCGAAATTTAAAGAGCTGGCCGCAAAATACGGGCTAAACTTGATGCGTCTAGGCACCAGCGGCGGCGAAACGTTTCGTATAAATTCCGTCCGTAAAAAGCTCGCTGCACTGAAAGAAATTTACTTCGGCGAGTTCGCCAAGATCATAAAGAGCGAAGATTAGCGCGTGCTTAGCGTCATATTTCTTTTAATCGCGCTGTATATTTTCGCGCAGATCGGTGGGGCTCTCGGCAACTCGGGCTATCGCGGCAAGGCGCGAATGCAGCTAGCAGAGGCTAAAATTTTAGTAGCGCTTCTAGCCAAGGTCGCCAAAAGCGACGGGTACGTAAGCGAGTCTGAAGCCGCGATGATAAGCGAAATTTTAGACGATTTGGTGCGCCAAATGGGCGCCGGCGAACGCGAACGCGAGGCGCTGAAGCTCGTCTATAAGCTTGAAAAAGAAAACCTCTCAAACGTGCGCGAGCTAGCCGAGCGGTACAACAAAACCTACCGCCCGAGCCCGAGTCGCAAAACGGGGCTAATCTATTTCTTTTTAAATTTAGCCTACGTCGATCGCGGTTTTAGCGCGGCAGAGCGGCGCACAATCTCGCAGATTTGCGACGGATTGGGCATTGCGGAGCATATCCAAAGCCAGATATTCGCGACCTTTGAACGCAGCTTTTACGGCACATATTACGAAAACGGCGGCTCGCAAAACGGCCCCGCTCGCGACGAATACGGCGGCTACGGAAGCAGCAGCGGCGGGTACTGGGACAAATACGGCGGCAGAAGCACCGGCGGCTACGGAAGCAGCAGTTACGGCGGTGGCACCGGCTACGGATATGGCGGCACGGCGGGTTCGGGCTACGGAGGCTCGCAAAGTTCGGGCGGTTCATACGGCGGTTCATACGGCGGTTCATACGGCGGTTCATACGGCGGTT
>CAUSCW010000006.1:0-59774 GCA_963530195.1 uncultured Campylobacter sp.
TCGCTAGCGGAGCTTTGCTCGTCTGCTACCGCTGTTGCGATTATTCCTTGTAGGGGTGTTATTTTTTAGATGGAATTTTCTATATCTAAGTGGATAGGATAAACTTTTATTTCTTTCAGGAGTATTTTTTGCCTAGTACTATATTATAAATAGTATTGATCTTAATATATTTTTATCGCTTGTGGGGATATTATTTGCCAAAGCAGTTCTTTTATCATAGATAGAGCAACCTCTTAGCCTATCCCTTTTAAGGATATTTTATGTGTAGCCTTGCTTTTGATATTTTGGACTTTGCTCTAATAGAACGCTTGAGTATCTAAAGGATATTGAAGATATTTAGGTATAGAAGAGATATTGAAGTATTGAGGGTGGCAACCTCTCATTTTTTAATCGCTCCCCCATATTTTAAAAGCCTTTGGCTATCTTAATACTATTTAAGAAAATAGCATAGCTTCCTTTATACTTTTAAAGAAGCCTCTAAGCCCTTAGACTTTTTATCTGTAAATGAAAGTAAAAGAAGAGATTAATAAATTTGAGCTAAGAAGCTTTTAAGATCTTTCTAATATAATCCCCTTGTTCATAAGGACGAAGAAGGCTTTAAACTTTTATCTGTTTTTATTTATTCTCTGCCTTAAAGAACAAACATCTTACAGATAGGCGCTTAAGGCATTTAGTGAAAATGTATTAATCAACCTCCTTAAGATTTTAAACCTTGAGCTGCTACAAGGCTTAAACTAAATTTCTTAAGGTTTGAAACTTCTTAATTCATTTTTGCTTATTATTTAAAGTTTCCTTAAGAGACGATAAATATTTTTATATAGTTTTTTAAAAGACTGTATACGGATATTCTGTAATCGAGTGTTCGGGGGAATTCTGAGGGTTGTAAAAATTCAACGCAGGACACCACTTTTATTATTAATTAAATCGTAAATTCTATGATTGATCGTTTATATCTAAAAGGCCAAAAATAAGTAAGGATATAACAAGAAATTTTTTCTCATCATAATTAGTATATTTCTTTATATTTATATTATTCTTTCGGTGCTAAGTTTTTCACCTTGTGATATTAACGATATGTTGAGGCAAAACTACAATCGTATGGAGCAAAAATGCAGATTAAAATTGATACGACGGGCTAATAATGGCAACAGCGGGGCGCATAGGCGACTTTTTTATTTTTATGAGCGATATTTTTTAGATAGATATTGTGTAGATAAAAAGGCGCAGCAAGAATTAGACAAAGAAGAGCTAAATTTTATTAAAAAATTTCATTCTGGAAATTTAGATCTATGCACAAATAACGACTTTATAGTTGGTTTATTAAAAAAGTGCGTTTTGAAAGAGGGAAATTTCACATTGTGTACCGAGCGGATCGGAAAGGAAAAAGAGATTAATATGGATGAAGTCATACATCTATATTACGCGGATAGAAAGCCGAAAGAATAAGAGATTTCATGAAAAATAAAATTTACTTTATTGCCGCCGCTATAATATTATTTGCGTGGATATTTTATCTATATAAAGAGCAAAGCGCCTCTTGCGATATAAAAGATCTTTTTATGGGCAATTCTGAAATAACAAAAGAGTGCAGGATTGTCATAATAAGGCAATTTGAAAAGAACGGTAACCCGCGCGCATATAAAAGGCTGAGTTTGGTTTATGGAAAAATTTTAAGCGAAAAACCGACAGAAGAGGTTTTAAACGAGCTAGATCAAGAAGAGATAGAATTTTTGAAAAAATTGTATCCTAATTCAGAAATTTTATCTAAAGAGCTATCAAATAGAAAATAATAGATTTTTATAAACGCAAATTCGCCATAAAGATGGCTAAATTTAATGAATAAATGAAAAAGGACGGTGATTAATGGACTTAGAGCTTTTATACCGAAATTCAACGAATTCTGATAAATTCAGCATCAATTCGTTTGTCGGGAAATTTATATATCAAAGAACCTGGTCGGATTGCGACTATTGGGAGTTAGATAAAGCTTTAATGCAGATTTTGAGCTTTTATCATAAAAAAACGCTTCCAAGAGAAATTTTCATCGCAATACTAGCGATATTTAATGATGTTATCGGCGTGGAGGACAAATCAGAAATTTATGTAAGCAATATATTGTGTGCGAAAAACAGCGACGGCGTAGTGCCTAGCATATATGATAGATTTGAAAGATTAAAGGTTCTGTGCAACAGCATCGTATTCAAAGAAAAGCTTAGCAATAGCGGTTTTTGGTATGTTCCAAAGGATTAATGCAATGAATCTTGTAAATTTTTATCGAAATACCGCATTTGATGATAGATATGATGCAAATTCGTTCATAGGTATGATTTTAGATAATAATCTATGGTCCGATGATGAATATTGGAAATTGGAAGCCGATTTAAAAAAGATTTTGCAGCATTATAAAAATAAAGAGTTGGACCCAGAAATAATGCAAGGCATTATTTCTATCTCTAATGATATATTTATAAACGGAAGTTGGCGCGACGTAGATATAGACGCAAAAAGCGAATGTTTTAAAACGTATGAATATCAAGAAGATACAAAGCCGAATATTTTCGATAGATTTCGCCGTATAAAAAGCTTATTATTGGCGGTTGCGTCAGGGGATGAAAATTTCTATAAAATCAAATTTTTCTATGAAAATTAATATAGATGATCTTTGCTTCGTAAATAAGGTGTATAATTTAGCAAAAGCAAAAATTACGGTGGATAAAAATGAAAAAGTTATTAAATTTGACAAATAGTAGTTTAAGGCTGAGCGATATAAATTTTAGCAGCTTCAGTGCTTCTAAAAATTGGATCGGTTTCTTTGAGATCGAAAGCAGGGGCTGGCTAAGCGGCGTAAGCTTAGCGATAAAATTATTCGATAACTTTTTTAGAAAATATAGCGATGAAGTATTTATCGTAAGCGCTCTAATGTGTGATGATAAAGCATACAAAAAATATAAAGCAATCTCGCAGGTAAAGCCGTTATACGATAAATTTAAAGATCTTGGAATTTTGCAAGAACAAAATGAGTATTTTTCTCTAGCTAGAGATAAAGAATATCCGTTGCCCGCTATGTGCATAAGAATGGATATTCTGAAATGGGACGACATAAAAGAGCTGGCTAAATTTTTAATGTGCTATGATTATTCGATAAACGAATGGTGTTTTATAATTTTTCCGAGTTTAAATTTAGCCGTCTATCCGCATGATAGCAAGGGTTTTGGCTGTATAGGGCTAAACGACGAGATTAAATACGGAATCAACTTTTTAAAATTTTGCGAGAAAAACAGCAAGGCAAAAGTGACGATAGATAAAAAAGAGGTTAATTTGAACAAAGCGGTTTTCCTTCTGCCTAAAAATAATGAAGAGCTATTTTCCAGAGCGCAAGAAGTAAGAGAGATAAAAAGAGGAACTTTGTATGCCGATCCGAATTTAATTAAATTTATTGCCCTTAGCGGCTCAATCAAAGATCTGAAAATATCGCAATTAAAGCAGCTATTGCGCGAAGGCTTGATCTATCTTGATACAGGAATATTTTTTATCAAGAATCTTAAAAGGGAAAGAATAGCCACAACAGAGAACATTTTAATTAATTCTTCAATATATCAAGGCTTAAGCGATTTTGAGTGGTCGATCAATGAAGTGGAGATCAAAAATCCAAATTTAAAGAAAGATGATTTTATTAAAGAATGCCTTTTATTTTTGAAATTAGTAAAGGAAAAGATCGAAAATATGGATATTGAGAACAGCAGATTTGCTTTATGTTTGGATTTCTATAATATCGATGGGCTGAGCGCGGATTTCGAGCTTTATACTTTAAGAGATAATGAAAAGATCGTAGATTTTTCAGAGGCTAAATTTAATCAAAGCTCGGTGTATGTAATTGTATGAAATTTATTTTCTAGACATGATTAAAGTATAAAATTTATAACTACCATCCCAAAGGAAGGCATAAAATGACATATATAAAAACATACCCCGATACGGTGGAGATGAGTGATTTTTTGGTTTTTACCCGGATGAAATAGATGGCGATATTGGAAAATATGCGTTCGAAATAGACGGGTTAATATTTACATATTGCATAGTCGAGGGATGGGTGGAAATTACTATAAAAATAGGCGGGGAGACAGCTGTGGAATTTACCGCCGAATGCATCGAGTCTTTAAAAATCAGAAGAAATAAAGATGGTGAATTTATAGAAATAGGACAAAATTTTGCTATAGACAGAATGGTGCAGATAGAGTTGTATATAAGACCGAAAATTTTATTAAAATATGCGAGTTTAGAATGCTAGATGAAACCCACATCCCAATAAAAAGGAAATCCAAATGCAAATTGATGGAAAAGAGATATTTAATAAAGGCGGGCTTATGTTTCATCTGTGGCGAATGGCTTCTTTGGAATATCAGGATAAATATATTATTCATCCGACAATCGACGAATATGAGGATCCATCGGAGATGGCAGAAGTGCTATGTAATCAATGCGAGCGAGCTTTAAGCGATAAGTTTAGATTCTGCTTCTTGTGCCCTATGAAAGAGAGATATTAAAAGAACTTGCAGATCTTATTTATAAATACTTTAAAGACGGGAGTTTATTGAAAGGCGAAGAAGATGGTGACTATCTAGTATATCAGAACAAATCCTGGATAGAGGTCAGAGAGCTAGCCCTAAAAACAATCCATATTTTTGGTTATGAGCTTGACGACTTCGACTACGACTAAAAGCCTTATAAGGAAAAATAGAATATGTATAAGCAAATAAAAGAGCTGCTAGAAAAGAGCGGCATAGAATTGAGCGATGGTTTGAAAGAGAGCGAAATAGACAAAATAGAGCAAATTTATGAGTTTAAATTTCCAAAAAGCCTAAGAGATTTTTTTATCATATATATTGCCTATTTCGGTAGAATTTTATAATTGGAGAGACTTTAGCGATGAAAATATAAAGGAGATAAAGCAGGCTATGAACTACGTCTTTGAATATTTAAAAAACGATCCTATTGATGAAATTTTTCCAAATGAGGGCTATTGGAATACGCAAAAATGGGGTCCGATGCCCGAAGATCAATCTCGCAAGCGAGCCATTATACTAGAAGCAGCCAAAATTACACCTAAGATTATACCTATATATTTTCATAGATACATGCCGTGTCTTAAATTGCCGGATCCGCCGGTCTTATCTATACATTATACCGACGTCATTTATTATGGGAAAAATTTATATGACTACTTTTTGAGGGAATTTAGTAAAAATCCTCTTGAGCCGGTCGGAAAATGCCCATATGTGCCTTTTTGGTCTGATTTGTACTAAAATTTAATAAAGGCGAGTTTGCGTTAATTTACGTTTGTTTGATTTTTAGAATTTTAAGAAAATATGCGTTAGCATAGTTGGGGTGAGGAAAAATGATAGAAGTAGTGATTGACTTTGACGAGTTGCAAAAAGACAGAAGATATATTGATGAATGGCATGATTATTGCCCCAAAGTAATAGAGCATAAGTTATACTCATATTTATCCGAAAAGCTGTCTTTGCCGCTACGTATCGGCCCTGATGCATTCGCGGACTTCTTTTGGTTTCTGCGATTTAAGGAATGGAAAGACTATAGCGAGGAAGAGTGGGAGCAATATAAAGATAAAGACGAGTGGGAAAGCTATAGCGAATATATCGAGGAAAAAGAAGAAAACTCACGATACGGTTTAAAAAATAAGCAAGGCGTTCGAGACGATTTAAAGTTGATTTTCTTAAATTTTAATGCATTTAAGAAAAAATACAGCGATCTGGCTAGGCAGTTGCTAGACGTGATAAAATTTACGCTCTCGGAGACCGCCAAATACCCAGATCACGATGACTTGCTTGATATTCAAATAGAAATTCGAAGCTAGAAGATTATGAAGCGGCTACGAGAAATAAATTTGAGGAAAGAAGCGAATGAGATACAGCGATCCGATATTTTTAAATTTATTCCATAATTGCAAAGATGAATTTGCCGGAGTCGGTCGGCGCGACTTTGTAATTTATTTGGAAGAACTGGTCAAGGCTGGAGAATATGGTATAGCGCTGGAAGATTTTTTAGTTCAAATGTATGAATATGATATAAAAATTTCTTCTAACGACTTAATAATTATAAAAGATTTATGCGAAGGCGTGAATATCGATAGTAATTTATGGTTGGTTCTAAGTATTAAAGCGACGGGCGATTAAAATATACCTAAAAGGGCTCATTGTGATAGAGGAATATATAAAAATAATAGAGGATTTTTTGCAAAATAGAATCGACGTATTTGAATTCGAAAAGATATATTGGAATAAATTTATGAATGATAAAAATTTTCCCGATGAATATTATGAGCCGCTGAACAGGCTTCTTACCGATATCGATGAATTCGAACCGGACGAAGAGTTGAGGGGTGATGATACGGTAGGTGATTCATTAAGCGAAGAGGATTTAAGGGGGTGTGCAAAAAAGGCTTTAAAACAAATTGCACTTTTAAAATATTAGTTCCTACAATAATAAAAATATATTACGATATAATGCAGGCAAACCCACATCCCAATAAAAGGAAACCCAAATGCAAATTGACGGAAAAAAGATATTTAATAAAGGCGGGCTTATGTTTAATTTAAGCCGAATGGCTTCTTTGGAATATCAGGACAAATATATCGTTCATCCTACAATCTACGAATATGAAAGCCCATCGGAAATGGCAGAGCTACTATGCGATGAATGCTGGCGAGCCCTTGACGAAAAATTTGAATTCTGTTTCTTACCCTATGAAAGAGAGATCTTAAAAGAGCTTGCAGAGCTTATTTATAAATACTTTAAAGATCAAAGCTTGCTAGAAGGAGATACTTACGATTATTTGGTCTATCACAATAAATCCTGGATAGAGGTCAGAGAGCTAGCCTTAAAGACTTTGTATACCTTCGGATATGATTTGGAGGACTTTGACTATGATTAGACCCGGATTAGACCTGGTGGAATGAAATTTATCCTACATATCTTTAATCTGCTACTATGCCTAAGCGCCTGGGCTCTGCTTGGTTGTATACAGCGAAAATAAAACTGACTCCGCACAAGCGAATATTTTCATTTTAGTTGCGTCTAGTTACGTTGTATCATGCCGTATGCCGTAACGACGCTTCTTACGCCGCCAGACCGTGCTTTAGCCGCTACGTCGCGATGCGCTCTATCGCCGCGTCTTAAATCCTTGCACTGAAGCGCCTAGATCATCTTTCCGACGAGTTTTTCTTTAAATTCTTTGTAAATTTCAGGGCCCGCGTGTTTGTATTCGCTCGTCAGCTTGTTGTGAAATTCCGCCATATCGCCGCCGCTTTCGCGGTAGAGCTTGATCGCGTTTCGCCTTACGGCGCCGTCTTTTAGATCGCTATCGTAGGCGATGCTCGCGTACCTTGCTCGCGCGCCGTCCTTGATCTCGCGGTAGGCCTCGCAGCCTCTGGCTCTGCCGAGCTTTGCGACGCACGCGGCATAGAGGGCTTGCAGGCTCACGCACTGCGGTATCAGCGCCTCCGCCGCGGCAATGTCTGTTTTGGCGATTTTAAAATTTGCAGCCTTTTGTTCCTGTTGCGCGGCCTTCGGCTCCTGCTTTGCGGTTTTGGGCTCTTTTTTCGAGGCTTTTACCCCTTGCTTTTGAGCCTTTGGCTCCTGCTTTGTGGCTTTCGGCTCCGCTTTTTGGGCTTTTTTCTCCGCCATGCCGTTTGTTTTGCCTTGCTTCGCGCCTGCTCCTACGGCATGCGAGGTTAGGCTGATCTTTTCAAATTTCGGATTTTTGCGGTAGTTTAGATTGTTAAAGAATTCTATCACGTCGTCGTAAAATTTATCGTTGCTGACGATACCGATCTTGCCCTCCTGCCCGCAGAGCTTGCCCATCAAAAACACGATGATCTTATCGGCGAAGTCCTTTCTTTGCTTGCCGATCGTAAAGACCTCGCCTATGCTAACGCCCATCTTGGATAGGCGCGCAAGGGTCAAGGCGCCGATCTTTTTGGCGGTGTTGGAGACGATATTTAGCTCGTCGCCCTCTTTGAGATTTACGACGTCAAAGATATTATCGACGTCGATATTTTCGTCGTCTATGATAAAGTGCGTCAAAGTTTTTCCTTTAAATTAAATTTCAATGCCCGCGCCCGCGCAAATTTTATCTCTAAAGCGCGCAAAAGGCTTCATCGCGGGCTGGTTTTGCAGATGCTTGCCGATGGGCTTTTGCATCTACGCCATATCGTACCAGCGGCCAAATTTATAGGCGCAGCGCTCGAATCTTCCGACGAAGCGAAAGCCCATGCGCTCGTGAAATCGCACGCTCGCGTCGTTTAGATATTCGTCATCCCCGCAAGCGATGCAAGCGTTCATATCTACGATGTTTTGAGCCTTGAGCGCGCGCTGTAGCGCCTCGTAGAGCAGCCTGCCGATACCCAGAGCATGCGCGTTTCGCGACACGTAAACCGAGCTTTCCGCCGACCAATCGTATGCCGCGCGCTCTTTGAAAACCGAAGCGTAGGCGTAGCCGAGGATTTGGTCAGGTTTTAAATTTACGCCGCCTTGTTTTGCCGAGACGATTAAATTTGCGCCATTTTGTTTTGCCGCACCGCTTGCGTAGTTTGACGCCTTATTTACAGGCGAAATTTCATTCCCTGCGCCTGCCGCGCTTGCGGAAATTTTAAAATTTTCATCCCGTTCATCGTTTGCGCCTGCCGCCTCGTCGCTTACGTAAGCGAGCAGATAGGGGTATCTTTGCAGTGTTTGCTCGATGCGCTCCGCAAATTCCGCGGCGCCGGGCACGTCGTATTCGAAGCTGATCGCCGTTTGCTTTACGTAAGGCGCGTAAATTTCAAGCAGTGCCTCCGCATCTTGCGGCGTTGCGAGCCGTAGCTTTATCCGCATAAAATCTCCTTTAAATTTCGCCGTTTTGTGTAATTTCAGTTTTAAGCTTATCTAAATTTGCCGCCGTGACCGGCTTTTAAATTTAGCGGGAATTTTATCTCGCGCAAAACGGCTAAATTTCAGAGGCGTGTTTGAGCGCGTAAATTTTAAAATTTAACCCGCGCCATCTATTCGCCGAAAAGCCTCCAAAACTCGGGCGCAAATTTCGTCGGCGCAAATTCTATGATCTCGTATTTTGCGACGCCGTTTTGAAAGAACGGATCTTGCGCGATGATCTCATCAAGCTCCGCGCGGTCTTTGGCGTTGATTAAGATGATGCCGCCCGTGCGAGGGACTTTGCGCCCCGAGCAGATAAATTTATCCGCCGCATAAAATCGGTCTAAAAACGCGTTGTGCTCGTTGATGAAGCGATCGATTTCGCTAATTTCTTTAACGTAAGTGAGGTTTGCAATAAACATTTTGATCCTTTGTGAGATTTAAAGCGCGATTTTAGCATAAAATTCCAACGGATAAAATTCCCGCCGGAATTTTCGTGCGCTACGTTATAAAAAATATCGGCGAAATTCCAATTATCGCGCACGCAACTGCTGGGTAGCGAAGTTTTATCGCAGCAAGCGCGCAGATGTTTGCAAGCGCGAAAAGAAGCGGCGGAATTTGCGCCTGAAAGCTCGGCAGAGCAAAGTTTAAAAACGCAAGCAGCGGCGTATCGAGCGCGCCGCCAAGACCTAATAGATGCAAAAAGATGCTTAGCGGATAAAAGATTACAAACACGTATCCCAGCGGCATGACGCTAAGCTGCTGCAGCGAGGCGGTCGGGAAGAAAAAATAGACCGCTACGTTCATACTGAGCCAAACGTAGAGGTTGAAAAGTATGACGTTTTGCCAGAGCTTAAATTTTGGTGCGAAGTGGTGTAGGTAGATGAAAATATACAGCACGCCGAGGCAGGAGAAATAAAATCCGATCGAAAAGGCCAAGTGCGGGAAAAACGCGAGCAGAAGCGCGATAGTGAGAAAGAGGTTTGTAAATTTAACTACGTAGAAATTTCGCATCGCGAGGTAAAACCCCACGCAGCACATCGCAAGCGAGCGCAGAAAGCTCGGCGTAAAATCAAGCACGAAGAGATACCCGCTCATCAGCACGATCACAAAGACGCTAAGATCGCGCCTCGCGCTGCGATACGGAAAGTATCGATCCTGAAAATAGCGGTAAATCGGCATTGCGAGCAGAAAGACCGTGCTAAAGATAATGCCCAGATGAAAGCCACTGATCGAGATGATGTGCGCTATGCCCCAGTTTGTGACGGAGGCGCGCAGCGGTTTTGAAATTTCGGTCGCAAAATACAGCGCGGAGTAAAGATCCGCCGTCATCTCATCTTCGTGCTGAGCGCGAACGAACTCTATGGCGCGCCATTTTGCCCCGGAGGGCGCGGTCTCAGCTGAAATTTTAAAATTTGGCGCATAAAAGCGCTGCTTTAAAAAATCTAAAAATTTTACGTTTTTCGTTACGATGCTGATATTGACGCGCGCGAAGCGGTGAAATTCCCGCCCGAGCCCAGCAGTCGTGTAGAGGGTGAAATCCGCCGTTTTGAGCTTTAGCACCGTGTAGGTGCGGCCGCGCTCGTTCGTTTTGGCGTAAGCGTTTAAAATTTGCGCGTCGTAAAAAGCGTAGTTTTTCGCGCGAAATTCTTTGAATTCATAAAATTTCACGCCTAAGTTTATCGATAAAATTCCAAGCAAAAGCAGCAGAAAGTATAAAATTTCGCGTTTAGAGTAAAATAGTTGAAGCTTCACGGGCGGTATTTAAGTTCGCGCGACGGAATTTTAAAAGCTCGCGCGCGGCTAAATTTTAAAATTCCAAAGCTCTATGCCGCTCCGCCCGTTGGAATTTCGGCAGCGCGGCATAAAATTTGGTCTTAGCACGAATAATTCGTCGCAAACTCAAACGGCGTAGGGCGCGCTTCGTAAGGCCAAACCTGAGTTTCAAATTTAAAATGCTGATAGGTCTCGATAAAAAGCTCGCTCATTATCGGGCGCAGATACTCATTATCGCGGATCACCGCCTCTAGGCTGCCGCGAAGCGTGTGCGGAAGCTGCTCGATACCGCGCTCTCGGATCTCGTCAAGGTGCAGTTTGAATAAATTCTCATCCATCGGCCCCACCGGCTCGGTTTTGTTTTTGATACCGTCGATTCCCGCCATCAGCATTGCCGCAAATGCTAAATAGGGGCACGCCGTGCTATCAGGAAAGCGCATTTCCGCGCGCACCGAGTGCTCGCCGCTGCCGTAAGGGATACGGATCGAAGCGGAGCGGTTTTGGCTCGAATAAGTTAGAATGGATGGCGCCTCAAAGCCGGGTATCAGGCGTTTGTAGCTGTTGGTGCTCGGGTTCGTAAAGGCCGCGACGCTGCGCGCATGCTTTAGCACGCCGCCGATATACCACCTCGCCGCGTCGCTTAAATTTGCGTAGTTGCCCTTTTTGTAGAAGGTATTTTTGCCATTTTTCCAGATCGATTGGTGCACGTGCATTCCGCTGCCGTTGTCGCCGTAGAGCGGCTTTGGCATAAAGGTAGCGGTCTTGCCGTTTAGGTGTGCGACCATCTTTACGACGTATTTGTATTTTTGCACGTTGTCGGCGGCCTCGACGAGGGTTCCGTATTTGACGCCGATCTCGCCCTGGCCTTGTGCTACTTCGTGGTGGCAGATGAAGGTCTCAAGCCCGATCTGTTCTAGCACTTTTAGCATCTCGGCGCGCAGATCGACCATCGAATCGACGGGCTGGACGGGGAAGTAGCCGCCCTTTACGCCCGGGCGGTGGCCGTTATTAAAGCCGTCTTTGTAGTTTTTGCCGCTATTCCAATGCCCCTCTTCGGTATCTACCTTAAACATCGCGCAGTTCATATCGTCGATGATCTTTACGTCGTCGAAAACGAAAAACTCATTCTCCGGTCCGAAGTAGCAGGTATCTCCAAGACCCGTGGTTTGCAGAAACTGCTCGGCTTTTTTAGCGATCGAGCGCGGGCATTTTTCGTAAAGTTCGTTTTTGTAGATATCGTAAACGTCGCAGATGACGATGATCGTAACGTCCGCGGTGAATGGATCCAAAAACGCCGTTTGCACGTCGGGCTTTAGCATCATATCGGATTTATCGATCGGCTGCCACGCCGCTACCGAGCTTGCGTCGAACGGAATTCCATCGGCGAAATCCTTCGGCAGGCGCTTATAGTTGTAAGCGACGTGGTGCCAGGTGCCTTTTAGATCGGTAAATCTAAAATCCACAAACTCGACCTCGTTCTCATCGCAAAATTTAAAAAATTCCTTCACGTCATTAACAAATTTTCCCATATTTTTTCCTTTTTTCCGCCCGTATTCGGGCTAAATTTAACGGCGGATTTTAACATTATTTAGTTGAAATTCGACTTTATCTGCGCCGTTTTGCGCGCCGTGATTTTTAAAATTTCTTGCCGCCGTGCCTTTTGAAATCTAAAATTTTCACGCCGCTGAAGCTTTTGAAATTTTAAAATTTCTTGCCGTTCGTGCCTTTTAAATTTAACAGAGAGCGGCTGCCGTTAAAATTTACGCCAGCTTTACGAACTGCCGTTCGCGGTTTTTGAAAACGGCGATCCGCTCGTAGCCGAACTCGCGCGCTTTGGCGTAAATTTTATCGTAGTTTAGCGCCACTTGAGCTACCGAGTGCGCGTCCGAGCTAAGCGTGATCGGCACGTCCGCATCCGCAAGCACCTCTAAAAGCGCGTCGCTTGGATAAATTTCATTTGCGGGCTTGCGAAGCCCGGCGGAGTTTAGCTCCACGACGATGCCGCTTTTTTTGATCGCGTTTATCGCACCGCCAGCCAAAACTCTAATATCTTTTTTCGGAGTAAATTTAAAAATTTTAATCAAATCCATATGCCCTAAAATGTCGAATTTGCCGCTTTTGCACAGCGCGCAGATCAGCGCAAAGTATTCGCGATAAACGTCGTCTATCTCGCGCCCGCTCCACTGATCTAAAAATTCCTCGTTATCAAAGCCCCAGTTGTTTAAAAAATGCACCGAACCGATGAGATAATCGAGCTTGCGCGCGAAAATCCGCTCATCCATTAGCTCTTTTTTCGTCATAAAATCGACCTCGTATCCCAGCCGCACGTCGATCCGCCCGCTAAACTCATCCCGCAGATCTCTAATCATCCCCTCGTAAAGCTCCATCTGCTCGAAGCTCATTCGGTATTTTTGATCGAAGTTCATCGGCGCGTGATCCGCAAAGCCGAAAATTTCTATGCCTCGTGCGATTGCCGCTTCCAAATACTGTCGCGGCTCGCCGTTAGCGTGGTTGCAAAGATAGGTGTGGTTGTGTAGATCGGCTCGCATCAACTGCTCCTTAAATAAAATTTTGGCTAAATTGTAGTAAAATCGCGCTTAAAAAATCACTAGGAATGTATTTGAAAAAACCCGAACTCTTAGCTCCTGCTGGGAATTTAACGAAACTAAAAATCGCCCTGGCTTACGGCGCGGACGCCGTGTATGCAAGCACCGGCTCATTTTCACTGCGCCAGCGAAGCGCAAAGGAATTTAGCAAGGAAAGCTTTGCGCAGGGCGTCGCATACGCGCACGAGCGCGGCAAGAAGCTCTACGCGACCGTAAACGGCTTTGCGACCAACGGCCAGCTAGGAAACATCGAAAGGCATCTGGAATTTCTTCGCGATCTGCGCGTGGATGGAATTTTAATCGCCACTTTAGGCGTCGCAAACCTCGCGCGAGCCGTAGTGCCGCAAATCCCGATTCACGTCTCTACCCAAGCCAACGTGCTAAATTATCTGGATGCGCAGGTTTGGGCGGAGCTGGGCGCCGTGCGCATCGTCGCGGCGCGAGAGATGACGCTCAAAGACGCCGTGGAGATTAAAGATAAAATTCCGAACCTCGAGATTGAAATTTTCGTGCACGGCTCGATGTGTTTCGCATACAGCGGGCGCTGTCTTGTTAGCGCGGTGCAAAGCGGGCGCTTCAGCAACCGCGGAAGCTGCGCGAACGACTGCAGATTTAACTATGAGCTTTACGCGAAAAATCCCGAAACCAGCGCGTTTTTTCGCTTGCAAGAACGCGAAGGCGAGGGGACTTTCGTAATGAATGCGAAGGATCTTAGCCTCATTTCGCACGTGCAAAAGATCATGCAAACGGGCGCGATCGACAGCTTCAAAATCGAAGGGCGCACCAAGAGCGAATACTACGTCGCATGCGCCACGAACGCCTACCGCGCGGCGATCGACGATGCCGCGAGCGATAAATTTGAGGCCGGCGTTTACGAGCGCGAGATCGCGACGCTTAAAAACCGCGGCTTTAGCGACGGATATTTGATAAAGCGTCCGTACGAGCGAGAGGATACTCAAAATTTAGACCGCAGCATCGAGCTTGGCACGCATCAGGTCTGTGCGATCTCGCAGGACGGCGAGTTTATAAGCGTCAAAGATAAAATTTTGCCAGGCGTTTCGTATGAAATTTTTGCTCCGCGCGGCTTTGAAATTTGCGCTTGCGATAATGAGATCGGCGAAATTTTTGAGCTTAGCGGCAAGCCATATTTAAAATTTAAGAGGCTGCAAAGCCGCAGCGGTAAGGAATTTAGCGAGATTCACAGCGGCAATCTAAATGAGATTAAGCTGCCTGCGAAGCTCGCGGAGTTTTGCTTTTTAAGAAAGGAGATGGAATGAAATTTGTTTCTATAATAATGGGCTCAAAGAACGATTACGAGGTCGTTTACGAGGCGGCTAAAATTTTAAACGAATTCGGCGCGCCGTACGAGATGATCGTATCTTCGGCGCACCGAAGCCCCGCCCGCACGGCTAAATACGTCGCGGATGCCGAGAAAAAAGGCGCGCAGGTTTTTATCTGCGCGGCGGGCATGGCGGCGCATCTTGCTGGAGCGGTCGCTGCGAATACGACCAAACCGGTGCTCGGCGTCCCGCTCGGCGGTAGCGCGCTTAGCGGCGTAGATGCGCTGTATTCGACCGTGCAGATGCCTGCGGGTATCCCCGTCGCGACGCTTGCGATCGGCAAGGCGGGAGCGAAAAACGCGGCGTATCTGGCGGTGCAAATTTTAGCTCTAAGCGACGAAGTGCTAAGCTCGAAGCTAAAGGCGGATCGCGCGGCAAAAGCGGAGGCTCTGAAAAAGGACTCCGAGCAGATCGAAGTGCTGCTTGAAGGCTAGGCTTTGAAAATTTTAAAATTGCGCGAGAGCTTTGAAATTTGCGGGCCAAAGGCTCGTACAAACAACGCGGATGAGATGAGCGGGCGAGGGGTGATCGCAAATTTGTGGGGCGAGTTTTTAAAATTTAACGCTAGAAGAAGCAGCGCCGAGAAAAGCGAAATTTATGCTGCGTATTACGACTATGAAAACGGCGCACAGGGCGAATACTCCGTGCTAATAGGCTCTTGCTCGAAAGAACAGCACCATAAAGAAAGCCACGACGAAACTTGCAAATCCGCGAAGCAGTGCTGCAAAAATGAGCACGATGAAACCTGCGATAAATTACGTATCGAAGCGGGCGATTACGCGGTTTTTGATTTTGCGAATGAGCCTACGAGGGCGGGCGAATACTGGGCTGAAATTTGGAAATTTTTTGAAAGCTCGAAGCTTCAAAGAGCCTTTAAAACGGACTTTGAAAAGCACTTGGAAGATAAAATTGAAATTTACATATCGATAAAAGGATAAAAATGACGTTTTCACAGATTATTTTGACGCTTCAAAACTACTGGCACGAGCAGGGCTGCTTGCTCGTTCAGCCCTACGATATGCCAGCGGGCGCAGGCACCTATCATCAGGCTACCTTTTTGCGCAGCCTAGGAAGCAAACCTTGGCGCGCGGCATACGTCGCACCCTCGCGTCGCCCAACAGACGGGCGCTACGGCGAAAACCCAAACCGCTTGGGCGCGTATTATCAGTTTCAGGTGATCTTAAAACCGAGCCCGGATAATATCCAAGAGCTCTATCTAAAAAGCTTGGAAAAGCTCGGGCTAGATCTTAAAAGCCACGATATCCGCTTCGTAGAAGATAACTGGGAGAGCCCGACGCTCGGAGCCTGGGGGCTTGGCTGGGAGGTCTGGCTGGACGGCATGGAGGTGACGCAGTTTACGTATTTTCAACAAGTCGGCGGCATCACGTGCGAGCTCATAAGCGGCGAGATCACCTACGGACTTGAGCGCTTGGCGATGTATCTGCAAAACAAAGACGACGTTTACGACATCGTCTGGGACGACAAGGCGGGGCTCGTAACCTACGGCGACGTGCATAAAAGGGGTGAGTTTGAGTTTAGCAAATACAACTTCGAGCTCGCGGACACCGCAATGCTTTTTAATCAGTTTGAAAACTGCTTCGGCGAGTGTAAAAGCATCCTAAAGCACGGCCTGGCGCTTCCCGCGTATGATTACTGCATGCTTGCGGCGCACACGTTCAACGTCCTTGACGCGCGCGGAGCGATCTCGGTTACGCAGAGGCAGGATTATATTTTAAAGATCCGCGATCTTGCCAAAAACTGCGCGCTTTGCTACGCAGATCCGCAAAAATACGTCGCAGAGCTTGACGCCGCGGCGTGCGACATTAAAAAAAGCGGCAAAGACGGCGGCGCGGCAAATGAGGGTAAAAAGAGCGAGAAGTGCGGCGTTAAAGGGGCTGTCTCGGCGCCCGCAAACTCGGCAGGCGCAAATTTAAAAAACGCCCACGGTAAGCAAAATTCCGCAAATAAAACAGATAAAAGCGCAAAGTAGGATTTATGAAAACGGGCGAAATTTATGAAATTTTAAACGCCGCCGCGCCATTTTGCGACGCTGAGGCGTGGGATAATAGCGGGCTAATGCTCGGAAGCTTGGATGATGAAATTTCAAAAATTTATCTAAGCCTCGACGTTACTAGCGAGCTGGTGCGCGAGGCTGAGGCGGGCTCGCTTTTCGTGGTGCACCACCCGCTGATTTTCAGTCCGCTAAAATCGCTTGATCCGCGGCTATATCCTGCAAATTTGATCTATGAGATGATCCGCAAAAATATCTCTCTCATCGCGATGCATACGAACTTTGACAAGCACGTTTTAAACGGATTCGTAGCGCGCGAAATTTTAAAATTTGAAATTACGGATGAGCGGGAATTTTTGGTTTTCATGCGCGCGGATTTGAGCTTTGAGGCTCTGTGCGCGGATATAAAACGCAAGCTTGGCATCGAGCATCTGCGCGCCGTAAAGACGAAAAATTTTATCCGAAATATCGCGCTTTGCACCGGCAGCGGAAGCGAACTAAATCAAAGCTTGGGCGTGGATTGCTTCATCACGGGCGATATAAAATATCACACGGCGCTTCAGAATTTAGAAAACGGCGTGAGTTTGATCGATATAAATCATTTTGAAAGTGAGCGCTATTTTGGGCGCGCGCTCGCACCTTTCTTGCAAAAAAGCGAAATTGAAGTTATAATAAGCGAGCAAAAAAATCCATTTACGTATTATTAAAGGAAAAAGATGAACAAGTATTTAAGCCAATTGGTAGAGCTTTGCGAATTCGATAAGCAGCTGGACGGGTTTAAGCCTAAAATCGAGGCTGCGCAGGAGAAGCTGGGCAAAAAAAGCGGCGAAATTTCAGGCGCGAAGGAACAGATCGAAACTCTAAATGCGGAGATCGCCGAGCTAAAATCTCAAATTTTACAAGCAAACGCGCAGCTTAGCGCCTTTTCGTCCAAGCTAAAAAGCACGGGCAAAAAAAGCGGCGCGGCAAAAACCGAAAAGGAGATCAAGGCCCTTAGCGTCGAAGAGGACATCGCAAAAGAGCAGCTCGAGGCCACAAACGAGGAGATCGAAAGGCTAGAAAAGATCGTAGCCTCAAAGGAGGCGCTCGTAAAGGAGCAGAGCGAAAAGCAAGAGGCGTTTGAAACCGAGCTAAAAAGCCTGCAGGAGCAGGTAAGCGCCGAGATGGGCGAGGTCGAGGTTGCTCGCGGCGCGATCTACGCCAAGCGCGATAAACTAATGCAGGCGATGAACCCCAAAACCGTCTCATTCTACGAAAAGATCCGCAAGTGGGCGGGTAATACGGCGGTCTCACCGGTGCGCAAACAGGCCTGCTACGGCTGCTTTATGCGTATAAGCGACAAAACCTATTCTGCGGTCATCAAAAGCGACGACATCGTAACCTGCCCGTATTGCGGCAGAATTTTATATAAAGAAGCCGAGTGATCTACACCACCTTGGCGTTTTTGGCGTGGCTCGTCGCTGCGCCTTTTATTTTTATCCTAAGCTTTAAAAAAAAATACCGCACGAGCCTGAAGGCGCGATTTTTTCTATACAAAAACCCTAAATTTAACCCCGCTGCGGTGCACTTTCACGCTTGCAGCCTGGGCGAGGTAAGCGCTCTTGCGCCGATAATTTCTAAATTTGAGAGCGTCGCGCTTAGCACGACCACGCAGACGGGCTTCGGTGCGGCGCGCTCTCTCACGCCAAACTCTCGCTACTTGCCGTTTGAAAACTGGCTTCCGTTTTGGCTTACGGGCAGCCGCGTGCTGGTGATTTTCGAAGCGGAGCTGTGGCTAAATTTGATCCGTTCCGCTAAATCGCGCGGAAGCTACGTGATCCTGCTAAATGCGCGCATTAGCGACCGCTCGTATGCGAGCTATCTGCGCTTTAAGTTTTATTATCGAAAAGCGTTTGAAAATATCGATCTGGTGCTTGCGCAAAGCGAGCTTGATGCGGCGCGGCTGCGGGAGCTCGGCGCAAAAAATATAAAGGTCGCGGGCAACGTGAAAAGCGCGAATATCGCCGTTGCGACGAAGGACTATTCTGCCGCGTCCGTAAATAGCTTCGTGCTTACGATCTCAAACACTCACGAGGGCGAAGAGGAGCTTGTTTTATCAAATTTAAACGATTTTATAAAATTTCACGGCTCGCAAAATGCGTCCGAAAAATACCAGCGCGCAGCGAGTATCCGCGGTGATACGGACTTGCCTACGGCTGAGCTTCGCGACGAGCAGGGCTCGACCGAGCCGGTAAATTTAAACGCAGCTTCTTTGGATGCGGTGAGCTCAAGCGGCGCTTCGTCCGCCGTGCCGAATACGGCGCCTTTAAAGGGCCCGTCTTTAAATTCTACCGCACCGAATGCAGCAGCTTCGACTGCCGCGCCGCAAAAGCTAAAAATTATCCTGGCGCCGAGGCATCCTGAGCGCTTCGAAAAGGTATGTGAAATTTGCAAGGCTTGGGCGCATGAGCATGGGCTTAGCTTTGAGCGTTTTAGCGACGGCGCGGGACTTCGGAGCGATTTTATCTTGCTTGATGCCTTCGGGGAGCTAGCGAACTTTTATAAAATTTCAAACGCCGTGATCTTGGGCGGCAGTTTTTTGCCAAAGATCGGCGGACACAGCCCGATCGAGGCGGCGAGCTTCGGCGTGCCGATCATCAGCGGGCGATTTTTTCATAATCAAAAGGCGCTGTACGCGCTCTTACAAAACATCGCTCTGTGCGAGGCGGATGAAATTTCAAACGCTTTAAAAGAGCCGCTAAAGGGCACGCAGATAGATAAAATTTGCGATCTGCAAGAGATAGAAAATCTAATCAAGGAAAGAATTTAATGCAAGAAAAAGCCTACAAACTGCTGGCGGCGCAGGAAAGCATCTCGCACAATGAAGCCAAGGCTCTCATCGACGCGGGGCTTGTAAGCGCGCGCGGCACAAAGATCGCTCTAGCGCGCGAGATGCTCGGCGAAAATACTAAATTTAGCGTGATGAAGCCCGCAAAACCAGCGATCATTTACGAGGATGAGAACGTTTTGGCGGTCAATAAGCCGTCCTTTATGAGCAGCGAAAATTTGGAAAAAATCTATAAATTCGGCCTTCTAAACCGCTTGGATAAGGAAACCAGCGGCGTCGTGCTGTTGTATAAGAACGAGGAATTTCGCGAGGCGGCGATTGCGGAATTTAAAAATTTGCGCGTGAAGAAAAGCTACATCGCGATCGTGAAGGGGATCGTGAGCGAAGAGATGAAATTTGACGAGCCGATTTTGACGATAAAAACCAGAAGCGGTGCGTTTTCTAAAATTTCGCCAAACGGCAAGAGCGCATTTAGCGAGGTTTATCCGCTAATGATAAGCGGTAAAAAATCGCTCGTAAAAGTGCGGATCGAGACGGGCAGGACGCATCAGATCCGCGTGCATCTGGCGAACGCGGGCTATGGCGTAATAGGCGATGAAAAATACGCTAAAAGCCGCGCGAAGCGGATGTTTCTGCACTCATACGAGACTGAAATTTTAGGGCTTAAATTTAAAGCTCCGCTAGGTACAAGCTTCAACGAATTCGGCTTTGAAATTCCTAAGGATCTCTGATATTCAATGGCTTTTAAGTTAATTTTAGGTAACATCGCAAGTTTAAAAATTTTATAAGGGATCAAAGTGTTTGAGATCATAAGCGAGTCGTTTAAAAACGCGGTCAATAAATTAAAAACAATCGATGACGAAAAAGCTTTAAAAAACGCCTTGGAGACGCTAAAAAAGGCGCTTTTAAAGGCCGACGTGCACCACAAAGTCGTAAAGGATTTTTTGGCGCTCGTCGAAGCCGATCTTCGTATCGGCACGATAGGGCAGAAGCCGTTTTTGCAGTCCATCAAGGCAAATTTGACTAAAATTTTAACGGCGCCTAGAGGCAGCAGTCAGGGATTTGTATTTGCCGGCACGCCTCCTACGGTAGCTTTGATGACGGGACTTCAAGGAAGCGGAAAATCCACAAGCACGATAAAACTTGCAAACTATCTAAAACTTCGTAAAAAAAAGGTCTTGGTTGCAGCGTGCGACTTGCAGCGCCTAGCCGCGGTCGAGCAGCTCCGCCAGCTTTGCGAAGCAAACGAGATCGAGTTATTTTTCATCGAGGGCGAGAGCGATCCGCTAAAGGTTGCGGAAAAAGCGCTAAGCAAGGCTAAGAGCGGGCTTTATGACGTACTACTCGTAGATACGGCTGGACGTCTTGCGATCGATGAGGCGCTAATGGCACAGCTTGCGGAGATGAAAAAAACTCTAAATCCGCATGAAATTTTTTACGTAGCGGACGCTATGAGCGGTCAAGACGGCATTAAAACTGCCGCTAAATTTGATGAAATTTTAGGCCTTACGGGCGTGATCTTAAGCAAATTTGACGCAGATACCAAAGGCGGCGTAGCTCTTGGTATAGCGCAGCAGCTGGGCATCCCGCTTCGCTTTATCGGAACCGGCGAGAAGGTGGCCGATCTGGAGGGCTTTATACCAGATAGAATCACCGGCCGCATTATGGGTGAGGGCGATTTAGCGACGTTAGCCGAGAAAACAAGCGCCGTCTTCGACGAAAGAGAAGCCAAGGCTCTAAACAAAAAGATCAAAAAGGGCGAGTTTAATTTCAACGATTTCGTAAATCAGCTCGAAAGCGTGAAAAAGCTCGGCAATATGAAAAATTTGATCGGCATGATCCCCGGGCTTTCCGGCATGGCGAATAAGATAAAAGATATCGATTTGGAAAACTCAAAAGAGATACTTCATATCAAAGCGATGATTAACTCTATGACGCCGAAAGAGCGCGAAAATCCCGATCTGCTAAATAATTCGCGCAAGCGCAGACTCGCTGCAGGCGCGGGGCTTTCGCAGGTGGAGGTGAACCGCTTTTTGAAGCAGTTCGCGGGTGCTTCGAAGCTTGCGAAAAAATTTTCGGGCAAGGGCGGCATGCAGGGGCTTGCCTCAATAGCTCAAAGGCAAAATTTACCGAGATAATTTCTCGGTAGAGTTTGCAGATGTTTAAGTTTTAGCCATCTGCAAGTTCTAAAACTTACAAAAATTTAAGGAGAAAAAATGGCAACAGTTGTTAGGCTTACAAGAATCGGAAGAAAGAAGCAGCCTTTTTACCGCATCGTGGTAACGGATAGCAGGAAAAGACGCGACGGCGGCTTTATCGAGACGATCGGCTTTTATAACCCGTTAAAGCAGAGCGATAATATCAAATTCGACGCGGAGCGTTTGGCATACTGGAAGAGCGTAGGCGCGAAGTTAAGCGATAGGGTCGCTCAAATCACAAGCAAATAAAATGGTAGAAAATTTTATAAAAGAATACGCAAAGTTGATCGCCGACTATCCGCAGTCCGTCTCTACGCAAAAGCGGGTCGGTGAAAACTTTACCGAGATCATCGTCTATGCCGACAAGGCCGACACCGGCAAACTCATCGGCAAGGACGGCAAAATGATAAACGCTATAAAGACCGTCATCATCGGCTACAAAGCAAAAGATCCGATTAATTATAAAATTACCGTCAAAGCCAAAGATGCCTGATGATCTTTTAGAGGTCGCGAAGCTCGGTCGGACTATCGGCCTAAAGGGCGCGATCAAAATTTTCGATCGCAGCGACTTCCCCTCTCAGTTTAAAAAAGGCGCCAAATTTTATCTGCGAAACGGCGAAATTCTAGAAATTCTATCCTTCAACGGCGCAAATTCTAGCGCTGTTTTTAAAAATTACGAAAGCGTAGAAGCGGCGGCAAATTTAACCAATCAAATCATTTACCGAAGCAAAGAGGATACGCGAAAATTTTGCAAATTGCAAAAGGGCGAGTTTTTTTACTTCGATGTTATCGGGCTTGAAATTTATGAAGACGGCGCGGTTTTGGGGCGCGTAAGGGACATATCGCAGATCGGAAGCGGCTATCTTTTTGAGGTAGAAACGGACGAAAGCTTAATCTCGCAGGCTTTGCCGAAAGAATTTTTCATCCCCTACGTGGATGCCTATGTGAAAGAAATTTCGCTTAGTGAACGTAAAATTTTTACGCAAAATGCGCGCGCGATTTTGGAAAACTCATGAATTTTATCTTCGTTTCGTTATTTGAAAATCTCATCGCGCCGTATTTTGAGGACTCGATTTTAAAGCGTGCGGTCGATAAGAAAATAATCTCGACGCATTTTTTTAACCCGCGAAATTTCACGACAAATCGGTATAAAAAGGTAGATGATTATATGATCGGCGGCGGTGCGGGGCTTTTGATCGGCACGGAGCCGCTTGCCGGGGCGATCGAACACGCAAGAGCTAAATTTAAAAATGCGAAGTTTATCTATCTCTCGCCCGTCGGTAAGAAATTTAATCAAAACGACGCCAAGCGCCTAAGCAGTGAAGAGAGCCTATGCTTTATCTGCGGGCGCTACGAGGGGATCGATGAGCGCATAGTCGAAAGATATGTAGATGAAATTTTTTGTATCGGCGATTTCGTTCTTACCGGCGGAGAGCTCGGCGCGCTTTGTATGTGCGATGCGATAAGCCGCAACATAAAGGGCGTTTTGGGCAACGAAAGCTCGCTCGTCGAAGAAAGCTTTGAAGGTGGAATTTTAGAGGCGCCCGCATTTACAAAGCCTGATGTTTTTGAAAATTTACCTATAGTTTCAGAGTTTTTAAAGGGTAATCACGCTAAAATGCATAGCTTAAAAAATCAAATGGCGCTATGCAAAACGAGGTTCTTCCGCCCGGATATGTACCGAAAAATCGCCAGAAATAAAGGAAATTTATGAAAAACAAGTATATCCAAGCGTTTGAGGACGCTCAGATCACAAGCAAAAGTGTGCCTGATTTCCGTGCCGGCGACACCTTAAAGGTAGCCATCAGGATCAAAGAGGGCGATAAGAGCAGAATTCAAAATTTTGAAGGTACCTGCATTGCGCGCCGCGGAAACGGCGTCAGCGAGACTTTTATCATCCGCAAGATTGGCGCAAATAGCGTCGGCGTGGAGAGAATTTTCCCGATCTACAGCGAGAGTATCGAAAGTATCGAGGTTCTAAGAAAAGGACGCGTTCGCTGCGCGAAGCTATTTTACCTACGCGACAGACGCGGTAAGGCGGCTAAAATCAAAGAGCTTCGAAAATAATCCTTTAAATTTTACGCTTCTTAATTCAAAAGAAAGTTCTTTTTATAATGCGCGATATTTTAAAAAATTTCGCGCAAAATCTACTCGCATTAAATCTAAAATTTTACAACTTTTCCATTAAAATTTTTAATTCTAAACTGCCTAAAAATCGTCTTTTTCGATAGAAAAAGATAAAATATATCCTGATTTTATTTGCGTTTAAAAATATTACTATAAAATGCAAATTTTAATTTAGAAAGCTCGCGCTAAATTCGAGGATTCGGCCGAGCAAAATTTATTCAGTAAAGAGCGAGATGTGATTTTTTTAGGCATTGACGTAGGATCAACCACTGTTAAAACGGTAGTTTTAAACGAAAAATATGAAATTTTAAGCAAGAGCTACGAGCGGCATTTAGCAAAGCCCAAAGAGCTGGTGCTGGATAAAATTTTGCAAATCCAAAAAACCTACGCGGGCGAGCAATTCAGCGTCGCCATAGCGGGTTCAGCTGGCATGGGTATCGCCAAAAATTGCAAAATTCCGTTCGTCCAAGAGGTTTTCGCTACCTCGCTCGGCGTCAAGCGGATGTTTCCAAAGACTGATGTTGTCATTGAGCTCGGCGGCGAGGATGCTAAAATTTTATTTCTCACGGGCGGACTTGAAGAGCGTATGAACGGCTCATGCGCGGGCGGTACAGGCGCATTTATCGATCAGATGACCAATCTTTTGCATCTGGATATCACGGAGCTCGACCGCCTAAGCTTTGCGGCTAATAAAATTTACCCAATTGCCTCACGCTGCGGCGTATTTGCTAAAAGCGACATTCAGCCGCTACTAAATCAAGGCGTACGCAAGGAAGACATCAGCGCCAGTATCTACGCCGCGGTCGTCGAGCAGACGATTTCTGGGCTCGCGCAGGGTCGCGAGGTCAAGGGCAATATCCTGTTTCTAGGCGGCCCGCTATTTTTCCTAAAAGGCCTTCAGGCGCGCTTTAAAGAGGTGCTAAAGCTTACCGACGAAACTGCGACCTTCCCCGACATTGCGCCTTACTTCGTGGCTTACGGCAGCGCGCTGTACGCAAAAGATACAGGCGAAATGTTAAATTTAGAAGAGACGATCGCACTTTTAAAAAAGGAGCCCGACAGGACCGCGCTGGAAGCCGAGCCGCCGCTTTTCAAAGACAGAGCGGAATTTGACGAGTTCACCGCTCGCCACGCCCGCGCAAGCGTGCCTAAGGTGGATATCCACACCTACAGCGGAGATGCGTATTTGGGCGTGGATTGCGGCAGCACTACGATCAAAGTCGTGTTGATGGGCGAAAACTACGAGCTGTTGTATAAATTTTACTCATCCAATAAAGGCGATCCAGTCGACATCCTGCTGCCGCGTCTTAAGGAGCTATACGATCTTTGCGAGGGTCGCATCAAGATCAAGGGCAGCGGTGTTACCGGCTACGGCGAGGATCTCATTAAAACCGCCTTTCGCTTCGATTACGGTATCGTCGAGACGATCGCGCATTATAGCGCCGCGCGCCACTTCAATCCGAAGGTAGATTTTATCATCGACATCGGCGGGCAGGACATCAAGTGTTTCTCCATTAAAGATGGCAATATTGATTCTATCGTGCTAAATGAAGCGTGTAGCTCGGGCTGCGGCTCGTTTTTGCAGACCTTTTCAAATTCTTTGGGCTATGACATTAAAGATTTCGCAAACCTAGCCCTTTTTGCAACCCATCCCGCCAAGCTCGGTAGCCGCTGCACGGTCTTTATGAACTCTTCGGTTAAGCAAGCTCAAAAGGACGGTGCTACGATCGAGGATATCAGCGCGGGCCTTGCTATTAGCGTCATAAAAAATGCGATTTACAAGGTCATTCGCGTGCGAAACGCCGACGATTTGGGTCAAAACATCGTAGTGCAGGGCGGTACTTTTTTAAACAATGCTGTGCTACGAGCTTTTGAAAAAGAGCTCGGTAAGGACGTGATCCGTCTAGATATCAGCGAGCTTATGGGTGCATACGGCGCGGCGCTTTTTGCCAAAAATAACGCAAACGAGCGTACCGATATGATCAGTCGTGCAGAGCTTGAAAATTTCACTCATCGCAGTGAATTTAGCGTCTGCAAGCTCTGTACGAACAAATGCCCGCTTACGATCAGCCATTTCGGCGATACTAAATTTGTCTCGGGCAATAAATGCGAGCGCGGCGCGGGTAAGGAGATCCGCCACGACATCACGAATTTATTCGAGTTTAAAAACGAGCTTTTGCGAAAATATCGTAAGCCGCCGAAGCAGGATGCGCCGCGGGTTGGAATTCCGTTTGTTTTGAATATGTTTGAGATGATCCCATTTTGGAGTGCGTTTTTTGAAAATTTAGGCATGAGCGTCGTGCTGTCGCAAAAGCCGCGAAAAGAGACGCTGTTTTTAGCAAGCCAGAGCATCCCGAGCGACACCGTCTGCTACCCGGCTAAAAGCGTGCACGGCCACATCTACGATCTGCTAAATAAGAGCGTCGATTTTATCTTTTATCCGTGTATGAGCTACAGCCTCGATGAAAATATCAGCGAGAACTGCTACAACTGTCCCGTAGTCGCATACTACCCCGAGCTGATACGCGCGAACGTAGGCGCGCTGGAGGAGAAAAAATTCCTCTACCCGCACGTGGATCTTAACATGCAAGATTCTTTTTGCAAAACGATGCAGGCTGAGCTCGCGAACGCCGGGTATAAATTTCATTCCGACGCTGTGAAAAACGCCGTCTTGCAAGGCCTTAAGGAGCTGCAAAACTATAAAAATACCGTTTTAATAAAAGGCGAGGAGACCCTAAAAGAGATTAAGGCTAGCGGTGCGTCTGCCGTCGTGCTAGCGGGTCGTCCGTATCATATCGACAAGACGATCAACCACGGTATAGATCGCTATCTAAATTCCTTGGGCTTTATAGTGCTTAGCGAGGACGCGCTGCCGCTTAGTAGGGTACAGACGAAGAGCCTTAATCAATGGACCTACCACGCCAGGCTTTATAGCGCAGCGCGGTTCATCTGTAAATACCCGCGCATGCAGCTGGTGCAGCTAGTTAGCTTCGGCTGCGGGATAGATGCGATCACGGGCGACGAGGTGCGCGACATACTGCGCCAAAACGGTAAAATTTACACTCAACTTAAAATCGACGAGGTTACGAACCTAGGCGCCGTTAAAATTCGTCTGCGTAGCCTAAAAGCGACCATGATAGAGCGCGAGAGGCAAGGCGCGCAACAAGAAGCAAGAAAGGATGCGTGCTAATGTTTGCTAAATTTACGAAAGATATGAAAGCGACCCACACGATATTGATCCCCACGATGATCGATCCGCATTTTCGCTTTATGCAAGGCGTGCTGCGCGACGAGGGCTACAAGAGCGTCTTGCTTGGCGAAAATCGTCAAAATATCGTCGAGGAGGGGCTTCGCAGCGTGCATAACGACATGTGCTACCCCGCGCTGCTCGTCATAGGGCAGTTTATCGATGCGCTAAAAAGCGGCGAGTTCGACACGCACAAGGTGGCGCTTCTTATCAGCCAAACGGGCGGCGGCTGCAGGGCGAGCAACTACATAAATTTGCTTCGCAAAGCGCTTGAGGACAGCGGCTTTAGCTACGTCCCCGCGATCTCGTTAAATTTTGGCTCGCTAGATGAGAATGAATTTAGCCTCGGCAAAAAATCGCTTCTAAAGCTTTTTGCCGCGATATTTTACGGCGATTTGATGATGGGGCTGTATAATCAGTGTAAGCCCTACGAAAAGATCAAAAACCAAACGAATGAAATTTACGAACTCTGCGCCGAGCGGATCAAAAATTTGACCGATCAAAGATCGTTCTTTAATCTCAAGAAAAATTTCAAATTTATCCTCTCGCAGTTCGCTAAAATCGAGCGCGACGATAAGCCGCGAGTGAAGGTGGGCATCGTGGGCGAAATTTATCTTAAATACTCGCCCATCGGCAACAACGGCCTAAACGCCTACCTCATCCGCGAAAACGCCGAGCCCGTCAATACGGGGCTGATGGACTTCGTGCTTACCTGCATCTATGATGCGGTCTACGACAAGCAGCTCTACGGCAAGGGCGGCGCGGCGTATTACGGCTCGCTTGCGGTCGCTAAAGTAGTGGAATTTTTCCAGCGCATGATGATTAAGCAGATGAAGCGCTTCGGATTTCGCGCGCCGAGCCCATTTAGCGAGGTTCGTGCCGCCGCCGATGGCTACATCGGTCACGGCGTGAAGATGGGCGAGGGCTGGCTGCTGACGGCGGAGATGGTCGAGTTTATGCGTCACGGCATACAAAACGTCGTGTGCGCGCAGCCTTTCGGTTGCCTGCCAAACCACATCATCGCGCGCGGAATGATCCGAAAGATCAAGCAGAACTACCCACAGGCAAACATCGCCGCTATCGATTATGACCCGGGCGCAAGCGCGGTAAATCAAGAAAACCGCATAAAGCTGATGCTTGCTAACGCAAATAGAAAGTAGCGCGCCGCATATCAAAAAGGGCTTTGGAATTTTAAATTCTAAAGCCTGCCGTAAAATTTTGAAATTTAAAAGCAAGCTCGCGATGACGGTTAAATTTTGACGCGCAAATAGCCCGCTTCCTTCCGCGAAATTTCCTCGAGATTTTAAAATTTTAAAATCTTGGCAGTGCCATTGCGCTTATTTTGCCTTTTCCGTGCATTCCAACCCCGTCTTGCTAAATTCCATCGAAATTTAATACAAATCTGCGCGAAATTCTACGCGTCGCCGCCATGGAATTCCGCCGCAGAATTCTATTCTGCCGCACCGTAAAATTCCACTCTCGTTAAGGCAAAATTTAATACAATCCGTCTTTAAATTTTACAAAGGAAGTTTATGAAATTTTGGATTTATGGCGTGGTTTTGGCGCTATGCTGTGGGATTTTTAGCGGATGTGCGAGTAAGAATTTGCCGGGCTACATGCAAGGGCGTGAGCATATCGTCGCGATGAGCGCAGCGTCCGGCGGTCAGTTGCGTATGAGTGGTGAGATTTATGATTACGTATTTGATGCAAATCTTAGTGCCGTGCGAGCCAAGGTTGCGAGTCTGGCGTCGCTGAATAAAGACGCGATAAGGCGCAACGTAAGCATGCTCACGATCGACAGATACAACGAGGGCAGCGATGCCGCGTATATCCAGCACGAAATCGAGCTCGTAAAATACGATCTGCCGCTATCCGTGCAGGCTAAGCTGATGGATGATCCCGAGCAGCTTGAGCCAGCGTATAGCTCTACATTTCGCTACTCTTATCTGATCGAAGGCAAATATTTTAAGCGCTTAAAAGATCATGACGAGCTGCGCAGATCGCACCGCCTAAGCGCACCGATCGAATACCCCGCGCGTATAGCGGTCGATAGCGGGATCAAAAGCGAGCGCGACGCGAAAATGGATACCGATATACAAGGACTCATCGTGATGCCGCTAATGATGCCAGCGCTGCTGTTAGGCAGTATCCTAGGAGGCTAGAATCGACTGAACCACGGGAGTGAAATTTTATTGATTTAGATTCTAAAGTAGTGGCGGACAGAGAGGGATTTGAACCCTCGAGCCTCGGTTAGAAGCTGCACCCTTAGCAGGGGTGTGGTTTCGGCCACTCACCCATCTGTCCACAAAAAGAAATCGCATTATACATAACTAATCTAATAATGGGCTTAAATTAGCTCAGTCCGCGGAATTTATCACCTCGCGGATATTTTAAGCTGGTGGCACAAAGAGCTATAATGAGTCAAAAGACGTTATGAAAAGAATTCATATTTATTATAAAATTTTAAGTATAAATTCACTTGCCCTGCAAATTCTAAAATTTTTGAAGCTTAATTCCAAAGTTTACTATAACTTTACGTTAAAATTCCCTTTAAATTTATGGCGGTACAGTAAAATCTAGCGCAAATTCTACATATAAATTCCGATCCTTGAATTTTCTACCTTCGTCATCGCACGAAATTTAAGCTAAGATTAATGGGGGGGGGTCTAATCTTCAAATACATTTTTTAAAAGGATTTACCGTGTCGTCTAACGCTAAAAGGTTGATGGGTATTATTATTGCACTTGTGGCTGCTTTTTTTGGAGCTGGTTTTTATATGAGTAGCATCGATAGGCTAGCCTCCTTGTTTGGAAATTTTTATAATCCATCTTTTGTTTTATATTTTTTCGCTGTTGAGAAAGGAGTAGATCAACTTAAAATTACCTACGTAATCGCATTCGTGATTATATTTGTAGTGCTAGCTATTTTGATTGATAAATTTATGATTAACTCGAAAGATTCTAAAAAATAACGTCGTCAAATTTTTAAAGTAAGCGCGACGATGAGGTCAAAATTGTAAACGATCTCGTTACGCTTTTAAATTTAATTTTAAAATTTATGGAATTTAGAAATTTAAGAAATTCACAGACCCGAAAAGTCCTATAATCTTAAAAATTCCGAATTTAGAAAATTTTAAAATATTCAGAATTCTTAAAATTTCAAAGTATGGGAATTTTTTAGGCTTTTAAATTCCGAAATTTTGCGAGTTTCAAAGCCTTTAAAATCCCAAGAATTCCAAATGTGCGCGATTTATTCGCCTAGAGCTTTGTCGATGAGCTTGACATCTTCGCTTGCGCTGCCGTCGATGACTAGGGCTTGATCGCCGCCACTTACCGCGCTTTTTCCATTAAATTTTGCGCCGACTTCGATGCCGAAGCTTTGTGATAGCACATCGCCTACGAGCACACCGCCGCCTAGCAGCTCGACGAGCTCGGCTTCGATATTACCGAAAAATTTGCCGCTGATTACGATATGTTTGGCCCTAATCGAGCCGCGCGCGGTACCATTTTTACCGATGACGACAGTATTATCGGAGATCACGTCGCCTTCGACATTGCCATCGATATGCAAAATGCACGACAGGTGCAGCTCTCCTTTGATGAGCGTGCCTGACGAGATTATTGTTGTTTGAGCGGTGTTTGCATCGCCTTTATTAAAGATTGCCATGGGACATCTTCCTCCTTAGTAAAAATTTCTTTGTAATTTTTTTCGTTCCAGTTAATAAAATTTAGCGGATCTAGCGGCAGCTGCAAAAATCTAATCTCGTAGTGCAGATGAGGTCCGGTGCTAAGTCCGGTGTTGCCGCTAAAAGCGATGAGATCGCCTTTGTTTACAAACTCGCCTACTTTGCGAGTTAAATTTGAATCTAAATGCGCATATCGCGTCGTAAAGCCGTAGTTATGGCGAATCTCGACTAGATTGCCATAGCCAGTAGCGCCAGCGCCGCTGTATTGGATGATGCCGTCTGCAGGCGCGTAGATAGGCGTTTTAGGCGGCGTACGTAGATCAACGCCCGGGTGAAACTGCTTGCGCTTTAAGATGGGATGGTTGCGCCAGCCGAATTTCTCGCTGAGCTGATGAGTGCGCATTACCCTGCCGTTTGGGATCTGCATAAAAATTTCTTTTATCAGCGCGTCGGAGAATTTTTCGTTGATGATCTTTTGCGCGCGCTCCTTGATCTCTTGTTCGGAAGTAGGTTTGATGTGAGATAGGCGGTCGATTGCGCGCTCATCCTCCTCAGGATCGAGCCCAAACTGATGCTCCAAATCCGAAATTTTACCCTCGATGGCTTCAAATTCCATTTGACTTGCCGCGATACCATCGCGAAGTTTTTGATTTAGCTCGTTAAGCTCGGTTTTGGTTCGCGAAAGGCTGTCGATTTTAGAGCCCAGGTACCTGATATATAGCGCACCCGTGATGAAAACGGTAAAAACAAATAGCACCAAATATAACGCGATCTTTTTGATGATTTGCGAAAGCAAAAAATTCCTAGAGCCGTTAAGGTCGGTTATAGTTATCATAAATTTGTTTTTCATAATGCGGCATTATAATGCAGCATAGCTGAAATTTCAAAAAAATTGTAGATAAATTTAAAAGCTATTTAATTTTAAAATTTCACTAAAAGATAAAATTTATTACTTAGTATAATTATAATTTAAGCAAATCTTGCTATAATTACAGCAATTTTAAATAAAGGAGACACAATGTCAAAAACAGTAAAACAATTAAACAAACTTCAGGCGGACGCTCATGCGTTCTTTGTTGCATTCCACGATTATCACTGGAATGTTAAGGGCTTACAATTCGCGCAGGTTCACGCTTACACTGAGAAAGCATACGACGAAATGGGTGAGCTCTTCGACGATATGGCTGAGCGCGCGCTTCAAATAGGTGGCAAGGCCGTAACTAAGGCTAAGGATCTAATTGAGCTTTCAAAAGACGCTCCGATTAGCGTAAAAGATAGCTATAGCGTATCTGAGGTACTCGAGGATGTTAAAAAAGCCTATGAGTATTTAGTAAAAGAATTTAAAAAGCTTCAAGAAGTAGCCGAAGAAGAGGGCGACGATACGACTTCAAATATCGCACAAGATCACTACGGCGATTATGAAAAACGCCTATGGATGCTAAGCTCAATGCTAAGCAAATAATCCTCGCAAATCCTTTCAAAATTATTAGGGGCACATGCCCCTAAAATCTATTAAAGTTAATATTGAAATTTCAAAAAATTTTAAAATTCTAAGATTATAATTTCACGCTAAAATTTTAAATTATGCTTGAAAACTGAAGCTAAATCGCTCATTCAAAGCAAAATTCATGTAGGTTTTAAATTTCATATCATCGAAATCTAACTCATTCGCCATGTAAAAGCATAACTCTTTTTATAAAGCTCGGTTTCATTTAAAATTTTGCCGCGTTGTTAAAATTTCTTGTCGATTTCAAATTTCGTAGCCGTAAAAATTCTAAAAGCCAAGGCTTTGTAGCTAAAAAACAGCATTTGCTAAGAGCTAGTTTGTGATAAATTTTATATTGCTCTTTAGTATCTGATGATAAATTTTAGCTTATAGTTTTACTATTTTGATTATTTTTAAAATCTCGGTGCTTATAAATGAAGCGGAATTTTAAAAATTTCAAAGAATTTCGCAAATTCCGTAAAATTTTACAATTTCACGGAATTTTGATTTTAATAGAATTTGGTTCGAGCCTTAAAAATTCTCTTCGGTATTTCGGTCGCTTACGCGGTCCCACGGCAGCTTCATTCCACCCAGGATATGGAAGTGCAAATGCATCACCTCCTGCCCGCCGTTTTCGCCGCAGTTGCAAACGAGACGGTATCCGCTCTTATCAAGCCCCATTTTGCGAGTTACTTCTTGGATGAAAGCGCTCATCTTCGCCATCACCTCGGGTGGCGTTACTTGGAAGTTTTCGTAGCATTTTTTAGGGATCGCCAGGATATGGATCGGCGCTTTTGGGTTGATGTCGTGGAATGCCAAAAATTCGTCGTTTTCAAGCACTTTGTTGCACGGGATTTCGCCGTTTACGATCTTTTCGAAGACGTTCATTTTAGATCCTTTTATGAGGTTGAAATTTAGCCGCGATTATAGCCAAAAAATCCAAACACGCAAATTTACCTAGCTTTTATCAAATTTTAACTACAATCGCGCCATTAAATTTAACCACAAGGATAGAATTTGCAAGAAATTAAAACAAAAATCGACGCCGCATCGAGCCTAAGCGAGCTGGAAGCCGTGCGCTTGGAGCTTTTCGGCAAAAAAGGCATCATAACGGCGCTTTTTTCCGAGCTCAAATCCGCAGCGCCCGAGCAGAAAAAAGAGCTTGCTGTAAGCGCGAATGAAAAGCGCGATTATTTCAGCGAGCTCATTGCCGCAAAAAGGGCGAGCTTGGAAGAGGCGGAGCAAAAAGAGGCGATGAAAAATGAAGCAATCGACGTCACGCTTTTTAACGAAAACGTAAGCTGCGGCGTGCTGCATCCCGTGATGGAGACGATGGATAAGATCATTGACTACTTCATCGCGCAAAATTTCAGCGTCGAAAGCGGTCCGCTCATCGAGGACGACTTCCATAATTTTGAGGCGCTAAATTTACCCAAATACCACCCGGCGCGCGACATGCAAGATACGTTTTATCTAAATGACGGGCGGCTGCTACGCACGCACACCAGCGGCGTTCAGATCCGCACGATGGAGAAATTTAAAGCTCCGCCGGTGCGTATGATCGCCCCGGGCGCGGTCTTTCGCCGCGATATGGATCTAACCCATACGCCGATGTTTCATCAAGTGGAGGGTCTCGTAGTCGAGCAGGGAGACCGCGTGAGCTTTGCAAATTTAAAATACGTTTTAGAGGAATTTTTGCGCTATATGTTTGGAGACGTGAAAGTGCGCTTCCGCCCGAGCTTCTTTCCGTTTACGGAGCCGAGTACAGAGGTCGATATCAGCTGTATTTTCTGCCACGGCGAGGGATGCCGCGTTTGTAAACAGACGGGCTGGCTCGAGGTGCTAGGCAGCGGCGTGGTCGATCCCAACGTCTTTAAAGCAGTGGGTTGGAAAAACGTCAGCGGATACGCATTCGGGCTCGGCGTGGAGAGATTTGCGATGCTGCTGCACGGTATCCCCGATCTGCGCTCGCTATTTGAAGGCGATATTAGATTATTGGAGCAGTTTAAATGATAATAACGAGAAATTGGTTGCAGGAGTGGATCGACATAAGCGAAATTTCAAGCGAAAAGCTGCTTTCTACGCTAAATTCCATCGGTCTGGAGGTTGACGCTCACGATAAAATTTCGCTTCCTAAAGGCGTCGTCGTAGGACTCGTAAAAAGCAAGCGTCGTCACGAGAATTCCGATCATCTAAATGTCTGCGAGGTTGATGTCGGTAAGCAGAGCCTGCAGATCGTCTGCGGCGCGAAAAACGTCGAGGCAGGGCAACACGTCGCGGTTAGCCTCGTCGGCGCCGTGCTGCCTAGCGGTCTTGAGATAAAGCCTGCCAAACTTCGCGGCGTGGAGAGCTTTGGCATGATCTGCTCGGCAACCGAGCTTGGGCTTGCCAAGACGAATGACGGCATTATGGTGCTTGATAGCAGCATCGGCGAGCTCGTGCTCGGCAAGGAGCTGCGCGAGTATGAAATTTTTAATGATGATCTTATCGAGATCGAGCTTACCGCTAATCGCGGCGACTGCCTTAGCATCTTAGGCATAGCGCGCGATCTAGGCGCAGCGCTTGATCTGCCGCTAAAGGAAAAGCACGAGTTTGAAGATGCCGACGGAGCGCCTGGTATCGGTAGAATTTTAAGTGTGCGTGCAAGCGATGAGGTAAGCGCTAAATTTGCTTTTCGAGCTTATGAGATCAAAGGCGAGCTAAAGTTAAATTTAAAGCAGACCTTGCGTCTTGCAAGCGTTGGTATTTTGCAAAGCTGCGCGGTGCAAAATTTCATCAACTACGCTACTCATTCTACCGGAGTGTTGCTGCGTGCTTATGATTTTGAAAAGATCGCTTCCGCAGACGGCAAGGTGGCGCTTGACATAAAGCCTATGCCAAACGGCGAGTTCGGCGTTTATGCGGGCAAGAGATTGCTTAGCGTAGCAGGGATTTGCCAAGACGCGGAGCTAAAGGCGTGTTGCAGTAGCAAAGTGGTGCTATTAGAGGCAAACTACACCGCGCCACTAATCATCGCCAAAGCAGTAAACGAAAACAAAAGCCTAAAAGGCGACGAGCATGTGTATCGCTCAAGTAGAGGCAGCGAGCCAAAGCTTAGGCTGGGGCTAGATCTACTATTTAGATTGCTACTTAAAAATAAAGCCGTTAGCCTATATGCCGGCACACAAAAGATTTCAAATGCTTTGGAGCCGCTTATCGTGGGCTTTAGCGAAAAAGAGATAAACTCAATGATCGGCGTGCAAATTCCGCGCGATAAGATCGTAAAAATTTTAAAAAGACTGGGCTTTGATGTGGGCGTCGAAGCCGATCTCATTACCGCCAAGGTGCCGCCTTTCCGCCACGATATCGTAAATTCCCACGACGTGTGCGAGGAGATCGTGCGTATCGTGGGCATCGACAATATCGCCGCCGCGCCGCTAAGCTTCTACGAAAAAAACCGCCTAAACGATACCTACGTAAATTTACAAAACGGGCGCAAGCTTCGCAGCAAGGCGGCAGCGGTAGGATTTTTCGAGTGCGTGCATTATGTATTTGACGACGGGAAAGCGCTGGAAAGCTTAGGCTTTGCGCCGTGCAAGGTTAAAATTTTAAATCCGATAAACGGAGAACTGGACGCGCTAAGACCGACGCTAATTAATCATCTGCTCGAGTCTGCTGAGCGAAATTTAAAGAATTCTCGCAGAAGCGTCAAGCTTTTTGAGCTAGGTGAGGTCTTTGACGAAAGTGGCGCGCAGAGCCTAAGGCTGGGCTTTATCGCTAGCGGACTAAAGGCGGAGCCCTCTATCGCTGCCGGCGCAAAACCCGAAGCAGTCGATTTTTTGTATTTTGCAAATTTAATCCAAAGCGTCATCGGTAAATTTAAGGTCAGGCTGCCTAGCGAAAATTTGAAATTTTTAAGCGAATTTGAGCAGGCTCAAATCGAGCAGGGCGGGCAGATAGTGGGCTTTATCGGGCGCGTGGATTACGCCGTAGAAGCAGGGCGCGATCTGGATAAAAGCTATCTGTGCGAGATCGATTTTTCTAAGCTTAAATTTGAAAATATCGTAGCGGACGCTTATTCGAAGTTCCCTAGCGTATCGCGCGATCTAAGCATTTTGGTGCCGAGCGGAATGCGCTTCGAGCAGATTAAGCAGTGTATAGACGCCCTTAAAATCGAGGCGCTAAAGGAATTTATCCCGAGCGATCTTTACAGCGACGAAAGCCTGGGCGATTCAAAGAGCCTGACGATCAGACTTGTATTTCAAGACCTTCAAAAAACGCTCTGCGACGAGGAAGTAGCGGGCTTTACCGATAAAATTTTAGCCGCGCTTAGCAGCGAGCTGGGACTTGGGCTGCGATGAGAATTTTTGCGCAAGCGGGCCCTTTGCGGGCGGAGATTTCAAATATCGCCGCGGACAAATCGATCTCGCACCGTGCGGCGATCTTTTCACTGCTAGCAAGCGGAACGAGTAAAATTTCAAACTATCTAGCCGCCGAGGATACGCTAAATACGCTAAAGATCGTGGAGCTTTTGGGCGCTAGCGTACAGCGCATAGGGGGCGAAATTTTAATTACTCCGCCGGAGGTTATCAAAGAGCCTAACGTCCCGCTTGATTGCGGCAACTCGGGTACGGCGATGCGGCTATTTATGGGCTTTTTGGCGGGACGAGAGGGCTTTTTCGTGCTGTGCGGCGATCGGTATCTAAGCGAGCGCCCGATGAGGCGCGTTGCGGATCCGCTTTGCAAAGTAGGCGCTAAAATTTACGGACGAGCAGGCGGCGAAAAGGCGCCTATTGCAGTGCTAGGGCGAAAGCTTGGGTATTTTGAATACGCGAGCAAGATTGCGTCCGCGCAGGTAAAGACCGCTCTGATTTTAGCGGCCTTGCGCGGCAGCGGATGTAAATTTAGCGAGCCCGAGCTTAGCCGCGATCACAGCGAGCGGATGCTAAAAGCGATGGGTGCGCAAATTTCGCGAAACGGCCTTGCGATCGAAGTCGCGCCGCTTAGCTCGCTGCTTAAACCGCTTGAAATTTTTATCCCAAACGATCCAAGCTCGGCGTTTTTCTTCGCGGTCGCCGCAGCGATAACCCCGGGTTCGCGCATAGTGCTAAAAAATATGCTGTTAAACAAAACTCGCATAGAGGCGTATGAAATTTTAAAACGCATGGGCGCCGAGGTAAAATTTCATAAAACGAGCGAAATTTACGAGCAGATCGGCGATATAGAGGTCGCTTACGCGCCGCTTCACGCCGTGGAGGTGAGCGAAAATATCTCGTGGCTGATAGACGAGGCGCCTGCGCTTGCGATCGCCTTTGCCTGCGCGCAGGGAAGTAGCGTGCTTAGAAATGCCGCCGAGCTGCGCGTGAAGGAGTGCGACCGCATAAAGGTAACCTGCGAAGGTCTTCGTGCCTGCGGTATTAAGGCGTGCGAGCTGCAGGACGGCTGGCAGATCGAAGGCGGCGAGGCGAACGCGGCGATCATCACGCCGTGCGGCGACCATCGTATCGCGATGAGTTTTGCGATTTTGGGCTTAAGATCGGGGATGATCATCGAGGATAGCGATTGTATCGCGACGTCGTTTCCTGGCTTTGCCGAAATTTTAAAACAGATCGGAGTTAGCGTTGAAGATTGAGATGGCTAAAAGCTACGGCTTTTGCTTTGGCGTCAAGCGTGCGATCAAGATCGCAGAAAGCGCCGGCGAGGCCGCTACGATCGGCGAACTCATACATAACGCCGAAGAGATCAATAGGCTAAGGCAAAATTTCGGCGTCAAAACCCTGGAGGGCGTTAGCGAGATCACTGACGAGCAAAAGCTCATCATCCGCACCCACGGCATCCAAAAGGACGATCTGCAAAGATTAAAGGCGCAAAATAAAGAGCTCATCGACGCTACCTGCCCTTTCGTGACCAAGCCGCAGCAGATCGTAGAAAAGATGAGCGCGGAAGGCTATGATATCGTAATCTTCGGCGATAAAAATCATCCCGAGGTAAAGGGTGTGAAATCCTACGCCAAAGGAAGAGTTTACGTAGTGTTGGAGCCTGCGGAGTTACTACGGATCAAGCTCGGGACTCGCGTCGCGCTCGTTTCGCAGACTACGAAAAAGATAGAAAGTTTTACTAAAATCGCGGATTTTTTGATGCAGCGCGCGAGGGAGCTGAGAATTTTTAATACGATTTGCAATGCGACGCTAGAAAATCAAGAGGCGGTAAAAAGCCTGTCGCAAAAGGCTGACGTGATGATAATCGTAGGCGGAAAAAATTCCTCCAACACCAAGCAGCTTTTTTTAATTTCGCAAAATTTTTGCAAAGACAGCTACCTTATAGAAAACGAAAGCGAGCTTGAACGCTCGTGGTTTGAAAATAAAAGCCTCTGCGGCATCTCCGCAGGAGCTAGCACGCCTGATTGGATCATCAAAAAAGTAGTAGCTCGGATCGAAAGTCTAACGCAGAATTTATAAGCCCTCTTATCAAATTTACTCTTAGAAATTTATCAAATCGAAAGCAAATTTTGGCTAGAATTGCGCATTTTAGTTCTTTTCAAAAAAGCACAAATAAATTTAAAGGAAGCATATGGCTGAGGTGAACGAGAAGGTTCAAAACCACGCAGAGGAAGATTTTGCGACATTGTTAGAGGAGTATGACGCCGGGAAGTCTCGCGACGAGGTCGTCACAGGTAAGGTTATCGCCCTTAAGGACGGCGAGGTTTTCATAGACGTAGGCAGGAAGTCGGAGGGCATTTTGGACGCCGCCGAGGTTAGCGACGAGCAAGGAAATCCGCAGGTTAATGTAGGAGATGACATCAAAGTCGCTATTATCGGAAGCAGAGGCGGTCGCCCGGTCGTATCGTATAAAAAGGCTCTAAAAAAGGAAAAAGTAAAGGCGTTCATCGACTCCTATGATGAAAACGCAGAAAATGTTTATGACGTTAAAATTCTATCGTTTAATAAGGGCGGTTTCGTTTGCGCTAACGCAGATGATGTGGAATTTTTTATGCCTCGCTCGCAAAGTGCGCTTAAAAACCCAAATGGCGCCGTCGGTAAAAATTTCAAGGTAAAGATCATTAAAGTTGATAGAGACGAACAAAGCATCGTAGTATCGCGTAAGAAGCTACTTGATGAGGATCGCAAAGCAAGCAAAGAGGCGATCGAGAAAGTAATCGCTACCGAGGGCATCATCGAAGGCGTCGTCAAAAAGATCACCACCTACGGTATGTTCGTAGACGTAGGCGGCGTGGACGGACTCGTACACTACAGCGAAATTTCATACAAAGGCCCGGTAAATCCGAGCTCGCTCTACAAAGAGGGCGATAAGGTTCCGGTTAAGGTTATCAAATACGATAACGATAAAAAGCATCTCTCTCTTTCGATCAAAGAGGCGATGCCCGATCCTTGGAACGAGATCAAAGATAGCCTGGAAGTGGGTGATACTATTCGCGTAAAAGTAAGTAATATCGAGCCTTACGGCGCGTTTGTAGATCTTGGCAATGACATCGAGGGCTTCTTGCATATCAGCGAAATTTCGTGGGATAAAAATATCAAAAATCCGAAAGATTTCATCAGCGAGGGCGAGGAGCTCGACGTCGAGGTCGTAGAGATCAACCCTAGCGAGCGCAGATTGCGCGTGAGCCTTAAAAATTTACTCACTAAGCCTTTTGACGAGTTCGTTGCTAAGCATAAAGTGGGCGATGTGCTAAAAGGCAGCGTCACTACGATTACAAATTTTGGTGCGTTTGTGAGGATCGATGGCGTAGAGGGGCTTTTGCATAACGAGGACGCTTCGTGGGATCGCGGCGAGAAGTGCAAAAATTTATTCAAAGTAGGCGACGAGATCGAGGTTAAAATCATCAAGATCGACAAAGATACTCAAAAAATTTCTCTAAATCACAAAGAGCTCGGCGATAGCCCTATTAGCGATTACGCCAAGAGCCACAATCAAGGCGATGTCGTAAAAGGTAAGATCCGCGATATTAAAGAGTTTGGAATTTTTGTCGAGCTTGGAGGCGGTATAGATGCGCTTATCCGCAAGGAAGATCTTGGCAACGTAAGCGTAGATAGCCTAAAGGTGGGCGACGAGATCGAGGCTGCGATCGCCTTCATCGACGAGAAGAAAAATAGAATCCGCCTAAGCGTGCGCAGGCTGGCTCATCAGAAGGAGCGCGAGGCGCTAAACGAGATCAATAGCAACGACGACGAAAAGCAAAGCCTAGGGGATCTAATCAAAGATCAACTAAACAAATAATTCCTCCCGCAAGGCATACCCGCCTTGCGGACCCACTTCTAAAGGTTAAATTTAATGAAAACTATCATAGTTTGCGACGCAATCCACAAAATCGGTTTTGATATGCTTAAGCAGGAATCGGACGTTAAAGTAATCGACGCCACGAGCGTGCCCAAGAACGAGCTTTACGGAATTTTAGGCGATGCTGACGTCGCGATTACCAGAAGCTCTACGGCGGTGGATGAGAAATTTCTAAATGCCGGCACCAAGCTAAAAGCGATCGTGCGCGCGGGCGTGGGCGTAGATAACTGCGACATCGACGGCTGCTCCAAGCGCGGCATTATTTTGATGAACGTACCTACGGCAAACACCATCGCCGCGGTCGAAATGACCATGTGCCATCTGCTAAATGCGGCGCGCAAATATGTAAATTCCTGCAATGATCTTAAAATTAATAGAATTTGGAAGCGCGAGAAATGGTACGGCACCGAGCTTTATAAAAAGAGCCTCGGCATCATCGGCTTTGGAAATATCGGTTCGCGCGTGGGAGTTCGCGCGCTTGCGTTTGGGATGAACGTCATCGCCTATGATCCCTATATCGAGCCCGAAAAGGCCACGAAGCTCGGAGTAAAATATACGAAAAATTTTGATGAAATTTTATCTTGCGACTTCATCACGATCCATACGCCGAAAAATCAAGAGACGATAAATATGGTAGGCGAGCCGCAAATAGCGAAGATGAAGGACGGCGTGCGCCTAATAAACTGCGCTAGAGGCGGGCTGTATAACGAAAAAGCGCTCGCAAACAATCTACGCAGCGGCAAGATCGCGTATCTCGGCATCGACGTGTTCGACAAAGAGCCTGCGACCGATCATGAGCTTTTGGATATCGAAAATTTAAGCGCGACTCCACATCTTGGCGCAAATACGCTCGAATCGCAAAGCAATATCGCCCGGGAAGCCGCAGAGCAAGCGATCAGCGCCGCACGCGGCTTAAACTATCCAAACGCTTTAAATTTGCCGCTTAAGCTCGAGGATTTGCCACGCGGTATCGAGCCGTATATAAATTTGGTCTCGAAAATGGCCTATCTTGCGGCGCAAATCAACAAGGGCCCGATCAAATCGATCACGATCGAGGGCAGCGGCGAGGTGGTGCAGTATCTAAAATCGATGCTCGTTTTTGCCATCGTAGGCGCGCTGCACGATTCTTTGGGCGATTCGCTAAATTACGTCAATGCTAAATTTCTCGCGGATGAAAAGGGGATCGAGACGAGCTTCGGCGAGCTTGCAAACAGCGTCTATAAAAGTGAGATCGCGGTAAAAATCATGACCGACGAGGCGATCTCAAACGTCGCGGGCACGGTCTTTGACGGAAGCGAGGAGCGCATCGTAAATATCGGCGGATTTAAGACCGATTTTAAGCCGAAGGGCAAGATGATAATCTTTAAAAACACCGACGTGCCGGGCGTTATCAAGTCCGTAAGCACTATCCTAGCCGACGAAAACATCAATATCGCGGATTTTCGCTTAGGCAGAGGCGAGGAGGGGGATGCTTTGGCGGTCATTTTGGTCGATTCCGAAGTGCAAAAAAGCACGCTTGATAAGCTGGCGGCGCTTCAAACCTGCCTAATGGTGCGTTACGCGGCGCTTTAATCTTTTTCCGCTTATGAGGCGGAATTTTAAATTTCGCCTCATACAATTCTTTATAATTTAAATTTACAATCCAGCCTACGACGGCGTTTGATGAGGCGACGCGGGAACGCGCGGCAAGGATTTTGGCGGAACTTGAGTACGTGCAGAGCCGGCGCTTGAGGTACGTTGCGGCATGTGTCCGGGCAGATACCTTTTAGCGTGCGGCTTTTGTAAGCGCCGTTTGCGTGTCAAATTTAACTCTAGTCGCGGACTTACTTTTAAATTTAAATTTCGTCCTTGCGGATCTACTTTTAAATTTCATCATCGCGGCGCTGCTGATTAAATTTTGTCGCTATGCGAGTTTGGCACTAAAAACTAGAGGTTGCGATACGAGGCGCGGTCAAATTTTATAAATTTATTAGACACGGAGGGTGCTTTTGCCTCAAATTTATTTGCGGCAGGCGTTTCATTTCTTTGATCGTATCGCTCGTTTAAATTTAGGACAGCCGCCAAGAGATTGCGCTGCTGATTAAATTTTACGTTTTGCCCAAATTACGCTTCGGTGAAAATTCCGCCCGGCGTAAATTTGCTCGATACAAAAATTCAGCCGTAATGCGCCCTGCTAATTTGTGAGTTTAAGTGTTTCGATTAGGCTTAAAATTTTGCGGATCTGTGTTTGGTATTCGCGCGCGAGCTCTATGCTAGCGGGCCTACCAAAAAGCGTAGTTTCAAAAAGATCGGGCGCACCGTTTAAAAATAGATATAAGCGCTTATCCATAAATACCGTGCTCAAGCTGAACTCGCCGCTCGTTTCGCGATTTATTTCGCGCAGACGCTCCATAAACGCGGGCGTTAGCAGATAGCGCGCTTCTACTTTGTCATCCGCAAACACGCGAAAATCGCGCATAAAATCCACATCGTCCATCATCTCTTTTTCGCCGAAGATCTTGGCATTTAGCTCCCTGCTTACCACTATCGTTTTACCCGAGGTTTTTTTCGCGAGCTCGCAGATCAGTACGTTGCCGTCAAAGTCCATATAGTTATCGTAGAATATTTTGATCAACATAATCGTCGCTATGAGCGGATTATCCGTTTTCATGTAAAACCTACTATTGCTATGTACCTCGCTGAGGCTAAATTTAATCCCGCAGTACACGCCCGTAATCCGATCCTCGCTTTTGATTCTAGATTTTCTATAAATTTTAAATTTTTGAAATTCCTCCTCTTGCATGCCGGTATATGGATCGTATTTTAAACCGGCATCTATATCGTTTATTACGGCGCGGACGAATATCTCTTTATAAAATTTGTAGTAGCGAATTTCCGCTTCGGTTTCTTGACTGGCGCAATGCATAAGAAATATCCAAAAGATCTGAAAAAAGATCAGGGCGCCCAAAAATTCGGCAATTTTTATTAGAGGAGTGTCTGCTTTAACGCCGTTTAGAAACACTAATACGAACAGAACCGCAAAAAAGGCGGCTATACTGAGGTAGTAATATCTATTAAAAACTCTAGCGCACGCTTTTTGTTCGGTTAAAGTCTGTGAAATAGCATCTTGCAAAGAAGGCGACATATCTATCCTTGAGAAAAATTTCGCCCGTATTGTAGCAAAATTTAACGTGATTCATAAAGGACAAATTCCGCCGCTTAATGAATAGTCGGGATCGTAATTTAATTTACGCGGGTCCGCGGCGTAAAATTTTAAAATCCTACTCTTTGAAATTAAATCCGCACCGGATTGAAATTTAACGCATCGTATAAGCTTATATTTCACGCGAGCCGCCTTTGAAAATTTGCATTAAAACATTGCAATCACAGTATCCTGAGGGTGTCTGAGATGAAATACATAAAAACTCCGAGCCCGAACATCACGAAAAGCCCCGCAAATTCTATATAAAGCTTCAGGCTTACGAGCCGCTTTGAGCTTAGCTCGTTTGCTTTCGCGCCGAAAAGCGCGGCTAAAAATATCACGACGCTCATTCCTAAGCCGATGAAAAGCGCACTCGCGACGCTAAGCGCGAAGCTTCCGAGGCTGAAGGCAAGCACGAAAATAAGGATTGTGCCAGGGCAGGGCACGAGCGCCGCTGCAAGCGCGATAAGCCACTCCCGCCCTTTCTCACCGCCGCTAGTCGCTCCATTTTGCAGCGAGTGAGATGAGGTTTGGTTTTTTAAATTTGCAGAATTTAAAGTCTGTTTTTGCTTGTTTTGGCTAGACGAGTTTTCCTCTAGGCTTGCGTTTAAATTTAAATTTGAATTTAGCTCTGCCGTTGTGGCGCCCGAATTTTCAGTATCTAAATGCTGCGCGGATTCGTCACTTTGAATATTAAATTTAGAAAATTTATAGCTCTTTGACGCTGCGTGAGCGGAATCCCCGGCGTTTGTAAATGCCGTATTTTTTAAGCGGGCGCCTGTCTCTGCGGTATTTGCGGCGGAAGCGCAAGCAGCGCAGGAGCAGCCCGCATCGTGGTGGGCGCCCGACGATCTTACGCGGCGAGCTTTGTCGTAGATGATGAGCGCAGTTATGACGATGATCAGAAGTGCCGAAATTTTCGTGGTGATCGAGGCGGAGTTTGCAGAGACGAGCCCTGCAACGTTTTGCAGCACGAACATACTCGCGCTTACCAAAACGAGAGCTCCTAGGACGTGTAGAAGCCCGATTTTAAGGGCAAATCCGAAGGCTTTGACGTAGCTGCCACCATGGGCTAAGAAATAGCTCGCCGTTAGCAGCTTCGCGTGCCCTGGGCCTGCCGCGTGGAAAAAGCCGTATATGAAAGAAAGCGCTAGGACCCATAGGATCGTGTTTGCGCTTGCATGCTCGCTGCTTGCGCGAAACGCCGTTTTGAGGCTTTTCATAAAATCCATCGTCTTTTGCGCGACAAATCCCAGAGTAGCCTCTTTTTGTGGCTCGCTTGAAATCTCGTCGCTGTCGGACGCAGCGCCGTTTTTGCTCGCGCTATTTTGCGCTAAATTTAAAGAGCTATCCTCGGATGGAGTCGCAAAATTTCGCGTAGAATGCGCGGAATTTAAAGAATTATCTCGTCTCGCCGCCAAATTTTGCCCCGCGCCTTTATCTGTAAGCGTCGCAGAATTTACGGGACCACCTTTTGCTTGCACGTCCTTTTTGGTGGCTTTATTAATCTGCGCGAGAGCATCCGAAGCGGCGATATTTTTTTGCGCCTCTACTGCAGCTTCCGAAACGATGTCGCCGACGGATCTTTGGTTTGATCTGCGTGCTGAGCTGGAATTCGGTTTAGCTTGGCCGCCTTGCGCAAGTTTATCCTCTGAGCCCGCAAGACTCTGCTCGCTAGATGCAAGGCTATCCTGCGCTAAATCGGAGTTTGGCGCGCTTGAAATTGGCGGTTTTTTATCTGCGATCTTTGGTTTTTCGCCGCTAAATTCTATAAAAGTGGTGGCTAAATTTGAATTAGGCTTCGCTACAAAGCCCTCGCCTAGATTAATGGGCTTGTCGTCAAGCATTTTGAAATTGAAAAATCCCTGATCGTCGTTAATGGAAATTTTAAGAACGCGGTTATTGCGCAGCTCGAAGCCGACCTTTTGATCGAACTCAAACACGAGTCTGCCCTTTTTGACGAGGCTTATTGCGTTTTTAAAATTTCCCTTGATCTGCGTGCCTACGAGATTGCTAAGCGCGGGCTTTGCGTTTTTTGGTGCTTGATCGTAGAATTCCGCCTCGCAAAGGTAGTTTTTAGGGGTTAGATAATCGGTCATCGCCTTGGTTATCTCGGCAAGCTCGCTATTTTCAAGCTTGGCATTGGAATTTATATCGTAGGTCTGCATTATAACGTCGGTAAAATTTTGAGAGAAAAGCCACGAAAAATGCAGGCTCACGATCTTGCCGTCTTGTGCGACAGGGGTAATGCTAACGTGCGCAGTAGGCGTGTATAGGGCGCACAGAGCGCACGCAAATATCCGAGAGCTAAAGATCGCGGATAAAAGTAAAATTTTAATAAATTTCATCAACTACAAATTTTCTCCGAAAACGTTGATCGTCTTTTTCATCGTCTCGTACCAATCTAGCGGCAGCTGATCGATCTCTATCACCTTTGCGCCTGTTTGTGCGGCGATGGTTTGCGCTGCCTTTTTGGAAAACTGCGGTGCGACGAAAATCACCTTGATCTTTTCCTCTTTGGCTTCCTCGATTAGCTCGGCTAAATCCGCAGGCTTAGGCTCTTTGCCCTCCACTTCGACTGCGATCTGCTCTAAATCGTATCGATGCGCGAAATAGCCCCAAGACGGATGATAAACCATAAATTTCTTTCCCTTGACGCCCGCTAATTTCTGCTTTGCGTAAGCGTCTAGCTCGTCAAGCTTTTTAGCAAATTTATCGAAATTTGCTTCATAAATTTTAGCATCCTTAGGATACTGTTTGGTTAACGCGTCTTTAATATTTTTAGCTTGAATTTTTACAAGCTGCGGATCGAGCCAGATATGTGGGTCTAAACCGCCGTGATGATGATGGTGCTCGTGCGCCTCGTGGTCTTTGTCACCATGCTCATGGTGCGCGTCATGATCGTGATCATCGTGATGCGCGCTATGATCATGTTCGTCGTGATGGTGATGCTCTGCCATAGCCATTTTGGTAATGCCATCTTCGGTGCGGATTATCTTCATCTTTGGATACGATGCAGCAAGCTTTGGTAGCCAGACTTCATCAAATTCTATACCGACTGCAAAATACAGATCACTATTTTCTAGCATTTTCATCTCCGAAGGCTTAGGCTCGTATGTGTGCGGATCGGCGCCTTTGCCGACCATAGTATTTACTTGCAGGGTATCACCTGCGATCTGTTCAACAAAATACTTCGTAGGAAGTATGGTCGTGGTGACCGTAGGTTTGGCGAATGCTACGCAACTAGCTGCTAAAAGCGTGAAAATAAGCTTTTTCATAAAATTCCTTTCCAAAAAAAAATTGCGGAAGTATATCAAAAGCAACTTAGTTGCAACTTAATATAAATTTATCTAAATTTCGCTATCATCGCTTAAATTTTAAAAAAGGCGTAAAATGGATCCCAAAGATTTTTTAGCGAGTCACGATATCGCTCCTACAGCGCTTAGAGTGCAGATCGTGCAGATCCTAAGCGAGAAAAAATGCCCGGTAAGCTATGATGAACTAGTAGAACTAACAGGTGCTAATAAAACCACGATATATCGCAATATAGCGCTTTTGGAAGAAAAAAATTTGATAATTACCAGCGAAAATAATCATAAAAGCTTTTATGAGCTCACCGACGGCGCCAAAGCGTATTTTATCTGTGAAAGCTGCCATAAAATGGAGGAGATTTCGATGCCAGCTTTGTCACAAAAAAATGTCAAAAGTGTGCTTGTGCGAGGATTGTGCGAGAAGTGCGGTGGCTGAGGCGAGAAATTTAATCAAAAGCGCCAAAGAAATTTGGCTAAAACGCTAGGGCAAAATTTAACCGATTTTTAACGGATTTTTATAAAACAAACGATATAATCCGAGCGTTTCATATTTTAAAAGGGAAAATTTAGTGAATAAAAACGATACGATAAAAGCAATAGAGAAGTTTGTAAGTTCTCAAGAAATGACGATGTTTCGCCTGAAAAAGGGTATCTACGGCGATGCGATGAAAAATCTGGATCAGGTTTTTACGCCGTATAAGGAGTTTGCCGAGTTTTTCAAAAATCCCGCAAATAGGTTGCAGGAGCTGTTAGGCAACATCGCGTACGAATCGATTTTAAACTACACTGAAGCAGGGCTATCGCACTGCGAGAAGATCCACTCGATCTATTTTGTGGAATCCAAAGGATTTTTCAAAAGTGGGCTAAAGTATATCGAGCCTGATGCGACCGCGAGAGAAAGAGCCAAGAGCTATTACGACAAATTGCTGGAAAATAATGAGAAGCTTAACGAATATATCGATATCGGCTTGCAAAGGCTACATGGCTTAGAAGCAAAGGTTTTCGAGTAGGCTAGGCTAGCTTTGGGATTTGATTTGCGTGGCGAAATTCTATCGCAAATTCTTGGCGCTTAAAATTCTATGATTAAATTTCATACCTTTTACAGATCCACTTATATTATTTAATTCCCCGTTAGCACCGCTTTTAATTGCGCATATAGCAAATAGGGTAACTTTAGAAATTCTGTGCCGGCAGGCATTATCCGATACGATCAAAGAAATAATATAAATTTTTAAAGCTCAACGAAGTGGGTTTGAAACAAGCAAGTTTGGCCAAATTCCGTGGAGCAACTAAAGAAAGTTCTAACATAAATTAGCGCTTGGTCGGAGTCTGCGAATTTGAAATTTCGCGGTTAGCGCGAACGGGAATTTAAAATTCTAGCGCCACTTTAGATTTCTGCGAAATGCGGAATTTTAAAGTAGGTATTGCGCCCGCAATAAGCAAAACGCAGGATTTGAAATTTGCTAGAAAATACTCACTGCGAAGTAAAATTTAAGAGCCAGGCTGCAGAGCGATGCGGCGTAAATTTAATTTACTCTGCAGCGCAAAACGCATTCAGCAAGAGATATTTTTGGAAGCGGAAAGGGCGATAGAGAGCCGTAACGAATTATATTTGATTGCGCTAATACCGCATTGTTGGTATATGCAGTGATGCAGCCGATGCGTAAAAATTATTTAGCGGTGTCAAGGCGGAGCGTGCGGTGTAAATTTTAACTTGTTTTAGCACGCTATTTTAAATCTCTATCATGTGCGGCAAATTTAAGCGGCTAAACTTATTACGATTAAAAAATTCTAAATGTGGTTTAAAGCTTGGCGGCGAAATTAGCCTTGCTAGCACTCTGCTGCATCTTAATTTCGCCGCAAACAACTTTATTTATCTGCCTTTTCGGCTTTATATTGCGCTAACAGGGTGCCTAACTCATCTTTTATGCGAAGCTTTTCCTTCTTCATCGCATCGATCTCCAGATCGCTCATATGCACTCTGCCGGCCTGCGCGTCGGCGATCTTGTGATCCAGCTCGTCGTGTTTCTCGAAAAGCGAATCAAATCGCGCGTTTTTGCCTTTTAACTCAGTGATTAAATCTCTGTATTCATGAAACATGCTTTACTCCTTTGAAAAATTTATTTAAGTATATCAATAAAGCGCTTAAAACCTAATTTTAGCTATCAAATTTAGACTGAATTTCACGCATGAGATTCCAAATTTTAAGAGGTAAAATTTTAGTATTTAAAAATTTAAAACAGGCAAATTTAAATGATAAAATTTTAGGGCAGAGCTTTAAAGCCCTGCTGCTATTCGCTATTTTCGAGACGAGATTTTTAGGTTATGAAGCGAGCTGTGAATCTTTATGATCTATAATCCGCGTTGATTTTTACGTAGTCGTAGCTAAGATCGCAGCCGTATGCACTAAACTCGCCCTCTCCGAGCCCCAAATCGCACCAGATCGTAAAGCTTTTTTGTTGCATCACGGCGTGAGCCGCAGCCTCGCGCGCGGCGTCCAGCTCGCGATTTTGCGCATCATAAAGCAGCACATTGTCGTATTTGATACGCAGCTTTTCTTCATCGCATTCGATGCCGCAGGCGCCTATGGTCGAGGCTATGCGACCCCAATTTGGATCTTCGCCGAAGATTGCCGTTTTAACAAGCGGCGAATTGCTTAGCGCTTTTGCCGCCGTGCGGGCATCTCCAGCATTTGCGGCGCCGCTTACCCTAAATCGCACCAGCTTGGTTGCGCCTTCGCCGTCTTTTACCAGCATTAGCGCGAGCTCGCGCGTCATGGCGTTTAGCGCGGAGGCGAAGGCATCCTTTTCGTAGGCGCATTTAGCGCTGCTGCAGAGCATAATCGTATCATTGGTGGAGGTATCGCCGTCGACGCTTATGGTGTTGAAACTCTGTTCAGCCGCCTTTTTTAGCAGCTCGTCCATATCCGTGCGCGGGATTTTTGCGTCGGTTAGGACGAAGCAGAGCATGGTCGCAAGCGCGGGATTGATCATGCCTGCGCCCTTGCAAACGGCTGCGATGTGAAATTTCTCGCCGTTTTCTAAAGAAATTTCATATGCAAGCTCTTTTTTTATAGTATCGGTAGTCATAATGGCGGTGGCTAGGGCGTTCGAGTTTCGTGCCGAGAGGTCAAAATTTTGCGCGGCGGCGATAATTTTTTCCTTTTTGAGGCGGTACCCGATGACGCCGGTCGAGCTCATGACGGGGTTTATCAGAGCGATTTTTTTGCCAAGCTCGCTAAAAATTTCATCGATGTCCGCGACGCCTTGCTCCCCGGTCATCGAGTTTGCGTTTTTAGAATTTACGAGGATAAAATTTGTTTTAAGCTCCCCGCCCGCGCGCTCTTGCGCCCTTTTGAAGTGCCTAATCGGCGCGGCTTGAAATTTATTGCTCGTAAAGATCGCGCTTACGGCAAAGGGCTCATCCGCGCAGATAAATCCTAGATCGTTGCCCTCTTTTTTAAAGCCAGAATTTACGCCATCAAAATAAAAGCCCTCGACATTTTGCAACCCAAGCTCAAGCGGGGTGATTTTAAACATATCTCATCTCCTGTGGCTTGTATTTGCTGCGGATGAGCTTTTTGGTGTTGCGGATGCCCTCTGCCGTACCGATTACTAAAAATTTTACCCCAGTACCGATGAGGTAGTCGCCATCTGGCATCGGGATAAAGCGACTGTTGGGCTCTTTGATTCCTACGACGTCGGCGTTTGTAAAATCGCGCAAGCGAGTTTCTTTTAGGCGCTTGAAGCGGATCCACGAAAAATCGGGCACCGTGATCTCCTCGATGTCGATAAGCGAGTCTTTTTTATACAAAAACCGCTCCAAAATGTTTTCCATATCGGGGCGCACGCTGATCGCAGAGAGCCTTTGTGCGGCGAGTTTGGATGGTGAGACGATAGAATTTGCGCCGAGCTTTTTTAGCCTCTGCGTGTCGCTGTCATCATCGCTATTTGCCATGATGAAGTAGGGGGTGATGCGACCAAGCTCCTTTTCGTATAGGCGCACTAGCGAGATTATTGCGATATTATCGGCTAAATTTGGACTTAGCGTGATGACGGATTTTGCAGATGACAGATGCGCTTTTAGCATCGTGGTTTCTACATGCGGCTCGCCTACGATGAAATATGGATAGCGGTTTTCCTCGGCGATTTTGGCTAGAGCGGGATCAGGGTCGATCACGACAAAAGGCAGATGATTTTCACGAAACTGCTTGGCAAGCTCGGCGCAGTAGATGTTGTTGTAACAGATAATGTAGTGGTTTTTGAGCCTTGCGATGTTATTGATCATTCGTTGCTCCCTAAGTAAATTTTGAAGTTTGCCGTTTTTTATGACCTCGACGACGACGCCCAGGCAAAACGAAAAGGTTCCAAAGCCCATGAGTATGAATAAGACGGTAAAAATTCTACCCGCGGGCGATATCGGCGCTACTTCGGTAAAGCCTACCGTCGTGAAGGTCATACCCGCCTGATAAAAGGCGTCTACTAGCGAAAAGCCCGCTATAAAAACATAGCCTAGCGTGCCGATTAGCATCATTAGCACGATGGTTATCAGCGGTAAGCGAAAAGGACGTAGCTGGTCGTAAATTTCTGTGTAGAGGTTGATGTCCGGCTTAGTCGAGCCGGACCAGTCGAGGAATCGCTTGATCTTGTCCAAAACAGACATAAATTCCTCTTTAAGAGGTTATTTTGATTGTTTTTTCATAGTTCGTAGAGTTGAGGCGGCTACTTTGATTCGTCTGGTTGAACCGTCTTCTAGCTGAACGCGGATGGTGCGTAGATTGACCTGGAATTTCTTTTTGGTCCTGTTATTTGCGTGGCTGACGTTGTTTCCTACCATCGCACCTTTGCCGGTGATTGCGCATCTTCTTGCCATAATAAATCCTTGATGATTAAAATAAATGGCGATTATAGCGAAAAAATTTCAAATTATGCTTAAAATCCGTGTCGGTTCAAATTTAGCGAAATTTATGACAAAACTAAGTAAAATTCCGCATCTTGAAATTTTAAAGGAATCTTAATGTATGTAGCACCTAGCATTTTATCGGCGGATTTCGGAAGGCTTGCGGAGGAGATTCGCGCAGTCTGCGAGGCGGGCGCCGATCTTATTCACGTAGATGTGATGGACGGGCATTTCGTACCCAATCTCACGATCGGGCCGCTTGTAGCGAGCGCCGCGGCAAAGGCGAGCAGCAAGCCTTTGGATATTCATCTGATGGTTAAAAACGTGCCGTTTTTCGTCGATCTTTTTTTGCCGCTAAAGCCGAAATTTCTTAGCTTCCATATCGAGGAGGAGACCCATCCGTTGCGCCTCATAGATCATATACGCCGCAGCGGCATCTCGCCCGCGGTCGTGCTCAATCCGCACACCCCGCTTAGCGCGCTGGAGTTTATCTTAAGCGAGGTCGATATGGTGCTTTTAATGAGCGTCAATCCGGGCTTTGGAGGGCAGAAATTTATCCCCTCGGCGCTTGAGAAAATTAAGCAGCTGCGCGAGCTGATCGATCGCAAAGGCGCAAAATGCCTCATCGAGGTCGACGGCGGCGTAAACGGGCTGAATATCGCAGGTATCGACGAAGCGGGCGCCGACGTCGTGGTGGCCGGCAACTACATATTTTCTTCAAACGACTACGCGGAGGCGATCCGTGCGCTTAAAATTTAGGCGCGGCACAGGGGTAAAATTTTGACGCATAGAATCGAAAATCTCATAAATTTACTGGCTCAAAAGAGCATAAATTATTACGATTTTATCTCAAAAGCAAGCGATATTGCCGAGATTACTGAGCTTTTTGAGCCCAAAGACCTCTCGATGTGGCGAGCGCTGGGCATAGAGATAATAAAACTAGATAGCGGCAAAATCACGCTCAAAACCCGCGAGACGGATATTTCGGATGAAATTTTTTGCTTCGTAGACATCGAAACGAACGGCGGGCTCTCAAACGGCCAGATCATCGAAATCGGCGCGATAAAAACGCGCGGCACGCAGGAACTGGACCGCTTCGAGAGCTTCGTTTACGCGCCCGTCGTGCCCGAAAATATCACGGAGCTTACGGGGATCTGCGCGGACGATCTTGTGGGCGCGCCGCCGCTAGCTAGCGTGCTGGAGCGGTTTAGACTTTTTTTAGGCGATAGCGTTTTTGTGGCGCACAACGTCAAATTTGACTACGGCTTCATCGACGCAAGCCTGCAAAAATGCGGCTTTGGGATGCTTTTAAATCGCAGGCTCTGCACCGTCGAGCTCGCGCGCCGCACGATTGAGGCGCAAAGATATGGGCTTGGCTCGCTAAAAGAGCTTTTAGGCGTGCAAAACGTCCACCACCGCGCATTTAGCGACGCCGTTTCCTGCTTTGAAATTTTCAAATCCGCGCTCTCGCGCTTGCCGTGGAGCGTGCAAAGCACCGAGGATCTGATACTTTTTAGCAAAACCGCAAAGAGCCTGGCGCTGCCTAAGCCGCAGATTTCGGGGTGCGGGGAGGGCGAAATTTTATAAACCCTGCGCCGAATTAAGAGATGAAATTTTAGTGAAATTTCGCGCCGCCGTTTGAGAGGTAAAATTTGCGCTTTTAAGCGGCGGAGCTTTAATCTGCGCGGATTGCGGTAGCGTAATTCGATCCGAGCAAATCGGCGCGTATGGACCTGGATTTTAAAATTTTACCCTTGCCGTAGCGATTGAATGCGCACAAATCGTGGCGGCGCAAATTTAAAGCGCTACTGCGGCGAGATGTGATTGCGAGCGAACCGAAACGGCGCGAATTTAAGCAGGCGCGGTTTTAAATTGCATTGCGATCGCACTGGATTTAAGTGCAAATGCCCGCAGCGGCGCCCTTTATGTATGCCGGCTAGGCGGATCATGCGATTTTAATTTGCTCGGGCGGGTGCGGAAGCGAGCGCTCGTGGAGCCTTTTTGCTTTCGCAGCTTTGATTTTTGCGGCGATAAATTTTGCGCCCGCCCGCGGTTTTACAACCTTGCTTCGGGCGAATTTTATGAGTGTTCTCAGTTACGCGGATGCGTCCAAGGCGTCGTGCGCTTTAAATTTTAAAATTTAGCCTAGACGCGCGAATTTGATGCTTTAAACTCTAAATCAATAAATTTTGCCCGCGCCTGCCCGTCTTTTGCGTCCTAAAAGCGATAAATTTAGCGTGCCCGTACCGCCGCCGCAGATATGCTAGGTGCGAGGGTTTTCTGCATTCGCCGCTTAGAATTTTGAGATTTGATTTTAGCTTGACGACCTGATCGGTATGTGCCCGTGCCGCAAATTTTGAAATAGAGCTTTATAAAATTTTTTTGGCGCCGACCGCAAATGAAATTTCATAAATTTTTATCGCAAAACACAGCGCGATTGGGGTAAATTTAATGAAAGCCCGGCTCTGTCGTACCGGCGTACGGCGACCGCATCCGCACTAAATTTAGCGATAAGCAAATCCGCGATCTTAAATAATATAAATTTACGCAGACGCAGTCCGCTTTGCATCAAAGCGTCATCGGAAGACTGACGGGCTTTGTGAGCGAGTGAAGTAATGCGCCATCATCTTTGCAAGAAGCGCGATCTTGCGATTGAGCGGTCTTTCCCGTCTCAATACGGACATATCGCGGGCTAAAATTTAAACGGAATTTTATAAAGCGCGGCGCTGCTTTTAAATTTACGTTGCAAATCTCATAGCCTGCTAATACGGCGTTAAATTTTAAAATTCTGTCTGTTTTAGTCATGTCTTGAGGTATGTATTGTGAGGGTTCGCGAGCCGCTTGATTGGAAAATGAGTTTTAGATCGCGCCTTGAGTATATACTGCGCGGTAAAATAAATTTTTGCGCCATAAAATTTCACGCCGCTGCATCACCCTAAGTCGCCCGCTGTCTTAACTCTCATCCGATCGCTCTGTATTTTCAAACACGCTAGAATTTTGGTAAAGCTACGTTTTAATGCAAAATTTATCCACTTACCGTGGTCTGTAGTGGATGAAATTTTGCCGCTCGCCGCGAGACGTGCGGTATTTGCTTGCCGCGCATGCGCGTCACGACCCAGCGGGGTTTTTTCGTATCGGTTGTGCGGTTTGCTTACCGCGTATACGCGTCATGGACTAGCATCCGTCTGCCGCGAGCCGTCGCCGCTCGTCCGTCTCTTTACGCATATTTTTGTGCTGTAAGCCACGCGAGCGCTGCATCTGCGTCAAGGCTGCACCGCGTTTTTCAAAAGCACGAAAATTTATCCTACTACAATTTTCGCTTCTTTGCCGCGTCGCCTGCTACGAACTGTCGCCGCGCCGTATCCCTTGCCCGCGCTCGCCGCACTCTCTGCAAGTTTTAGCGTCCGCGCCTTCAATTTCAGTCCAAAATCCCTATTTGGCGCCGCGTCCGAGCAGAAATAATCTCACCGCTTGTTCGGCGACGCGGGCTAAATTTTGTGTCGCGATCTCTTTTTCCATCGCGCGCTCAAGGCTCATCGGTTCGTTTAGGATGCAAAAAAATGCGCCTATGCCTAGCTCGTTACAGCCGCCGGCACAGGGCGAGATGCCACCTGCCAGCGCGATTACGGGCACGCCGTAGGAAGCGGCGATCTTCGCCACGCCGCAAGGGGTTTTACCCATCGAGCTTTGAAAATCGAGCCTTCCTTCGCCTGTGATGACGAGCTCGGTGCCTTGCATATCGCGCTCTAGTCCGATCTCTTCGGTGATGATGTCGATGCCTGGCTTAAGCGTCGCGTTTAGAAAGCTCACGAAGCCAAAGCCTAGCCCGCCGGCAGCTCCTGCTCCGGGGCTATTCCAAAGCTCGCGTCCAAGATGTTTGCTTACGACGCTTGCAAAATTTATAAGTCCCGCATCGAGCTGCTTTACCATCGCTGCATCCGCGCCCTTTTGTGGGGCGTAAATATATGCCGCGCCGTTTTCTCCAAAAAGCGGATTATCCACGTCGCAGGCGATGAGAAACTCGCATTCTTTAAGATGCGGTAGCACCGAAGTGCAATCTATCGTGGCGAGTTTAATCAGATCCTCGCCCGCTCCCGCAAGCTCTGCGCCATTTTCATCTTTAAATTTAAAACCAAGCGCCCGTAGCATACCCATACCCGCATCATTTGTAGCACTTCCGCCGATGCCTATGATAAACTTTCGCGCGCCGTGCGCGATCGCATGCGCTATCATCTCGCCAAAGCCATAAGTGCTCGTTTTTAGCGGGTTACGGCGCGATTTTTCGATGAGCGGCAGACCCGATGCGGACGCCATTTCTAAGATGCCTAGCTCGCCTTTTAAGGCGTAGCGCGCGGGCGTTTTTTCGCCTAACGGATTTGCTACGATGACGTCCATGAACTTAGCTTTTAGCGCGTCGGCAAGGGCTTCAACGCTGCCTTCGCCGCCATCTGCGATAGGTTTGACGAGCACCTTGCAGCCTAGCTTCTCGATGCCTGATTTTACGGCGTTGCCCGCCTCAAGCGAACTAAGTGAGCCCTTAAACGAGTCGATCGCGACTAAAACTTTCATATTTTTCCTTTAGCTGGTATCTTAAAATTTTGGAATTTTACAGCGCGTAGGCTAAATTTACGATGACAAGACTAAAGCAAGAGTATAATTTTAAAATCTCGTCGCCAAATTTATGGGGCAAATTTCAAAATTTCATGTCGTGGAATTTTAGAATTCTGTAAACCACAGAATTCCGGCTAAATTTTAAAATTCTGTAGCGATAGAATTTTAAAATTTCGCTCCTTGAGGCTTTGTGTGTAAATTTAAAACTATGTTAAGCGAAATTTTAATACTAAGGCATTTGCGCGACGCGGGCTAGCTACGTAAATTTAAAGAATTTTATGTAGCTAGCCGCTGGTAGATGCCCGTAGCGCTCCGCACTGATTTAGCACGGTAGCGGCTAGAATAAGCTAGCCTAGATCAAAAACAGCGACAAAACCCACACGCTGATCATGCCCGTAATGCCCATAATTAGGGTTAGCATAGTTTGGGTGCGGTAGCCTTGCTGCGGGTTCATCTTGCTGAAATTCGTAACGACCCAGAAGTAGCTGTCATTAGCGTGCGAAACCGTCATCGCGCCCGCTGCAATCGCCATTACCACAAGCGCTCCGGACATTTCGGAGGTGAAGCCCAGTACCTGCATTAGCGAGCCATCTGCGTTAAATGCGCCCATAATCGAAGCTGTAGTGATGATCGCAACGGTGGAGCTTCCTTGCGCGGTTTTTAAGACGGCCGAGATTAAGAACGGGAAGAAAATCCCCGCGGCTTTAATCGCGGTCGCATTGTCCTTGATGTAGGTTACGAAGCCGGCGTCGGTGATGACCTTGCCTAGCACTCCGCCCGCTGCGGTTATAAAGAGGATCGGGCCTACTATCTTTAAGGATTCGTTGGTGATATCGCTAAATTCGCCTAGTTTGTCGGTTTGTGCGAGCAAAAATACCGCAAAAACTACGCCCAAGGCTAGCGCGATGATAGGATTTCCTAAAAATTGCGAAATTTCGCCCGCAAATCCGCCTACTTTTAAGATCTTGGCGACGGAGCCCAGCGCCATAAATAGGATCGGTATCAAAATAGGGGCTAAGCTCAAAAATCCGCCCGGCAATTTGCCGTATTGCTTAAGCAGATCGTCGTAGCTTTTTGCGATGACTTCATTCGCTTCAGCCTCGCTTATATGCACGCTTTTGGCGACTTTTTTGGAAAAAAAGTATGTAGCGATCAGCACCGGCAAGGACACTACCGCGCCCATTGCGATTACGAGTAGCAGATTGCCGCCTAGACCCACGGCGCCTGCTGCGGCGATCGGTCCGGGAGTCGGCGGGATGAATACGTGCGAGGCATAAAGTCCGCCCGAGAGCGCTACTGCTAGAGCGACCGGATTTTCGCCGATTTTTTTGCTGATCGCTTCTCGGATTGGGTTTAAAACGACGAAGCCGCTGTCACAAAATACGGGGATACCCACGATCCAGCCCATTATGAGCATCGCAAGCTCGGGGCGCTTTTGCCCGACTACGTTTACGACCATATCGGCGAGTTTGAGCGCCGCGCCCGTCTTTTCGAGCACGGTGCCGATGAGCGCGCCGAAGATTATGACGATACCGATACTCTTAAACGTGCCGCTGAATCCGTCGCCGATAATCGCGGGGATCTTGGCTAGCGGTATGCCCGCGACGATCGCGAGCGCCAGGGAGATAAGCATTAGCGCCAAAAACGGGTGAACGCCTGCTTTGGAGATCAAAAAAATCATCACGACGACCGCTATGGCGAAGCAGATGATTAACGCAACACCGCTCATAAAAGCTCCTTGAATGGATTTAATTTGCCCGCAAGCGGTTTAAGCTTAAGCTCCGTTTGCGCCTCAAATTTAATGCGGTAATTTTAGCGAAATTTTAATATAAAGCAAGAAAGGTGGCGTTAAATTTATGGAAATTTATGATTTATACGGAAATGAAAGACTAGCTAGCGGAATTTATCGGTGCCGTGCGGCGAGAGGCGGTTTAAATTTTAAAATTTGCAGCGTTTGGCTTGACACACGTTGCGCGACGGCGGAAATTTTATCGCGGATCTATCGTCGTGGTGCAGCAATGGGGGGCAGGCAGTACGCTTGCGCTTTACACGCAGGTTTGGTAGCTTCAGGGCGTGAGACGCGTAGGGCTTTGCGGCACTTGCTGCGGCAGCGGTGGAGATAGGGCAGTAGTGGCGGAGGTGCGGTGAGGCAGCGGTGGCGGGACTTTTGATATACAATCAGCGATGATAGAATTTTTGATCGTAATACTTGCAGCGGCGATAAAATTTTAATTGAATAGGTATCGGCGGAAGCGGCGTCTGAATTTTATTAAAACTATTGGTGCAGCGGCGAAATTTTGATTTTAACGGCGCCAGAGGAGCTTTTTTAAAGATCAAATTTTAATCAAAGGCAGAAGCGGCGTCGGTGGAGCTTCGATCAAAACGGTGCGTAGCGGCTCGGATAAAAACCAGCGGCAATGCCCGATCTCTAAAATTTTGATCCAGAGCACTCGGGATGCGAGAATTTCTAGCGACAATCTTAGCTCACCCGAGTTAAAATTTTGATCGAGTATTTGGCGATAGAATTTTATTCAAAGCTAGCAATAGCGAAATTTTACGGCTTCGAGAATGGCAGAAATTTTACTATTTGAAGGCAACGGGAGGGGATTTACAGCTTTTTATATGATTTTTCTGAGAGGTTGCCGTGATCCTTTCGCGATTTTTAAAATTTCAGACGGTATTTGCGCGGTTTATATGTGACGAAATTTTCCGGTTCGGTAAATTTATAGAGCAATTTAAATTTACAAAGCCGCTTAAATTTATAAACTAGCGCCTCTTTTTGAGCGCTCTTTGCGCGCGTAAATTTTAATCGGCAGCTCTATCTAATCCGCAAAATTTTAGTTTTTGAAATTTTATATATTTTCGAGCTCGCGTTTTGGCTGAAATTTTGATCTACGACCTGATCCGCCGCCCCTTTCGCCCACTCTTCGTCGAAGTTTTGCCCGTTTAAATTTGCGCTACTGGAGTAGAGCCAGTCAAATTGCCTCAAAAACTCCTCGTGGGCGCACTCTTTGACTACGCGCACGGCTTTTTCGTTCGGATATAAAAACGTCGTTTTTCTCGCGCGGCGCACTAAATTTTTAAATTTAGCGGGCACGCGAGCAAGATTTTTTAGATCGCCAAATTTAGCTGTGGTTATGAGGCAGGGTTTGTCCGCCGCTCGGCGTTTGAGCGCGTTTATCTCGCGAAAATCCTTGCTCAAAAATCCAGCCGTCGTATCGGTCTGCGCCAAATAGATCATCTCTCCTCCAAATTTACGCCTTT
>CAUSCW010000007.1:0-56163 GCA_963530195.1 uncultured Campylobacter sp.
TAAAATTCTAAAATTCTAAAATTCTAAAATTCTAAAATTCTAAAATTCTAAAATTCTGCCCGCGAAAACCCGCGCAAATTCCGCAGTCTATAGCATCATCGAAAAGATTATGCCGAATATGATTAGCGGGATATTAAAGAAAATAAAGGTCGGCACGCAGGTATCCCACATATGGCTATGCTCACCGTCGATATTCAGCCCCACGGTAGGCCCGAGCGTGCTATCGCTCGCAGGCGAGCCCGCATCGCCGATACCGGCAGCCACGCCGATGATAAAGATCGTCGCCGCCGTACTAAAGCCCAGCTGCGCGGCTAGCGGGCAGTATATCGTAGCGATGATAGGGATCGTGCCGAAGCTCGAGCCGATACCCATCGTCACGAGCAGTCCGATGCCGATCATCAGCAGCGCGCCGCCGAGCTTGCCGCCGCTTAAAGTGCTCGCTACGTGCACCAGCTCGTTCACGCCGCCGGTTTCTTTTAAGATCGTGCCGTATCCTGCGGCGATCAGCATCAAAAACGCGATATAGCCCATCATATGCACGCCCTCGTCAAATACATTATCCAGCTTCTTCCACTCGATGCCTTTGCTCGCAAGCATTACTAAAATTCCGCTAAGCGCGGCAAACGGAAGAGATTTGATCCAAATTTGCACGGCGAAGCACACCGCGATGCCCGCCAGAGCGCCCCATTCGCGCATACCCATCTTAAGCTCGCTAAAATGCGCATCCAGGCTCTGTTTGGTTTCGGCATACTCCCTCGGCTTGCGGTAGTAGATCACGGCCAGTACTAGCCCCACGAGCATCGGCACGGCGCTTAGCCACATCACGCTTGATATGTCGCCAAGGCTTACCGCGATGCCGTTTGCGTTCATATTTTTTTCGATTAGCCCCATAAAGATAAGCCCAAATCCCAGCGGCAGCGCCATATACGGCGTCTGCAAGCCGAACGTCAGCGCGCACGCTACGGCGCGGCGGTCGATCTTTAGCGAGTTCATTATCTTGACTAGCGGCGGGATCAAAATCGGGATAAAGGCGATATGCACGGGGATTAAATTTTGTGAAAAGCACGCAAAAAAGGCGATCGAAAAGATAAAGACGTATTTTTTGTCGCTGATTAAATTTGCCACCGCGCGCACCAAGATCGCCGTTAAGTTCGTCTTTGAGATCGCGCTTGCGATGACGCCTAACAGCAGATATGAGAGCGCGGTTTCTAAATTTCCGCCCATGCCGAGACTGCCGGCGTTTTCCGGGTTGCCGTTTATGAATAAATTTATGGCATCTCCCAGCGGAATATTGCTTGAGAGCACGGCGCATATCGTGCCGATTAGGATCGCGAGCATTACGTTGCACCTCAGCAAGCATAGCGCGCACATCACACAGATACTAATAAATACGGGATTGGTAAGCATCTTTTGCCTTTTTTGGAATTTTTGCAATTATATAGAATTTAGGGCTAAATTTTGCTAAAATCGCGCAAAAAATCGGCTAGGACAGCGATGAAATATTTTTACTCCTCTTTTGTAGTAAGCCTAATTGCGCTTGCTATCGCATTTTATATCGGCGGTGCTGGCGGTGCTTATATCTGTGCGCTTTTATGCGCGCTGGAAATCAGCCTCAGCTTCGATAACGCCGTAGTCAATGCCAAGGTGCTAAAAGATATGGCGCCGGTGTGGCAGAGCAGATTTATCCTCTGGGGCATTCCGATCGCGGTTTTTGGCATGAGATTTTTATTCCCGGTGCTAATCGTTGCCGCAAGCGCGCATCTGGGTCTTTGGGAAACCCTCGTGCTGGCGCTTAAGCAGCCGCACCGCTACCATGAAATTTTAAGCGAGAACGAAGCGCAAATTTACGTTTTCGGCGGCGCGTTTTTGCTGATGGTCTTTTGCGATTTTTTCTTCGATGCGCAGCGCGAGCTACACTGGCTAGGCATAATCGAAAATAACGCTGTAGTGCGATTTTTAAAGCGCATTCCAAACGCGCCCACGCTGATCGCTCTAGCCGCAGGGCTCGTGCTGCTTGCTAAAACGGGCTCGGCTACGCTCGGCGCGGCGTATTTCGGCGCGATCCTGCTCTATCTGCTCATCTCCTGCTTCGACCGCCTTTTCGGCACGGACGGCGTAAAAAACGGTCTCGCGGGCTTTTTATATTTAGAAACCCTAGACGCGAGCTTTAGCTTCGACGGCGTGATCGGAGCGTTTGCGCTAAGCGATAATATCTTCATCATCATGCTAGGCCTCGGCGCCGGCGCGATGTTCGTGCGCTCCATCACGCTGTATCTCATCGCCCGCGGCACGCTGTCGCACTTCGCGTATCTGGAGCACGGCGCGCACTACGCCATCGCGTGTTTGGCGTTTATAATGTTTGCCAAGCTGAAATTTGAAGTAAGCGAGATCATAACGGGCACCGTGGGGATATTATTCATCGCGCTATCGCTCCTTTCGTCGGTGCTTTACAACCGCCGCAACAAACGCAAACTAATCGAAACGATCGCGGGAAACAACGAGTAAAATTTCATAGCGAGTTTTGCGGCGCGCGAGATCAAATTTTAAAATTTCAAGCTACCGCCGCAAGCGATAAATTTTACTCGCTTGCACCGCGCTAAATTTCAAGAGGCACCGAATTTTAAGAAACACCAAATTCTAAAAAGTGCTATAATTTAAAGACGCGAACGATGAGATTAAAATTTTACGAAAAGCGTTAAATTTTAAGCCGCGAGATGACATTTTAAAATTCAAATCAGCGATCACGCGAGCTTAAGCCTTTATCGCGCAATCTCTGTAGCTCCTCGCCGCCGAGGGGCGGGCTCTTTGCGGGCTCGCCGCTCTCGCTTGCGCCGCCAAAAAATCCTTCATTTAAACGCAGCTCGTCAATGATACCAAGAAGCTGCAAAACCTCAGCCTTTATCCGCTCGGCGTCTCTTAGCGTAGTGCGCGGCGAAAACAGCGCGGCTTCGAAACGGTTTTTCGCGCCGTTTAAAAATAGATAAAATTTACCGTCCATAAACGCCGCGCTAAGAGCGATCTTGGGCGCAAGCTTAAGCTTCAAAGCTCCGAGGCGCCCCATAAAGCTAGGCGTCAAAAGATACCGCGCCTCGATCTTATCGCTTGCGAACACGCGAAATTCCTCTCCGAAAATTACGTCGTCCATCAGCTCCTGATCGCCTAAAAATTTGGTGCCTGGCGAGCGATCTGCGATGATAGTTTGCCCCTTAAATTTCTTATAAAACTCGCACACTAAAACCGAGCCGCTAAAGGCCTGTACGTATTCGCCGAGCCTCCAAGCGTTCCAAAGCGCGATCGCCGATAGCAAAAAAGCCGCAGAAAGATCGCTCTTGGACCTTTGAGATAACTCTACAAGCCTCATAGATTCTCGCGTTTCATAGATTTTTATCGCCTCGCTTAGGCTAAATTTTACCCCTTTATACACGCCGTCTATCTGATCCTCGGCTACGAATTCATTCCGTGGATAGATGCCCGTTTTGCGGAGCTCTTCTTCGTCTATGCCGCTTTGCGGCTCGTATCTAAAGGCGGGATCGATATCTGAAATAATAGCGCGAATGAAGGCGTCTTTGTAAAAGGCGTTGTACTCCCACTTAGCGATGGAATCATCATAAATCCCCCATACGCAACTTACCGCAATTATCGGAATCATCGCGGACATCAGCATGGCGGAAGAGTATTCGTTTTGGATCAAACCGTGGATAAACCAGCCGACGGAAAAAACCGCGATGCATAGCAATAAAATCAGCGGTTTTAGAAATTTTATCTTGCACTGCTGTTGCTTTTTTGCAAGCTCCTCTATCGCTCTGTCCATATCCAAAATTTAACTCCGAATTTGATTTGCCTAAATTTCGCCCCTTATTTTACGCTAAATTTTATTAAAATTTCATCCGTTAAGCGGGTTTAAGATTTTTTATGCTATTTTTGCAACCTATTTCGATCAAAAGGCGAGAGATGATAAATTTACCGAAAAATTGCGTGGTTTTTACCTATCCGAAAATGGGTGGCAGCGGCAAATTTTTGCCCGCAGAGTTGCGCGATGCGGCTGGACTTACGGGCTGCACGCTTCAGTGCAAGGCCTACGAGAGCGCGTTTGCGCAGATAAAAGCCCTAGGCTTCGAGCTTATCGCCGTAGGCAGCATGGGCGAGGCGGGCACGAGCGAGTTTAAGCGCGCTACGGGCGCTACGTTTGAGTTCATAAACGACGAAAAATTCGAACTTGAAGCGCCGCTTGAGCTCGAAACCTTCACTACCGGCGACGGGAAGAAATTTTACCACCGCCAAACGCTGATTTTTCGAGGCGGCAAGGAGATAAAGCGCTTTAGCCGTATCGCTGAACCCGAGCAGGACGCGCAAAATGTACTTGCGACACTAAAGAGCCTATGATCGATCGCTTCGGCGACGCGCTTTAAATTTTGCACTTCAAACACGCTGCGACACAAAGCTAAAATTTAGGGCAGAGGCGCATTTTCATTAAATTCAGCATTTTTAATTAAAATGGCGCTAAATTTAACGGAGGCGGGTATGAAAAAATTTCTATTTTTGGCGCTATTTTGCGCACTTGCGGCAAACTGCGGCGAGAGCGCGCGAGCGGATAAAATTTCTGCGGCGGGCAAAACAACGAGTATCGGCGAAACTGCCACGCAAAACGCGCGCTTTATAAAGAGCGGCAAGGCAAGCGCCGACTCGCAAAGCAGCGCCGATGCGATCATCCAAACGGACGGAATTTCGCGGGCGGATCTGCAAAGCTGCATCGTAAAAAGCGATGAAGGCTCCTGCGAGCGCGTCACCCGCGGTCTAAAAAGCGGCTGCGAGCGCAAAGATCAGCTATCGTGCTTTTTCTACGCAGATGCGCTAGGGCGCGGCTTGGGCGTAGAAAAGGACGTCGTGGCGTCGTTTGAGCTTTTTCGCGAGCAGTGCGATGCCGGCAGTAGCGAAGCTTGCTACGAGCTGTCGGTCAAATATCTCCAAGGAATCGGCACTCCTCAAAGCTTCGAGCTCTCGGGGAAAGCGCTAGATAAGGCATGCAAAATGCACAACAAGCGCGCCTGCGCGGTGCTCGATCTACTACCGAAAAATTAGCGCGGCAAAGGCAAAGCGCTTCTTTGGGCGGCACAGAATTGCTTTTTAGGGCTAGACCGCGTAGATTACCGGACGCCTTGCAAATTTCGCCGCACGAAAGCTTAAATTTTACAACTCGCACCTAGATGAGCGTGCGATCCGCATTTAAAGGCGCCGATCACCGCGTAGCAACCCCGTTCTGCTTCGAATGAGTGAGGTTTGGTTTTAAAATTTAAAGTGATTTTCGTGGGTGCGGCGCGATGAAGCAGTAAATCGGGGCGAGCGAGCGGATAAACGAAAAAGGAGCAAAGATGAAAGCTTTAAAGCTTGCGCTGGCGGCGGCGCTTAGCTTGGCAAACGCGGGCGGTGAAGCCAAAGAGTTTAAATTTAGCGGCGTAAAAACTAGCGCACTTTTAGCAAAGTGCAGTAAAAAGGACGCCGCCGCATGCTACGAAGCGGCGATGAGATACGAGCTGGGCGGTCGCGGCGTCGTGCGAAACCGCCTCAAAGCGCAGGGCTTTTTCGCAGACGCGTGCGAGCTCGCCACCTTCGCCGAGCGGAAGCGGGGAGATAAAATGGGCGGCGCAGGTGGGCGCACGATGAGCGATCTGCGCGAGCGAGCCTGTCTGGGCAACGCAGCAGCGCTGGAGAGTTTCGCGAGCGGGCAGTGCCGCAGCCTCGTGATATACCACGAGCTTTGCGAGGGCGGCTCGCAGGAGGCGTGCGACAATCTAGCGCGGATGAAGCGCGATGGCTGGGCGCCCAAAGAAAGCTGCAGCGAGGAGATAGTCGCAAAATTCGGCGACGGCAAGCCGCAGAGATGAAATTTTGCCCTATTTTGCGGCGGTAGAATTTTAAAATTTTGCAAGTATAAAATTTGCCGAAATTTTAGTAAAGCTCGACCGAAAATGGTAACAAGGCGGACTAAATTTTAAATTCTAAAACGCGTTTAAATTTGCGTCGTAAGCGGCGTCGATTTTAGACTCAGCGGAGATTAGAATTTGTGTAACAAGGCTCTTTGAATTGCAAATCGTGCGTGACGACCAGGCTAAAATTTTAAGAACTAGAATTTAAACAAAATCTGAAATTTAGTCGTGACGATGATATAATTTTTAGAATTTTGCAAGCGTAAAATATCAAAATTTTGCGTATCTACGTCGAGTCGCCCCCAAAAAAGCGCGAAATCTGAAATTTTAAACCGCCGTCTTGTGTGAAGAGGCAAGAATTCCAGACAGGGGGGAATTTCAATTAATGCGGAATTAAAATCCAAGCGCGGCGTGCAAAGGCGTGCACCACAAGTGATGCAATTTCAAATATGAGTTCAAGGCTCGCTAGACGCGGAATTTGAACGCCACGAGCGATAAATTTCAAAACATCTATTTTAAAATTACAAGTTGGGGATTTAAATTTGAGTGCGGCGAGCGATTAAATTGCAAAAGGAAGCTTAAATTTAAATATCGCAGCTCACAAATTATGCGTAAATTTTGCGCCTTAATTCCGCGAAATTGGGTGCGCAATAAGCGTTTGCAGTATCGCAGCGAGACTATCAACTAAGCCTCAATCACGCTTAAAACCCTATTTACCGAGTGTTCGCGCAAGCGGGTATTGCAAACCGCCGAAGTAAAAAAAAGCCTGATCGGAAGCGTTCGCGGCGTATATTCCAACCGACCTCGCTCTATATTTTGCTCTATAGCTCTAGCTTACGTCAAAATTTTAGGATTTTGAAATTTCGCGCAAAAATATTATAATTTCGCCCAAATCACGGCTAGGACGGAAAATGAACTCACGCGTGCAAAACGAATATCTAAAATCAAAAATTATGAGCGCCGAGGAAGCCTGCGAACTGATCCCAAATGGCGCATCGGTGGGCTTTAGCGGCTTTGTTGGGGCTGGCTGTGCGCTAGCGCTACCACAAGCTCTGGCACAACGAGCGACGGCGCTGCACGAAAAAGGCGAGCCCTATCAAATCGAAATTTTTACAGGCGCATCGACCGATCCGCTTTTAGACGGAGTTTTGGCAAAAGCAGGCGCTGTGAGCTTTCGCGCGCCGTTTTTTACGGATGCCGATATGCGCCGTGCGATAAATAATGGCGTCGTGCGATACGCGGACGTGCATCTATCAAGCCTTGCTGCTCAGCTTAAAGCTGGCTTTTTTCCGCATCTAAACTTTGCTGTGATCGAAGTAGTGGCGATTAAAGAAAGCGGCGAGCTCGTGCCGTCCACGTCGCTAGGCAATAACCAAGCCTGGCTCGATATCGCCGATCGCGTGATTTTAGAAGTGAATTACTATCAGCCGCTTGAGCTTGAGGGCATTCACGACGTTACGGATCTGCGCCTGCCGCCGCATGCCGAGGATCTGCCGATCAAGCACGTAGGCGATCGCGTAGGCAGCCCTTACATGCATGTAGATCCTGCCAAAGTAGTCGCCATCATAGAGGCTAGGACGCATGATCGCGTCAATAATTTTACTGCCGTGGACGAAATTTCAAGTGCGATTGGGCGCAACGTCGTAAAATTCTTAAAAAACGAGGAAGCTTGCGGCAGACTTCCCGCAAAGAAGCTGCTGCCGCTACAATCGGGTATCGGCAACGTCGCTAACGCCGTGCTTAGCTCACTACAAAATGCTGGCTACCAAGGGCTGCAATGCTACTCCGAGGTGATCCAAGACGGCATGCTAGATCTTATCAAAAGAGGCGTCGTAGGCACTGCAAGTGCCACAGCGCTATCGCTTAGCCCCGCAGGTGTCGAGGAATTTCAAAAAAACATCGATTTCTACCGCAAGCATATCATACTGCGTTCGCAAGATGTCTCCAACTCGCCAGCGCTTATCAGAAAGCTCGGCGTCGTGTCGATGAATGGCATGCTAGAGGCAGACATCTACGGCAACGTAAACTCCACTAACGTCATGGGTTCGCAGATGAAAAATGGCATCGGCGGTAGCGGCGACTTCGCTCGCAACGGATATTTGTCGCTATTTTTGAGCCCGTCGCTCGCTAAGGGCGGCGCGATTAGCGCTATCGTGCCGTTCGTGAGTCACGTCGATCATACCGAGCACGACACTCAAGTCATCATAACCGAATACGGCATCGCCGATCTGCGCGGTAAATGCCCTCGTGAGCGTGCTCGCGCGATGATAAGCATCGCACATCCCGCTTACCAAGACGCACTGAGAGATTATTTCGAGCGGGCATGCGCGCAGCCATGTGCGGGGCATACTCCGCACATCCTAAGCGAGGCGCTGTCGTGGCATCAAAGATTTAAGGATACGGGGAGTATGAAGGCTTAGAGCGAATTTGCTTGATCTAATGCGCTAAAGCTTAAACCCATTCTTGCTGAAGTGGGAAGTTTGCACTTAAAAATTCCGCCTGCATTTGAAAGCCCTATCGCTACTTAGAGCAAAGCTCGTTAAAATTTTTATTTTTGAAAGCTCGCGCGAAATGTTATAAAACGAATAGATCGAAATTTGCGCCGTAAAATTTTAAAATTTGCAGGCGGATTTAAGGCGCGGAATTTAAAATTTTATCGCTACGAAATTTTAAAATTTAGCCTTAAATTTGCAGCTAGCGCATTTCAAATTTTAAAATTCTACGGCTTGAAATTTTAAAATTTTGAACTTTGCAAAATTTTATCCATAAATCCGCTATTAAATTCAGCTCTCACTTCATTTGTCATGCGTAAGCTTTTATGATGATTTAACTATAAGGCATGCCATAAGTTTGCGATAAAACTGCGCAGTATTTGCCAAGATAAATTCCGTGTTAAAGCAGCAGCTTGCTAAATCAAAATTTATCGCCTTACGAAGGCGATCTTTGGGCTATAAATTTAAAAAGGCGGGCTATAAAGTCGCGGCGAGATGAGTTAGAATTTTATCCTCGAAGGTTCCATCGGCTTGCTGTAGAAGTAGCCCTGCATATATTTAATCCCCATCTCCTCTAAGATGATTGAAATTTCATGGTTTTCTACGTATTCGGCGATGAGCTCGTAGCCCTGCTTGCGCGCGAAGTTAGCGATGGTTTCGACGATAGCGCGCGAGTTTTTATCGTTTGCGATGTTTTTGATGAGCGCTCCGTCGATCTTTATGTAATCCACGTCGAGCGTTAAAATTCTATAGTAGTTGGAGTATCCGCTGCCAAAATCGTCTATTGCGACCTTGCAGCCATAGTTTTTGGCTACGGCAATGAAGCTGCGTAGGCTCTCGTAATCGTCGAATTCCTCGCTTTCTAAAATTTCAATGAATAGATTTGAAGCATTTGGGCTGGATGCGAGCTTACGCTCTAAAAGCTCCTTGATGCCTTCGTTTGCGATGTCAAAATATGAAAGATTTATGCTAAAGCAAGTCCCTGCGAAGCGGTCTAGCAAGCGAAAGGCTTCGTTTATTACGACCTGAGTTAGCGGGATGTATAGCGAGGTTTGCTTTGCGATATCGATAAACTCACCCGGGCAGCGCGTCTTGCCCGAACGATCGATTAGGCGGATTAGAATTTCATATACTAACGGGACATAGTCGCCACCCTCGGTGCCGTATGTGTTGCCGCTAGGATCGCGGTGGGTAATATCAAATATAGGCTGAACAAGCACAAAGACTTGATTTTTCTTGATCGCATTTTGAATGGTGTTGATCATAATCTGATTTTGCAGATATTTTTCCTCAATCGCATTTGGACGCGAGTAAAAGCCCACGTGCTCGTTTTTGCTCTGCGCCTCATACATCGCCATAACCGCCTGAAAGACCCTATTTGCGCCACCTGCTACGTCGGCGCGCTCGCTTACGCCCATCGTGATATTTAAAGGCGCGGAAGCAAAGCCCTCAGTGGTATGTAGATTAAAGACCTTATCGGTAAAGTATTTGTTTATGATCTCCACGTCGCGCGCGACATTTAGTCCCTCGTAAAATAGGCAAAACTCATCCGATTGGATGCGAAAGATACTGGCTTTGATCTCGTGCGATTCGATACACATTGCAAGCGTGCGCGCAAAGGAGCGCAGAATTTCATTCGTCGTCTCCGCCTTGTAAAAAAGTCGCAAATTTGCAAAATTTACGATAGTGATGTAGATCGCTACGCCAGTTTTTTCGGCGTTTATTAGCTCATATAGCGCTGCTTCGTTGCCCTGGCCCGTAAGATGATCGATATAGACTTGATTGTTTAAGCTCTCCTTTGCGCTCGCAAGAGCTAGTTTCATAATCTCGCGCTCGCCGATATCATGAGCGTAAAGCGCATATAGCGGCGGCTTGGATGCAGCGGCGATATTTGCTAGTCTTAAGCTCACATCGGCTAGCTCGCCGTTTTTACGAAGCAGGCGCGTATCTTTGGCGCTTTTATTTACCATCGCAGGAAGTTCGGTCCCCTTATCTTTGGGCATCAAAACTCCAAGATCGCTTCCTTCCAGCTCGCTTTGTTCGTAGCCGCTTAAGTTAAGCACGCTTTTATTAGCGTATAAAATTTTAAAGTTTTGATCTGCTAAAACTATCGCTTCGCCTGCTTGTTCGCATAGTGCGTGATAGGGCGCGAGGGCGCGTTTACTACGCAAAGCATCGGAATTTATGATGTAAGTAAGCAGTAAAAACGACAAAAATACCGCCGTGTAAAGCATCGTCATTTGCATAAACGAGCCGTAAAATTCCTCGCTAGCGTAAGAAAATCGCTCGCGCAGGCTTGCGAAGCGCTCGTTTAGCAACGAGAGATTATCGCTTACAATGATATTTTGCCGCTCGAAATTCCTTAAAATTTGCCGTGCGATTCCTATAAACGCAGCTTCGTCGGGGCTTGACGCATCTGCGCTTTCTAGCGCACTTTTTAAAGCAGAGATCTCGGAGCGATTTTTATAATTAAGCCCTAAAATTTGAGAGTAGAGATTTGCTCTTTGCGCATTTGCGCCACTGGATAAAAATTTTTGCTGCAGACTTTGAAAAAGGATTAAATTCTGCGAATTTAAAGCCCCAAGCTCGTCCAAAAGTGAAATTTTATCGCTAAAAGCGCTTCCGATCGCGCGCACATCGCTGCTAAGTCCGATTTTATCGATGATTTTGTCTTTTTGTAAGGCTTGCAGCACCTGATAGATGCCGCGCATATCGGCATTTGCAATCGAAAAGTCCCTTCTTGCGATCTTTGCATCAAATAATATATTTAAGCGGTTATCGGCGTTATCGATCAAAGCTAGCTCGCGCGAAATCGTGCTAAATCTCGCTACATCTCTTAGCGACGAGAAATAATTCCCGGCGATGATTATACCTAATATCATAATCCCCACCATCAAAGTCCACATTATCTTATCTTTCATCCTGCGCCTCCGTCATATCGCCCTTAAGTGTAGCCAAAAAGCTCATCAAAGCATCAAGCTCCCCATCGTTAAGATCGTATTTTAGCAGATCCTTTGCGATCTGCCGCACCGCAAGACGCAAATCCGTCTGCCCGTTTACGTAAGGCGCGGTTTGCGTGATATTGCGCAAGCTAGGCACGCGGCGCAGCTCAAATCCATCGGAAGTGAGCCTATGCCTAGGCACATCCTCCTCTTCCGCGCTTGGGCGAATTTTAGTAAAGCTGCCGGTGCCTAGGCTAACGCCGTTGTGACATGCCGAGCACAGCCGCACAAAAAGCACATATCCGTTATATTCGGCATCATTTAGCTTAACCTCGCCGCGCAAAAATCGGTCAAATTTGGAATTTATCGCCGTTTTGGATTTTAAAAATTCCTTCAACGCATCAATGAAGTTCGCCGTATTCGCCTCGCCGTAAGCACTTTCAAAAGCCTGCTTGTAGGTTAAATTCTTCCTGATAAGCTCTAAAATTCTATCTTCGCTCGCATCAAGCTCGTTCTTGCCAAAAACCGACGCTGCGATCCGCGCTTCAAAGCCCGCGAAATTATAATCGCTCAAATAGCGGTCAAAATAATAAGAATTTATGAGCGTAGGCACGCGTCCATCGCGCACCGAAGCGCCCGAATCGTTTAAATAAAAATTGTGGCAGCTCTCGCAGGAGCGACCTTTGCGGCTAAATCTTACGTCGGTAAAAATTTTTGCGCCCAGCCGCGCCTTTTGTGGGTCATATTTAGGCACCTCAAGCGGCGAGAAAAGATTGCCGCAAAGCCCCAAAACGGGCGCCAGGCTAAATATAAAACAGCTTAAAGCTCGCTTCGATCTCATCGCTTATCATCCCGCCTTTAGCCCGCTTTTTCAAAAGCTCCTCGATCTCACGCTCGCTAGCCTCCGCGCCGTCCATATGCAGGTGCCACGCGGCGTTTTGCACAGCTTCTTGCAGACTGCGTTTTTGCTCGCGCTTCTCGGTTAAAATTTCGCTTTTAAATTTGATGTCGCGCGCCCCGAGCATCGCCTCGAACTTTTCGGCGGCGGTAGCGAGTCTTTTAGCTCCTGTGCCGAAGCGCTCAAATAGCGGCGCTAGCATCGATGAATTGCGCTCGCTCGCCCAGTTTAGATAAATTTTGCGCTCGCCCAAAGCCAAAAACGCTTCAAAATCCTCCGTGCTTTTTAGCGCAGGACTCATCGTAAGAAACGCAATGTCAAAAAATACGGGAATTTTAAAATTTTCGCTCTCGCGGCTTTCGCTCACAGCGTCTTTTAAATTTAAAGCCTGCGCTTCTTGAGCTTGCGAATTTGAAATTTTACTTTTCGAGCGCGGATAAATTTTAAAATTTTCGCCCGCCACGTCTGCAAAACCATTGCGGCTCAGCCGCTCGCAAAACTCCGCAAAGCTTAAATTTAATACGTTTTGCAAAGGGATGCCAAACTCCTGCGCGCTGCGCCTTAACTCGCGCAGCATCCCCTCCGAGCTATCGATCGCCGTGACCTTGGCGCCCAGCGACGCAAGATACAGCGAGTAAACCCCCGTGCCGGCGCCCACGTCGAGCACGCTTTTGCCAGCAAAGCTCACGCCCCAGCCGCGCAGTATCTCAAACACCCGCTTACCGAAATCCCCTAACTCGCCGCTAAATTTAGCGTAACTTTCGGACTTTTTATCCCAGCTATTTTTATGTGTTTTTTCGCCGATTTTCTCCACCGCTCGCCTTTAAATTTTTTGTAATAATAGCAAAATTTGGCAATTTTTCCGAATTTGGGCTATAATAAATGCTTTCAAAATCTAGGCGAAAGGGCGTTCATGGCGGACGTGACGATAAGAAATTTAAACTTTGCTTACGAAAAACGCGAAATTTTAAAAGATATAAACCTAAGCTACGAGCTGCGCGATTTTTTAGCGATTTTCGGGCCCAATGGCGGCGGCAAAAGCACCCTTTTAAAGTTGCTTTTGGGACTACTACAACCAAGCTCGGGCACGATCGAAATTTTAGGCAGATCGCCCGCGCTTGCCAGAGCGCAAATGGGCTACGTGCCGCAGTTCATCGCGATAAACAAAAGCTTTCCCATAAGCGTGCTCGAAGTCGTTTTAATGGGGCTGATAGATAAGAAAATTTTTGGCTTTTACAGTAAATCCGAGCGCGAGCAAGCCATGCAAGCCCTGGGGCGCGTAGGCATGCAAGACCTTGCAGACTGCCGTATCAGCGAGCTTAGCGGCGGACAAAGACAGCGCGTTTACATCGCGCGGGCGCTGTGCGCAAAGGCTAAAATTTTACTTCTTGACGAACCGCTAGCGAGCATCGATACGATGGGGCAGGTTCAAATTTACGAGCTTCTGAAATCCCTAAATGAGAGCGGCTGCGGCATAATTCTAATTAGCCACGATGTGCAGCTTGCGCTAAACTACGCAAACCGCGCGCTTTACGTCGCAAACGGCTCGGCGCACACTCATGAGATCGATCCGGGAGGCAGAGCGGAATTTTTAGATCACCTGCGACGCGAGCACGGACACTTCTGCGCCGTCGATCTCGCGCTTAACGAATGCTGCTGCAAGGAGGGCGAAAATGGCTGAAATTTTATCTTACGATTTCATGCGAAACGCCCTACTTGGCGGACTTTTGGTCAGTATAGTCTGCGGCGTCGTAGGCTCTTTAGTCGTGATAAATCGCATGAGCTTCATAGCAGGCGGCATCGCACACGGCGCATACGGCGGCATCGGCATCGCGCTATTTTTAGGCATCTCGCCCGTGCTGGGAGCTAGCGTATTTGCGCTGTTTTTGGGACTGCTCATCGCCTACGTCACGCTGCGAAACACCGAGCGCTTCGACGCCGTAATCGGCGCGATATGGGCGTTTGGAATGGCGCTTGGGATAATCTTCGCCGATCTCACGCCCGGGTACAAATCCGATTTGATGAGCTTTTTATTCGGCTCGATCTTAGCGATAAATCACGAAAATTTAATCTTCATCGGCATTTGCGGCACGGCATTTGCGTCGCTTACGGCGTGCTTTTACAGGCAGTTTTTAGCAATCAGCTTCGATAAGGAATTCGCCCTGCTGCGCGGGGTAAATACGAGCGTCTTTTACTACGTCCTCGTAGTGATGGCGAGCCTCGCGGTAGTCGCGTCGATTCAGATCGTAGGGCTAATCTTGGTGATCTCGCTGATGACGATCCCGCCCTTCATCGCCGAAAAAATTTCAAAAAGCCTAGGCTCGATGATGGCGATAAGCTGCGCGCTATCGGCGCTTTTCTGCGCGGCGGGGCTTATTTTGAGCTTCAAGCTCAATCTAACCAGCGGCGCTTCGATAATCCTAGTCGCCTCGGTCTGCTTTTTCGCAAGCTCGATTTTTAGCAAACTTCGCGCCTAAAAGCCCGCCCAGCTCGCTAAGCAGGATGCCCGCGAGTATCAGCGCCGCGCCTAAAATTTGAAGCGCGCTTAGCTTCTCGCCGAAGGCATACCCCATTATGCCCGCGCTTACGGGCTCCAGCGCGAAAATCAGCACCGTTTTTATCTCGCTTACGCCGCGGTTTTGCGCCATCGTTTGGATAACAAACGCCGCGACGGTGGCAAAGATCGAGGTTAAAACCAGCGCGAAAACAAAATCGAAACTCGGCGAAAAGATCAAATTTCCAAGTACCTTTATCTCGCCTTCAAATTCCGCGTGCGGAGCGAAAACTGCCGCGATCAGCGCGCAGACGCAGACGCAGATAAACTGCACGATCACAAAGCCGTAGAGATTGCTTTTGCGCGCGCAGACGCCGGTAAATACGATATGAAGCGCGTATGCAAACGCCGAAATCAGCGTCAACCGCTCGCCTATGCCAAATCCCACCGCGCCGCTTGCTCCGCTTAAAAAATACAGCCCCAAAAGCGCCACGACCGCACCGCCAAAGGCGCTCGCACCGACTTTTTTGCCGAAAAACGCAAGCATTAAAAAGGGCACAATGACGACGTTAAGCCCCAAAATAAACGCCACCGTCGATGATAGCGCATAATCAAGCGCTATGGTCTGGCACGAAAAATCGCAAAACAGCATCAGCCCGCAAAACACGCCCCGCCCTATCGTGCCGCGGTCAAATTTGACGCCGAAGCGCAGACAGGCGAGGTAGGTAAAAATGCTCGCCGCCAAAAAGCGCCAAAATAAAAAGCTAAAAACGTCGCCGCTATGCAGCGCGCGCTGAACCGGCACGAAGGTACAGCCCCAAACGATCGCTACGAAAAGTAGCCCCAGATCCCACAGTCTGCTAGGTGGAGCGGGGTTTTGCGCGCGGCTTTGCGCGGAATTGGAATTTTGCCCGAAACTCTGCGCGGAATTCGAGCTTTGCGTAGAATTTAAATTTTTTGCGGAGTTAAAATTCTGTGTAGCATTAGAATTTTGTGGAGTGCCAGGGCTTCGCGCGGGACTATAGTTAAAGCTCTGCGGCATGCTGGCGGAGCATGGATCGTTCGCAATGACCTTGGTAAAATTTTTCTTGGAGCGTCGAGTATTGGCGTCAGCGAGGCTTTTTGCGAGGATCAAATTCAGATCGTTTGCAGCGCTCGCACGGCTTAACGAACTCGCGCTATTTGCGCCGCTATGAGTGAAATTTTCCGCAAAATTTAATATAAAATTTCGCTTGAAATTCTTTGTGGAATTTTCGCAAGGATCTGTTTTGGAGAATTTCGCGGAATTTAAAGCCCTGTTTTCGGCGCAGCTCTGAATTTGCGCGAAGTCTAAAGCGGGAGCAAAATTTATCGCACCGCCGCGCGCTGTATTTTTCGCGCGCTCGCACGTCTGATTTGAGATGAAATTTAAAGCGGGTTTTGAATTAAAATTTTTCGCAGACTCCAAGATAGAATTTTTCATAAATTTAAAGTAAAATTTCGCCGAGATCTTATCGTGGTCGCGCGCCTATCTGACCGTCTTTATCGCGTTTAAAATCGCGCCCGAGTTTTTGCGAAACTCCCTTTCGTTTTTACTTAAAAAATCGAAGCTTTCGTTGATGAGCGCGCTGCTAAACTCGCTGCTAAAATCCTCGCCCGGCTCCTTGCCCACGGCACTTTTAAAGCTTTTAGCAAAGCTCGCGTCGGCTCCTAGTTCACGTGCCAAAGGGCGAATGATTTCGTAAATTTCATCAAAGGCGTTGGTGCGCAGATAGTGGCTAAATAGCACCTCGCCGCTCATTACCGCTTTAGTATCTGCTTCGGACATATCTTTTATTTTAGCGAGTACGAGCTTTTTGATCGGCTCTACGGCAAGACTTAGCTTCTTGCTCGCCAGCCTTTGCATATTCTGCACGGCGACGCTCTTTTTGCCTGCGCGTTCGGTAATGTAGCTAGGCAGATCAAGCTCGTAATCCTGCATGCCCGTGCGCTCGTATTCGCCCGCGGCGCGCTCGATCAGGGTGCTTAGCGAGCTTTTGAAATTTTCGCTATCGCCCACGTTTGCGCTGATGACCACGTCCAGCCCCTTTACGGTGACCTCTTCCCAGCTTGCGACCGCCATGAACGGCAAAAGGCAAAAGATTAAATTTTTAAGCAAGGTTTTTCCCTAATTAAAGATTGTTTATTTTATTTCCTAAATTTTAATGTATAATCAACGCTTTTATAACATTAAGAAGGGAGCCATGGAGCTTTTACTCATCGCTTTCGCGCTTGCGATGGACAGCGTCGCGCTTAGTATCTCAAACGGCGCGAAATATCCGAATTTCAAATTTGCACAGATCGCGCGCGTCGCGTTTTTCTACGCGGCGGCTCAGTTTATAATGCCGCTAGCGGGCTACGCTTTGGGGATAAATTTCGTAAAATTTATCGTGCAGATCGATCACTTCGTCGCGTTTGGAATTTTATCCTTTTTAGGCATTAAGATGATCGCAGAATCCCGCCGCGAACAGGATGAGCCAGATCTTCGCCTAAGCACGAAGGAGCTGGTGCTAGGCGCGATCGCCACCAGCATCGACGCGATGGCTGTGGGCGTGACCTTTGCCTTTGGCGAGACAAACATCCTCTACGCCTGTTGCGTAATCGGGCTCGTCTGCTTCGCGCTATGCGTCGCGGCATGCTACGCAGGCAAGCTAACGGGCGAATATCTGCACTCAAAGGCGCTCGTTTTAGGCGGCGTGATTTTGATCCTAATCGGGGTTAAAATTTTGCTCTCACACCTCGGCGTTATCGATATTTAGCGACTTTTAAGCGCCGCTTTGCGATAATCTTTAAAACTAATCCGCAGGAGCGAAAATGAAAAATTTAATAAACTTAAGCGGCGGCGACCGCCTAAATTTGCGCGTGCAGGGCCAAATTTTAGCTAGCGAGAGCATCAAAAACGGCAAAACGAGGCAGACGCAAAAGGAGTTTGCGAGCATAGACGAGGCGAAAAAAGCCTGTGCGAAAAAGGAGTGGGAGAGCCTGAAAAAAGGCTACGTCCTGCAAAACGCGGGCGCAAAAGCGGGCGAGGCGAACTTGCACGTCTATATCGGCGGCGGATATACGGGCGCGCTAGCATTTGCGGGCGCGGAAGGCGAGCTTTTCGTCTATAAATGCGGCGGCTACAAAGAGGGCGGCGCGCTGGATGACTTTCTCATCAGGCTGGACGCGAGCGGCGCCGTAAAGCAGCAGATCGTCCTACCAAAGCCGCTTGCATGGCAGGCGGAGCGTGCGGGCGAGGTTTTGCTTTTGGATCTGGATCATTTTATCTTTAAATTTGACCCGGCAAGCGGCGAATTGAGCGATCTCTCTCAATGGTTGAGCTTTAAAAACAGCAAAGAATTTACGAGCTTTGTTTGCGCGGCGAAAGATACGGCGGCGTTTGCGATGCTTGGTCAAATTTTTACTCTGCGCGGCGGCGAAATTTCGCCTCTGGCCGAGTACAGATCCGAAATGAAAAGCTATACGCCGATCCTTTGCGCCGCGATTAGCGATGACGGCACGCGGCTAGCGCTTCATTGCAAGCAAAACGAGATCAAAATTTTAAGCACGCTAAACGGCGAAATTTTAAACGAGATCAGGGGCGACTTCGGCATTTTCGATAAAATTTGCTTTTTAGCAGACGGCTCGGTGCTGGGCAAGGAGCGCTACGCGGGCAAGCTAGTTTGCCTTGACGCTGCAAGCGGCGAGCGGCTAAAGCCCGCGTGGTTGCAGGGCGAATACGCCGAGGCGGACGGGCTTTGCGTTAGCGAGGACGGTTCGAGGCTCGCATTGATTAATTACGACAAAGCCCACATCATCGATCTAAAAAGCGGAAATTTGCGTCTTAGCTTTGAGCTCTCGCACGTCGTGAAGCGCTGCGAAGCGAAATTTGAGCGCATAAATGGCGAGGAATTTTTGGCCGTGCGCACCGACTACGGCTGCTTTAGTCTATATCGCGTTTAAATTTAATTCTACCGAGCCCGCTTAAAAGATATTTTCGCGGCTTTAAAGCGCGCATGGCTTGCATACATCGCACGACTTTGGTTTTTTTAAAATTTTACTGCGATGTTGCCGCTTTATTTCGATGTATCGCGGCTTTACGTTAAGAAAATGCAGATTTGCACGAAAATATTAAAATTTTATGCGCGTAGCTCTACGCACAAACTCACGCCGTGCCGTTATGCCCAAAATCATAAAATTTCAAAATTTAAAAGCGAAATTTTATAAAAGCGGTCGCCTTAAATTTAAATCCGTCGCCTAGGAATTCTAAATTAACTCAAATTTCAAAATTTACAAAGGCTCTCTATTTTTTGCCCACCAGAATCTTTGAGCTGCCTAACATCAGCCATTTAGCTTCGCGCGGGCCCATAAAAAGCCCCTGCGTCGTATCTATAAGCTCCACCCGCTCGTAGCCCTGCTCCTTAAGACGTGCGATGAAAGCATCCATGTCGCCGTAGTTTCCGCGCGAAAAAAGATCATGGATTGCAAAGCTGCCGCCCTTTTTAAGCACGCGGAGCGTCTCTAAAAGCAGCTCCTGGCGGTCCTTACGCATGATGTTGTGATAGACGTAGTTGCTTGTAACCGCATCGAAACTGCCGTCCTCAAAGGGCAGCTGCGTGGCGTCGGCCTGCTCGAAGCTAGTATTTTGCACCCCTTCGGCGCGCGCGTTGGACTCGCACAGCTGCTTGTTAAAAGACGCATACTCAAAGCCCCAGCGATCGACGCCCAGCACCGATGCGTGCGGGTTGCGCTTAGCCACGGCGATCGTTAGCGCGCCGCTGCCGCAGCCCACGTCCAGCCCGCGCCCGCCCTCGGGTAGATCCACGTATTTCGCCGTGCCCTCCACGATCGCACGAGAGAGCTGACGCTTGCCGCCGTAATCAAACGCGCGGTACCACACGACGCAGTAGATCGTAAAGCCGACCAAAAACAGCGCCGCTGCGCCGAAAAGCCCCGCAAGAAACCACCTCAGCACGCCGCCAACGAAGGCGCCGCAAACGCCGAAAATAAAAAACAAAACTAACGCTACGCCCGCACCCGCGGCAAAGCTCGCGATCATGCCCTTAGGCACCCAGTTTTTATAGTCCGGTTTCATCTTCGCTCCTTTTATTAAATTTAATCCCGCGGCGAAAAAGTACGCTGCGGCGAAATTTTAAATTCCGCCCGTAAATTTTAAATTTCGCAGCTCAAACCTCGCTTAAATTTAAACGCACGCTAATAGGTGTATTTAAACTCCGCGTAGTAATTGCGCCCTGGAGCCGGAGTATAGACGTCCGAGCGTAAATTTTGGTTGTAATTATACTCCTCGTCAAAGACGTTTTTGACTCCTGCACTTATCAAAAATCCGCTTGCGAAGCGGTACGCAGCGCCCAGATCCACGATCGTGCGCGAGTCGATCCTATCGTGGTTGGCGTCGTACGATGATGAGAAATATTTAAAATCGCTCATCAGCGTTAAATTTCTAATCGGCTCGTAATCGACGCCCAAAACGAACTTCGAGCGCTCCACTAGCGGAACCTGCTTGCCTTTATTCGCGCCGGATTGGATCTTGGCGTCGACGTATGAAAAGGTCTCGCTGAGCTTTAAATTTGAAAGCAGGCTTTGCTCCGCATACAGCTCCACGCCCTTGCGGCGCGTCTCGTCGATATTGATAAAATGCCAACCGTCGGTGATCGAGCTGCCCAAGGTTTCGTTTACGATCTCGTTTTTCGTATCGGTCCAAAAGATCGTAGCGCTTACGTATTGCCCGTAGATCAGGTCTTTAAGACCGATCTCGTAGGTTTTAAAAGTTTCGGATTTGAGGTTATTAAGCACGTAAGGGCCGTTGCGACCGAGCTTGTCGATAAGCTGATTAGGCCCCGGCGAGATATAGCCGCGCTCAAATTTAAAATATAGATTGCCATCCTTGGAATAATTAAAATTCGGCGTAATCTCAAAAGCGTAGTTGTTTTTATGATCCGTTACGTGCGTGCTTTCTTGAGTATGAAATATTCGCCCCATCCTACGCATCGTCGTAGAGACTTCGCGATCTACTTTGTATTCGGCGCGCTCAAAACGCCCGCCAGCACTAAGCGAAAACAGCTCTGTGAAGTCGTGCTTTTCTAAGGCATAAACCGAGTGCGTCTGTTTTTGCATATCAAAGATCGTAAGTTGCGAAAGGCTCATCATAGGATTCATCGAAGTGGTAAAGTCGATCCTGCGGAAGCCCTTATTTTTAAGATAATCATATCCAACTATGAGCTCGTCGTTATCATAGGTAAACTTGCCCTTTAAATTCGCCCCCTCTTTGCGATCTTTCATCACAAAGCCCTTTTGCAAAATTCTAATATCTTGGTAATAAGGCTGTAAATTTGCTTCAAATCTATCGCCGAATTTCACCGCATAATCCAAGTCAAAATTTAATCGTGTGCTTTTGGTAAAGGTTCTCTCGCCTCCCTGTTGGCGACGATCCGCTTTAAGCTCGGCAAGCCCTAAACCCGGTACATCATGCGTCCTAGCGCGATAAAAGCTGGGATTAAAAGAGAGGCTTTGATCGTCTGAAATTTTATAATTTAGTCCAAACGATGTATAGTAGCCTCGCTCTCTTTCGCCCTTGCGGTATCCATGCTGATCAAAGCCCTTTATTGCGGTCTTTAGAAATAGATTTTCGCTCACATTCCCGCCTGCGCCGAAATTTATATCTTTATAATTATACGACGCGATCTTGGTGGAGATATTGGCGTACGGGTATTTTGCGCCTTTTTTTGTGATGATATTTATCACACCGCCGCTGGTGCCGCTGCCGTAAAGCACGCTACCGCCGCCGGGGATGATCTCCACGCGCTCGATATCTTCGATCGGAACGAGATCGATCGGGATGGTCGTCGGCGTCGTGTCAATCATATTGAGCGCGACTCCGTTAAGAAGGACCTTGACGGAGGTATTTGCCTTCGCGCCCTGCCCGCGCAAATCAACCGATCTGCCGTTAAAACTAACCCCCGGCGCCTTTTCTAAAATTTCGCGCAGATCGCGGTAGCCGCGGTTTTCCATATCCTCCGCGGTGATAACGGAGACGTTGCGAACCTCGTTTTTAAGCATATCCTCAAAGCCCGTCGCGGTAACTACGATGGTGCCCAGCCTCGTGGCGTTCGCGCCAAAAGCGCTTTTAGAAGCTACGGAATTTACCGCCTCCGCGCTAGACGCGATATTTGCGGACGTAGCATTATTTTCGGCTCCGTTTAGTTGTAAGGCGGCGCACAAACTTAGCGCGATTGCGGCATTTGAAAGATAAAATTTCTTAACCATCACTCTCCCCTATTTAAAATTAAGATTTTGCGAATGATTTGCAAATGCTATATTATAATTTCTCTTGATTAAATAATAATAAATTTCAAAGATTAAAGATAGATTTTTTAAAATTTAGGCGTAGTTTGGATGAAATTTTAATTTCGAGCGTTTTGCTGGGTGCGGTAAAATTTCGGTTTTAAATTTAGACTCCTTGGCGCCGCTTGCTTTTCAAAACGGTAAATTTGCGAAGCGAATCTAGCCGGAATTTTAAAATTTAGACCTTGCATTCGCCCGCTTTGCCGAATTTCGCCTCGATTAAAAGCACCAAGATGAAGAAAATTTTTTCGTCGTTAAGCTTTGCAAGCTCGCGCAGACCTTGATCTGCGCTTACGAGCTTGATGCCGTTCGATTTTAAAATCGCAGCGAGCTCATCCGCGCCAAAGCCCATTTTACCGGCAATTTCTCTGATATTGTAGGTCTCGATCGCGCCTATGATGCGGTCCATATTGCAAAAGCCCGGATTTTTGCGGCTTAAGATCACGTCCAAAAACTCGCCCCAGAGCTTTACGAGCTTCCTTCGCCTAGTGATCACGTGCAAAATCGCGACGCAAAGCAGGCCGAATCCCGCGATCTTATGCAGGTTCATCCACGCCTCGTCATATTCGCCGCGCGCGAAATTAACGCCTGAAAAGCCCAAAATGCAAAGCGCGCAACCTAGCAGCACGATGAGCGCAAATTTATAAACAATCCCCGCCTTAAGCATCAAATCTCCTTGCTTCGTTTTAAAATTTAGCGGTTTCGCGCGAAGCGCCTCGGCTAAATTTTATCGCCGCTTAATATAAATGAGTAATTTTAATAAATCTGGATTTAAAAAGATATGAATTTAAAGGCGAAATCCCTGCGGCGTGAAATTTAAACGATGAAATTTAAAGCTCCATCGTCCGCTCGAATATATCCTCAAGCCCCGTTTGATGCACGATCGCTAGCATGCCTAGCCTTGGTAGATCCGCGCGCAGCCCTAGTAGCAGCTCGCGCGCCGAGACGGGATCTAGTGCGGACGTGATCTCGTCGGCAAAAACAAAGCTCGGCTTGTGATAATGAATACGTGCGAAACTAAGCCGCTGCGCCTCTCCGCCGCTTAAAATTTTAACGTAATCGGCGCGCGAGTTTAGCATGCGGGCAAATTTCTTAAGCCCTACGCGGCGTAAAATTTCTAAAAATTCCGCGTCGTCTGCGCGCGGCGGCTGCGGATAGGAAATGAGCTCTTTTAGGCTAAGCGGCGCTAGATAGGGCTTTTGCGGGATAAACATCACGCCCGTGCGCGGCAGACCGATCTCGCCGCGGCCATATCGCCAAAGCCCCGCCGCGTAGCGCAGAGCCGTACTTTTGCCCGCGCCGCTCTTGCCTCGCAGCATTATAAACTGTGCGGGCGCAAGCTCAAAGCGTAGATCCTCGATCAGCGGCTCGCCCGCAGGCGTGAAGACCGTCAAGCCCTCGCAACAAGCAGAATTTTCGTCGCTTTGTTTGACGCAAGCGCGCAGATTTGCACTCTCGCCGTCCATGCGCGAAATGAACTCATAGATCCTCTGCACGCTCGCCGCCCACTCCATGATCTGCTTATAATAGTCCATAAACCACGCAAATCCGTCCTGCACGCTGTAAAACGCCGAGCGCGCCTGCATCATGTCGCCAAAGCTCATCGCGCGCGCCAGATAGAGCGGCAAGCAGGCAAAGATCGGGATCAAATTTGTGATTTTTAGGTAGCTTGCCGAAAAGCACTCGAGGCGAAATTCCGTATTCATGATGCTGCGCCAGTTTCTTATGATCTCGCCGAAGCTCGCGCGGAAGCGGCCGCGCTCGGCATCCTCTCCGCGCATAAAGGCTACGGCTTCTGCGTTTTCGCGCACGAGCAACAGATCCGAGCGGTAGTCGGCTTCGGCGCGCTGCTTGGCAAAATTTAGCCCCCTAAGCCTGCGCCCGATGAGATGCGTAATCAGCGAGCAAAACAGCGTATAAAGGAGCGCGACGTAGAGCAAAAAGCCCTCGATCTCAAAGTGCATGCCGAAAATTTCAAATTTCAACACCTTCGAGACCTGCCACAAGATCGCAACAAAGGCGATGAGCTTGGCGAGATTATAGACGAGCGATTTTACGAGATCGACGCTTTTTTGCACGAGCAGCAGGCTGTCCTCGGCAATACGCTGATCGGGGTTGTCTATCTTTGCGATCGTTTTTGAAATTTCACAATCTGCGCGAGTTTTAGATGAAATTTCATTCTCGCTTGCGCCGCTTTGCCCCGCCGCATTTTGCTTTGCCGTGCTCGGTAAAATTTCAAGCCTCTTTGCGTCTCTATGCAAAACCGCGCTGTCCGCCTCGGCTGTGGAATACTCTGAGCGCTCGTTTAAATTTGCGTCGCCAGGTTTTTCTAAATTTGAACCGCCCCGGGCGCTGAAATTCCCCTCAAGGCTCGTACGGTAGAAGTTTGCGTTATGTAGCCATTTGCGCTCCATCATCGCGCTTAGCCGCTCGCGCCAGACGATTACGAGCAGTTTGCGAAGCCAGCTGCCGCAGACGATGAAAAGCACAATGAGCGCCGTGTAGAGCAAAAACTCGCCCACGAGCGCGGGGATTAGTTCGCCTTTAAGCTCGCTTAGCGCGTCGTAAAAGCGCTTATCCCACGCGTTCATCAGCACGCTGATTTTGATGATAGCGAGACTAAAACCAAGCGCGAGCAGCAGTAGCGCCCACAGCTTCGCCGCGCCCTTGCCGAACCAGTGTGGACGTAGAATTTCAAAAAATTGCTTTAGCGTTTTCAAATTTTCTCTTTAAATTTTAAAATTTAGCGCCGGTTGCAGCGAAATTCCGCGAGATCAAATTTGATCTCGCAGGCTCGCGAGCGGATTTATGCTCGCAAGTCTGCGCGTTTAATTCGCTTGGAATTTCGCGACGTCCGCCCGAAATAGACTCAGATGAACTTCTACCGAAACGCCGCCTAATACGTATAATTAAGCGTTAGCATAAAATTTCGCGGCTCGCCGTAGTAGTTGTTATGCCCCGCGACGCGATTTTGCGTATTTTGAAAATACTTCTTATCCGTGATGTTTTTGACCGCAAAATTTATGCTAAAGTGCTTGTCGAAATGATAGCCGATGTTCGCGTCCCACAGCGCGTAAGCCTTCTGCGGCGCGGCGTAGTACGCAACGTTTTCGCGATATATCGAAGCGGTTTTGCTCTGATAGCGCATGCCGGCGCCCAAAGTAACCTTACGATTTTCGCCGAGCGGAATTTCATAGTTCGTATAGAGCTTAAACAGATGCTTCGGAATATAGCGTTTGGCGTTTGCGCCCTTGCTATAATCGACCACCGCGGAGGTTCTTTCCGTCTTTAAATAGACGCTGCGATTGAAAGTATATCCCGCGAATAATTTCCAATTCTCAGTAAGCGAGCCTTGCAGCTCGGCATCCACGCCACGACTTCGCACCTTGCCCTCGGCGATAGAGTAGTTCGTATTAAGAGGATCGCTCATCGCCCTATTTTTCTGAATGATCTGAAATAGCGCGACATTCGTATTAAGCGCGCCGTCAAAAAATTCTCCCTTCACGCCGGTTTCTAAATTATAGCCGACGACGGGATCTAAAATTTTACCATCTTTATCGCGCGCAGCTTGCGGCTTAAAAATTTCGGCATAGCTTGCGTACCACGAAAAATTATCCGCAAAATCCCAGACCACTCCCGCATACGGCGTGAAATCCGATTTGCTCGGGCTTGCGCTATGCGAAGCTGTACCGTGCAAAATATTATAATAATACCTGCTATAGGCTACTTTCGAAAAGCGCCCGCCGAGCAAAAAGTGAAAATCGTCGGTTAAGTTTAATCTAGTCCCGAGCGAGATCGCGCGCTGCTTTATGGTAGTGGAGCTTCGGTCTTTAAACGTAGCGGCACTGCTCCAATCGGGCTGAGCGATCCTTGAGCGATCCCAATTATAAATATTCATCCCCAGTGACGCCATAGACGAATCTCTCGTTCTAGTCTCGCGCCAATTAAGCTTTTCGTTGCTAAGCGAGCCGTTTAAGAAAAAGTCGTGCTTCTGCCCAAATGCTTCGAATTTACCATCTAGTCCCGTTTGGAACCCGATCTCTTTGGAGTCGTTATCGTAAATTCTATATCGCACCGTATGCGACGTGGTGCCGTTGTAAGGATCTGCCCCGCCGAGCGCTCCGAATTTTAACATGCTGTCGCTATCGGTATAATTGAGCCTTGCATAGGCTTTCAGATCATCGCTAAATTCGTGCGAAAGTTCGCTGTAGGCGTTAAATTTTTTATATTCGCTTCTGTCCCAATCCGAGCCGAAGTAGCTTCTGCGCGGTAAATTCAGTAAATTTCCATGATTGTCTAAAACGGGCACGCCGTAAATATCATAGACGCCGACGGTTTTTTGCCACAAAAATCCCGCGCTAAGAAGCGTCTTATCGGCCACGTCAAATTCCGTCGAAACGCCGACGCCTTCGCGATAGCCGTTGCGCGGATAGTCCTTAAACGAGCCCATTTTACTTAAAATTCCGATCAGCCGCGCGCGTGCCGTACCGCTTTGATTTATCGCATCCGTAACGTCGATCATACCGCGATAATTATCCCAGCTACCGCCGCTTAGACTTGCGTTAAAGCCGAACTGATCGCTCGGACGCTTTCGAATTAAATTTATCGTGCCGCCGGGCTCGCCGTTGCTTTGCGTAAGGCCCGCTACGCCGCGCAGAACCTCGACGCGATCGTAGAATTCCAAATCGGTAAATTCCTTCGATGAGCCCAGCGGCCCGAATACAGAGCTGGAAACCGAGCTTGCGATGCCGTCTTCTTGGATATTATCGACATAAAAGCCGCGCGAGACGATGCGATTGCCGCCCGCGTCGTTATTTAGCGAAATGCCGGTTGCGTATTTTGAAAGAGCCTCTTCGGCGTTGTGCAAGCTCAGATCTTTTAAAAGCTGATTGGAGATGACGCTTATGGACTGCGGCGTTTCTCTTATGCTTAAATTTAGTCCCGTCGCGGTACTCATATTGCCCGTCGTATACGAGCCGGTGCCCTCGGTAGTGGACAGATCGGCCTTGCCCGTGACGTTTATGGTGCCGAGATTATCGTCGTCCAAACCCTGCAGCGTAGAATTTGCCGCGCTACCGCTTTGCGGCATGGAATTTTGTGCAACGCCTTTAGTAGCGGGGCTTACGACAGCGTTGCCCTGCGGCGCGGAATTTACAGCGGTAGGGCTTCCGGGATTTTGCGCAGAGTTTTTCGGCGCCACACTATTAGGGGCTAAATTTGAAACGGGTGGCGCAGAGCTCTGCGATACAGCGCTTGCGCGCGAGCTTTGCGATGACGAAATTTTAGAGGCAGAACTTGCGGCGGACGAGTTTTGAGAAGCGCCGCTATTTTGCGCCGCAGTAAGCCAAAACGGCGAGCAAAGTAGCGCAAAAGAGAGCAAAATTTTACCCTTTTTCATAAAAATCCTTTTTAGATTTTATAATCCATATCAATTTACTGGCGGGATTATCTTACAATTTTTCTTAAATAATAATAAAATTTTTAATAAACTAAATCATAAAATTTTATATGTAATTACTAATTTAAGGGAATTTAATAAGATCTATTGACGAATTTTTAAGCAAAATTTCTATGAATTTTAAAAAGTATATGAATTTGAAAAACGAAGGATTGAAAAATTTAAAATTCTAAAATTCCGCCGCTTTAAAATAACGTAAGCGACGGAATTTAGCGTTTATCGGTGTTTGGTCTTGCGATTATGATAGCACTAGCACCGGTACAAGCGCATTGTGCAAGATATCCTCGGAGACGCTGCCTAAAAAGAGCTTTTTGAAAAACCCTTTCGTAAAGGCGCCGGTAGCGATCAGATCGAGGTTATTAGCGCGGCGATATTTGATGATCTCATCGGCGGGAACTTCGGCTTGGATGCATTTGAAAGTGGCATTTTGAGTGCCTAAAATTTCGCGCGCCAGATCCAGCATCCGCTCGCCCTCTGTGGCATCGAGATTTACGTGCAAGACATGCTTATGTGCGCTCGCAAGAAGCTTTGAGCTCTTTATAAACTCAAGCGTGCGTTTCGCCGCGTCAGTGCCGTCAAACGCGATGAGGACGGAGTTAATCGGCGAAAATTCTTTATTTACGAGTAGCGACGGCACGTGAAGCTCCTTTATCAGCACGCTTGCGTTAAAGCCTACGTCCTCGTTATTTGAGCCCTTGATACCGAGTACAAAAATCTCGGCTTCGTCCTTGTACTCGGCGATAACGTCGATAAAATCGCCATCTTTAATGATCTTACTCGCCTTCACACCCGCAGCAGTCGCAGCGCAGATATATTCATCCAGCATCGCTTCAGCTTCTTCGTGGTCCTTTTCCGCATCCACGCCGCCTAATGTGGGACTTCCGTAGCTATTTGCAAGGATATCATTCTCTCCTAGGACGATTCCGCCTGCGGCTAGCCCATAAAAATTCTCGCCAAGCTCCGGGATTTCAACCACATGAATAAACACGAGCTCGGCACCCAAGGTTTTAGCGACGTAAATTCCATAATCTCTAACCGCCGGGGCAAGCGCATTTTGATCGACGCAAGTGATGACCTTTTTCATTTTTCGTCCTTTTAAAGATAAAATTTTAATCAAAATAAGCTTATCAAATTTTGTATAAAAGTTATTTAAATTCGGCAGACTTGAATTCGGCACGGACGATTTTGTGAAATTTAAAGCCGCGTCGTAATGGATATGTGAGGTGCGGGTATGCTTGCGACAAGTTAGCTCGGACTCAGCGTGGCAGGTGGGCGCGCTGTACAGACGCGGCAGACAAGGTGCGGCGCGGGCGGTTTTAAAATTTATCAAGCCGCTAAAAGTGCGGTTTAAAGCGCCGTTATTGCGGTTAGTAGCCCAAAGATGATCCCCGGGAAATTTGCTGCGGCGAGCGGATAGTCCTTTTTGGGCTTTAGCAAGTCGTAGCTAAGCTATATCGTGCAGTTTATCGCGGCTGCTAGCGGCTGGAGAAACGGGACTTTGTTGCCGTCTAAATTTGCCATTATGTTCGGCACATAGGATATGTACATAATGACCGACAGACATGTGCCCGCCCAACCTAAAATTTCTGAATTTCTTTCGCTCATCGGCCCTCCTTATTCTTAAGATACGTTTTAAATTTACGAATGAAACGGAGCGGGATTTTAATACACCAAAGATGAGAAATAAATTGAAAGATAGCTAAAAATAAAATTTGACTTTAAATTTATCGCGGCGGCTCCTTGCCTCTCGCGTCTGCGTAAATTTTAAAGCGGCGAAATTTAAAATACCAGGCGGCGCAACGATGCGGCGCAACGAATAGATTTTAAATTTAAAAAGGCGGAATTTCAAGCGGCGACTGCGACTGCGACGAAATTTAAGTAAAATTTGCCGAGGCGAAAGCCGTTAAATACATTGCTCCGAATGCTCGCGGCTAAATTTAAGTAAACTTTTCAGCATAATCGCAGCAAAATTTTGAAAATATAAGGATTAAAATTAAAATTTTAAAAGGCTAATAGCCCGCGTTTGCGATCGCTTCGGCTTGAGAGTGCGCGATGAGCGGATCGATGATCTCGTCGAACAAACCGCCCGCCATGATCGCGTCTAGGCGGTAAAGCGTTAAATTTATACGGTGGTCGCTGATGCGGTTTTGCGGATAGTTGTAGGTACGAATTCGCCCCGAGCGGTCGCCGGTACCTACCTGATCCTTACGATCTTTGCGCTCTTTTTCGAGCCGCTCCTGCTCCTGTATATCATAAAGGCGCGCCTTTAGCACCTTCATCGCCGCCTCTTTGTTTTTATGCTGATCCTTGCCGTCTTGGTTGGTGACGACCAAGCCGGTCGGGATGTGAGTGATGCGGACGGCGCTGTCGGTGGTATTTACGGACTGTCCGCCGTGGCCGGAGCTGCGCATAACGTCGATGCGAAGGTCGTTCGGGTTGATCTGTATCTCGCTATCCTCGATCTCGGGCATTACGGCGACGGTGATTGCGGAGGTATGCACCCTGCCCTGGCTCTCCGTCTCGGGGACGCGCTGCACGCGGTGGGTGCCGCCTTCAAATTTCAGCCGCGAATACGCTCCCGCGCCCTTTACGAGCAAGATCGCTTCTTTATAGCCGCCGACGCTGCCTTCGCTGGTGCTTACGATCTCGCATTTGTATCCGCGAAGATCGGCGTAGCGCAGATACGCGCCGAGCAGATCACCCGCAAATAGCGCCGCTTCGTCGCCGCCTGTACCAGCGCGGATCTCAAGAAAGATATTCTTATCGTCGTTGGGGTCTTTCGGAAGTAGTAAAATTTTGATTTTTTCTTCAAGCTGCGGCTTTTCGCTCTCTAAGCTTTTAAGCTCCTCTTTGGCTAGCTCGCCGAGATCGGCATCGCTTAGCAGGGCTTTGTTTTCTTCGATCTGATTTAAAATTTTAAGATACTCGCTAGCCGCCTCTTTGATCGGCTCGATATTGCGCTGCTCCTTAGATAGCGCCGTCATATTAGCGATATCTGCAGTAACTGCGGGATCGCTAAGCATGCGCGAAAGCTCGTCGTAGCGATCCAAAAAAGGCTTTAGTTTATCGGCTAGCATTTAAATTTTATGCGTAAGGGGCGCTTACGCGGCGGTTTTTAAAGAATTTACGAGTTTAGCTAGGCGGCTTACTTTTCTGCTCGCGGTCTGTTTTTTCAAAAAGCCCCTGCTTACGAAGCTGTGAAAGCTTTCATTAGCCGTTTTTAGAGCCTGGGTCGCTGCGTCTAGATCCTTGCTCTCGACCGCCTCTCTTACGGCTTTTGTGATATTTTTTACTCTGGTGCGATAAAATCTATTTCGCTCCGTTCTTTTTATGGTTTGTCTCGCGCGTTTTTCGGCGGATTTGTGATTTGCCATAACGTTCCTTTTCGGTTAAATTTGAACCTGCGATTATACGTAAAAAATATTTAATCGACGCTTAATTTAAGTAAAATTTAAATATAGTTTAAATTTATTAAGATTAAACTTTTTCTGGTAGAATTTCCCGATTTTTATGCAAGGATTTGATAATGAAACTTTTCGGGACGGACGGCGTACGAGGCAAAGCGGGAGAATTTCTGACCGCCGAGCTTGCAATGCGCGTAGCGATGGCGGCGGGGATTTATTTTAGGAAAAATTCCGTTACGAATATGATCTTAGTCGGCAAAGACACCCGCAGAAGCGGCTATATGATAGAAACCGCGATCGTAGCGGGCCTTACCTCGGTGGGCTACAACGTCCGCCAGATCGGACCGATGCCTACTCCTGCGATTGCCTTTCTTACGGAGGATATGCGCTGCGACGCGGGCATTATGATAAGCGCGAGCCACAATCCATACTACGACAACGGCATTAAATTTTTCAACAGCGAGGGCTTCAAGCTCGACGAAAAAGAGGAAGCGCAGATCGAAAAAATTTACTTCAGCGACGAGCTCATCTCTGAGGCGCGCACCAAAATGATGCAGATAGGCGCCGCAAAGCGCGTGGACGACGTCATCGGCAGATACATCGTGCATATTAAAAATTCCTTCCCGAAGCAAAAGACGCTGCACGGGCTTCGCGTCGTGCTTGATTGCGCAAACGGAGCAAGCTATAAGGTCGCGCCTACCGTATTTAATGAACTGGGAGCCGAAACTATCGTCATCGGTGACGAACCTAACGGCAAAAATATTAATGATGCTTGCGGTGCGCTAAGCCCGCAAAATTTAGCCTCGGAGGTCAAAAGATTACGCGCCGACGTCGGCTTTGCTTTCGACGGGGATGCCGATAGGCTTGTAGTCGTGGACGAAAACGGCGAGATCATCCACGGCGACGCGCTACTTGGAATTTTAGCAGTCTATTTGAAAGGAAAAAATCGCTTAGCAGGCAATAAAATGGTAGCCACAGTGATGAGTAACTCCGCGCTGGAGGATTTTTTAGCCAAACACGACATCGCGCTTCATCGCTGCAATGTAGGCGATAAATTCGTACTTGAGACGATGCACGAGCTAGGCGCAAATTTTGGCGGCGAACAGAGCGGGCACGTGATCTTCGGCGATTACGCCAAAACGGGCGACGGCATCGCAAGCGCGCTGCAATTCGCCGCCTGCATGCTAGATATGAAAAAGAAGGCAAGCGAATTTTCGGGGATGATTAAGCCCTATCCACAAATTTTAAAGAATTTAAAAATTTCGGATAAAAAGCCGCTTGAAAAATTAAAAGGGCTAAAGGAGCTTGAAGCAAGCCTTAAAGCGGACAAAATCCGCTCACTCTTTCGCTACTCCGGCACCGAAAACGTTATCCGCCTCTTAATCGAGGGCAAAAACGAAAAACTGCTGCAAAAGCGAATGGACGAGGTCGAGAAATTTTTTACCAAAGCCCTAAATGAGTAGCGATTTGATAAAATTTTATAGCACGACAAGCTATCGGCTGTACACGAAAAGCGCGGGCAAAAAACGCAGGTTTTATATATTCACATTTGGATTGAAAGATGGCTAAGACCTGTATTAAATTTATCCTGCTTTTCGCGGTGATCTTTGCGATCGATCAAGCGATCAAACTTCTGTTTTTAAACGGCTTTTCGTGGCAGGGGGAGTTTTTTTCGCTAGAGCTTACGCTTAACCGCGGCGTTGCGTTTTCGATGTTTGCGTTTTTGGGCGAAAATTTAAAATTTATCCAGATCGTGCTGATCTCAGCGCTTGCAGCGTATGTATTTTGTCATAAAAAGCTCTTTTGCGAGCACTGGATGCCGTTTGCGCTGATGCTCGCAGGAGGCTGCTCGAACCTACTCGATCGATTCATTCGCGGCGGCGTGGTCGATTACGTCGCGTGGCATAAGTGGTTTGAGTTTGCGGTGTTTAATTTCGCCGATGTAATGATAGATTTGGCCGTCGTGATTTTTATCTTCCAAAGCTACAAGATCGCGAAAAAGGAGAAAAATGAAGAGAAATAATTATATCGCTTACGCGCTTTGGTTTTTAGGTGCGTTTTCGTGGATCGCAGCTATGCCGATCGGCGGCGGACTACATAGAATTTATTGCGGCAAATTTATCAGCGGATTTGCTCAAATCGCGCTATTTTGGCTAGGGAGCTTTACACTATGGTTTTTAGTGGGCTTTTTGTTTTGGGCGATTTGGGGAATTTGGATTTTGCTAGATATATTTTTCGTAGGAATTTGGGTGGAAGATTTAAATGCTTTTGCAAGCGAGACGGAGGAGGACGACTACGAACAGCGTCTGAAAAAGGTCGATGCACTTTATGAGCTGTATCAAAAAGGCGCGATTTCCAAAGAGGAATTCGAAGCGCGAAAAGAAATTTTAATGAGAGATTAAGGAGAAAAAATGAGTTACTATTGGTTTAAATTTGTCCATTTTGCGGGTTTTATTTCATGGATGGCGATGCTATTTTACATGCCGCGCTTGTATGTTTATCACGCTGAAAATTTAGACAAGCCGGATTTCGTAAAGGTCGTTAAAAAAATGGAGCGGATGCTCTATCACGCGATCGGCTGGATAGCAATGGCGGTGACGGTTTTTAGCGGCGTGATGCTTATTGTTTTAAATCCGGGGCTTATGAAAATGGGGTATTTTCATATAAAATTACTAGCCGGAGTTTTGCTAATCTGTTATCATTTATGGCTGTATTATTATATGTATAAATTTGAAAAAAACGAGTGTCACAGGAGCGGAAAATACTTCCGTGCGATCAACGAAGGCCCTACGATCATAATGTTTATAATACTTTATGCAATGCTAATAATGCCGAATTTACCGAGCAACTAGCCCGTTTTGATAAAAATTTAATTAAAATTTGCATAAAATTAGAGCAAAATTTTAAAGGAAGCATGTGCAACATATCATTAAGAAAATTTTATCAAGCGAAAGTAGCGCCGGCGTTATATTACTTCTATCGGCCGTTTTTGCGATCGTAGCTCAAAACGTAGAATTTTTATCTAAATATTACGAAGCGTTTTTACATCTAAGTTTTACCATAGGCGTGGGTTCTGCGAAACTTGACGAATCGATGCATTTTTTGGTAAACGATGTGCTCATGGCGATATTTTTCTTTGCCATCGGACTTGAGCTAAAGCGCGAAAAGATCGAAGGGCAGCTGCGCCATTTTTCTCAAATTCTACTTCCTAGCTTCGCGGCTTTAGGCGGAGTAATGATGCCTGCGATCATATTTTCGATCATCAACTGGGGCGATGCCGTCGCGATGAAGGGCTGGGCGATCCCGACGGCGACCGACATAGCCTTTGCCGTGGGCGTGATGGCACTTTTAGGCAAAAAAATCCCCGCGAGCCTTAAAATTTTCGTTTTGACGCTTGCGATAATGGACGATCTGTGCGCGATTTTAATCATCGCTTTGTTTTATTCCTCTACCATAAACGCAATCTATCTAGGCGGCGCAGCTGCCTGTGTCGCAATAATGCTAGCGATGAGCAGACTTGGCGTCGATAAAAAGCTTCCGTTTATCATCGTAGCCGTGGTGCTGTGGGTAATGGTACTAAACTCCGGTATCCACGCGACCATCGCAGGAGTACTTGCGGGCTTTTGCATCCCGCTTAAGACCCGCTCGGGCTCTATGCTAAAGGATATGGAGCACGGCCTAGCCTACCCAGTAAATTTTTTCATCTTGCCGATCTTTGCCTTTACAAACGCAGGCGTCTCGCTAGCGGGCATCAGCCCTAGCTTCCTTTTCGGTCCGGTGCCTATGGGTATAATGCTCGGACTATTTTTCGGTAAACAGATCGGAATTTTTGCCTTCAGCTGGATTTTAATCAAAGCCAAAATCGCCTACATGCCCGAAAACGCAGGCTGGCCGCAGCTTTACGCCGTGGCAATTATCTGTGGTATCGGCTTTACGATGGCGCTTTTCGTCGATGGCCTCGCATACGGCGGCAGCGATATGTATCATTACACAGACAAGCTCGCGGTATTTTTAGGCTCGATAATTTCCGGAGTAGTGGGATTTTTCGTCGCAAAAGCAGTCGCGGTAAAACAAAGCTAAAATCCGTAAAGGGTTAGAGTCTTAAAATTCTACGAGCAACACAAAATTTCAAAATTCTACCGCTCAAAAATTTCAAAATTTTAAGAGCGGCTCTAAATTTTAAAAATTTGTACGCTACAAAATTTTGCTTAAAATTCTATTTGAACCAAGCGCAGCTTAAATTACCAAAATCCCCGCATTTTGCATTAAGTTTAGCGCGCATTCGTCGTAGTAGCCGCGCTCATGGTTCGGCGCATCGTAGGTAGCTACTGCATCACGCGGAACGATGACGTCCTTATCCTCTCCCGTTTCATTGAGATAGGTGCGCAGGCTAAGCGCAAACTGCATCACGCAGATATCGGTACAACAGCCCGTAATCACAAAGCGATCGAAGCCACCCAAAATTTTCTTATCCAAATTATGAAAGCCGTTCGTGCTGCGCTTAAAAGTGACGTTTTGCTCGCTTACGTAGGGCGCGAGTTCCTCGATCACCTCCGCTTCGGGCGAGCCAACTAGGCAGTGAACCGGATAGCGCTTCATCTCCAAATCACGCTCGGCGTGAGCGTCGCAGATGAAATGCGCATTTTTCGCCACCTCAATCTGCCTAATCACCGCAGGAGCGATCTTCGCTATGCTAGGATCGGCCATCGCGCCGAATTTTACGAAGCCGTTTAGCATATCGATCACAAATACCAAAGTTTTCATCAAAACTCCTTATAAATTTCAGGTTTCATATCTTTTAAAATATCCATTTTAGCACGAAATTTTAAAATTTCATTTAAATCCGCTCGAGCAATCTTCACGGCCTCTTTTTTGCCTAGGCGCGCGACGATCTCGCCGCCGGGACCGATCAGCATGGAATTTCCGCCGAAACTCTCGCCCTGCCCCGTATCGCCGCAGCCGTTTACCGCGCAGATAAAAATTTGATTTTCGATCGCGCGGGCCTTAGCGAGCGTGATAAAATGCTCTATACGGCTCTGCGCGAACTGCGCGATCACAAAAACTACCTGCGCGCCGCGAAGCGCTAAGGCGCGAAAAATTTCACAAAAGCGCAGATCGTAGCAGACCGCGACGCCGATTTTGACCGCGCGATTTTGAAATTTTATCTCGCAAATGCCTAGCTTATCTCCGCCGCTTACGATCTCGTTTTCGCGAGCGAGCGAAAAAGCGTGGATCTTGTCGTAGCGTAAAATTTCGGCTCCGTTTTGATAGATGAAAGCGGAATTATAAATTTTATCTCGCTCGGAGCTTATCGATCCGCCTATTAAAATAGCGCAGCTTTTTCGCGAAATTTCGTTTAAAAATTTTTTTGTATGAGTAGCGTTCGTATCAGCTAACTCTTTAAATTTAGCCGTATTAAAGCCCGTATTAAATGCCTCGGGCAGCACTGCTACGTTCGCGCCGTGCCTTAACGCGCGATCGATCAGCCCGCGCGCGCGGATAAAATTTTGCTCGCAATCTGCAAAATTTTGAGCCATTTTCACGTCCATTTGCAAAATAGCGATTTTCATATAAATCCTCCTATTTAGGCGCTAAGCGCATAACATTTGCATGCGTAAGCGCGATAGCTATAGCATCCGTAATATCAAGCGGCTTAATCTCCTTATTAATCCCCAAAATTCGCTTTACCATGAAGGCGACCTGTTCCTTCGCCGCCTTTGCCTTTCCGGTGACAGATTTTTTTACCTGAAGCGGCGTATATTCGGCAAAATTTCCAAAAATTTGTAAAATTTTAAGAGCCAGCGCGCCGCGAAACTGAGCGAGCTTTAAAACAGACTGCGGATTATAGGCATAAAACATCGATTCTATCGCGACCTCATCGATCTTATGAGCGCTAAAAATTTGATCAATCGCCTCGCTCATCTGCGTCATTTGAAATTGCACGTTTTCGGCCTTCATTTTCACAAGTCCCGCTTCAATAAGAACAATCTTATTCACGTCTTTTTCCAAAATAGCATAGCCTAAATTTCTAGTTCCGGGATCGATTCCTAAAATTTTCATAGCCACCTTTCACGCTTATTCACGGCTTAATCACAAGTGAATAAACTTAAATTTACCGCAAATTTAGCGAAATTTAGCTAAAATCTTAATCTAATTTGTAAGGGAATTTTATGGCGACGTCGCAAGCACAAGAAATTTTATCGAATTTAGAGAAGGAAATTTTACCTACCGAATACTCTAGATACATTAAAAATTTGAAATTTAACGATAAAAACTCGACACCAGGGTTTTTCATCTACAACGCAACTAACGAGTTTATCGCTAAATACGCTCAGACAAAATACGGCACTAAAATAAAAGAGCTTATCAAAAAACAGTTCGGACTCAACGACGTGATCGTCAAAATCACCTCAAAGGCTAAAATTTCGCCGAAAGAAAAGGTAAAAATCATCTCGGAAAAGCCTAAGAGCACCATTTTAAGCGAAAATTATAATTTTGAAAATTTTATCATCGGCGATTCAAATAAATTTGCTTTTGAGTGCTCTATTACAGTCGCAAAAGAGCCCGGAATCCGCTTTAATCCGCTCTTTATCTACGGGCCTAGTGGGCTAGGAAAAACTCACCTGCTTCAATCGATCGGAAATTACTGCATCAAAAAGGGAAAAACCGTCATTTGCGTCACCAGCGAGCAGTTTGCTAATGATTTTGTTTTTAATCTCAAAAACAACTCAATCGATAAATTTAAACAAAAATACCGCAATTGCGACGTTTTGCTCATCGACGATATTCAGTTTTTAATCGGACGTGATAAAGCCCAGGAGGAGCTTTTTTATACGTTTAACGAGCTAAAAGATAAAAACTGCCAAATCGTGCTAACCAACGACCTACCGCCAAAATTTCTAAAAGGCTTTGAAAGTCGCCTCACAACGCGATTTGAAAGCGGCATAATAGCAAACATAACCCCGCCGAATCTTGAAACTAAAATTGCCATTATCAATAAAAAGAGCGAGGAAAATCGCGTTAGAATCCCACACGACGTCGTAGAATATATCGCTGCAAATATGGGTGATAATATCCGCGAGATCGAAGGTGCAATTAATAAACTAAACGCCTACTCCTCGATACTTCGCACAAAGATCACGTTAGAATTTACCAAAAGTACACTGCAAGATCAGATCCATCAAAAATATTCAAGTGTAAGCCTTGAACACGTAATAGAGGTGATCTCAAAAGAACTGAACGTAAAACCTAGCGAGCTAAAGAGCAAAACGCGAGCTAAAAACGTCGTCGAAGCGCGCCAAATTTGCATATATCTAACCAAACAGTTAACTCAAAACTCAATGCCTAAAATCGCCGCATTTTTTAATCTAAAAGATCACAGCGCTATCAGCAAAAATATCAAAAAAATCAACGAACTCATTCAAACCGACGAGATGTTAAAAATAAAGATCGAAGAGCTAAAAAACAAAATAACCAAAAAGGATAAGAATGAAATTTAAACTTTATGAAAATAAAGCAAAAAAGGTGAATAAAAGTGAATAAAACAAAGCTACTTACTCACTGGATAAACTACCTAAAGACAAGCTTTAGGATAAGTTTTTCACAAAAACCACTTGCCAACTACTACAACGATAAAAATTTAAAAGGATAAAAATATGAAAGTGTTAATCACTAAAAAACTTTTAGAAGAGATAGTTTCAAATACTAGCTCCTATCTTGATAAAAAAGATCTAAGCTCAATAACTTCGCATCTTTTAATGAGTGCTAAAGATGGAATTTTCAGTATAAAAGCTACCGATCACGAAATAGGCCTTAGCTATAATATTCAGAACGTCGCTATAGAAACAGAAGGCGAAGCCACTGCAAACGGAGGCAAACTCCTTAGCGTTATCAAAGGCTTAAGCGACGATAGCGTTACTTTAGAAACTGTCAACGGAGCGCTATTCGTAAAGCAAAAAAAATCTAAGTACAAGCTTCCGATGTTTGAGACGAGGGATTTTCCAAGCTTCCCTACAATAGATGGTAAAAATAGCTTTGACGTAAATGCTGGAATTTTAGGCAGAAGCCTTAAAAAAATATATCCGTCGATAGACACCAACAATCCAAAATATGAGCTAAACGGAGCCTTAATCGACGTAAAAGAAGGCTTTATAAATTTAGTCGGAACCGATACGAAGCGACTTAGCGTTTATAAACTAATCACTCAATCAAAGGCGAGCGAGCTCGATACTAAAATTTTAATCCCTAAAAAGGCGATAGGCGAAATTCAAAAGCTATTTTCGGATAAAATTAAAATTTACTACGACGAAAACGTACTACTAGCAGTGAGCGAGAATTTTGAGTTTTTTACAAAGCTTATTAATGGCAAATTTCCAAACTACGAGCGCGTGATCCCAAACGATACGGCATATAAAATTTTAATTCCGCGCGATAAGATGGTAAGCGGCGTACGAGCAATAAACGCAATGTGCGAGGAGATGAAGGTTACCATTAAAAAAGACGGAATGGTTTTTGAAAGTATCAACGAGGATAATTCCGAGGCAAAGACCGAAATCGAAGCGCCAATCGATATAAACGGAGAAATAGTTTTTGGCGTTAAAAATCGCTTTTTGCTAGATTTTTTAAGTAGCATCGAGAGCGAAATTTTTGAGCTAAATTTTAATAGCTCCGATACGGCGTTCGTGCTTAGCGCGGACGGCTTAAAAACGGTTGTTATGCCGATAAATAATATTTAAAGGAAAATTATGAAGCAAAATTACGGCGCTAGTAATATTAAAGTTTTAAAAGGTCTTGAGGCTGTTAGAAAGCGCCCTGGAATGTATATCGGAGACACCAATATCGGTGGACTTCATCATATGATCTACGAAGTCGTGGATAATTCGATCGATGAGGCGATGGCAGGTTACTGTGACACGATCGATGTTGAGATCACGAACGAAGGAAGCTGTATCGTTAGCGATAACGGTCGTGGAATCCCAGTGGATATACACCCGACTGAAAAAATTCCTGCTGCGACGGTGGTTCTGACCGTGCTTCACGCAGGCGGTAAATTTGACAAAGACACTTATAAAGTCTCCGGCGGTCTGCACGGCGTGGGTGTTAGCGTCGTAAATGCGCTCTCAAAAAAGCTCGTTGCTACGATCAAACGGGATGGAAATATTTATAGACAAGAATTTGCCAAAGGAATTCCTGCTACCGAGCTTGAAAAGATAAAAACTACTAATCGCACGGGCACTACGATCGAGTTTTGGCCCGATAGCGAAATTTTTGAAATTTTAGAATTTGACGATGAAATTTTATCAAAAAGATTTCGCGAGCTAGCGTATCTAAATCCAAAAATTACGATAAATTTTAAAGATAATCGCACGGGCAGGGACGAGCATTTTCACTTTGAAGGCGGCTTGGAAAGCTTTGTAAACGATATGAATAAAGCGCCTGCCATATCCAAAGCCGTATCGTTTAGCGACAGCGCAGATGATGTTATGGTCGATTTTGCGCTGATGTATAACGAAACATATAGCGAAAATTTATTAAGCTTCGTAAATAATATCAAAACTCCGGACGGCGGTACGCATGAGGCGGGCTTTAGAGCGGGTCTTACGCGTGCGATAACAAATTACGTCGCGGCAAATGCGGCTGCGCGCGAAAAGGACACGAAGATTACTGGTGATGACGTTCGCGAAGGGCTTATTGCTGTAATTAGCGTAAAGGTTCCCGAACCGCAGTTCGAGGGACAGACGAAGGGAAAATTAGGCTCCAGCTACGTTAAGCCGATCGTGCAAAAGATGGCGTTTGAGGTGCTTAGTAAATATTTTGAAGAAAATCCGATCGAAGCGCGCGCCATTATGAATAAGGCTCTTTTAGCCGCGCGCGGTCGTGAAGCGGCAAAAAAAGCGCGCGATCTAACGCGCAGAAAAGACAATATAAATTCCGTCGGCACCCTTCCCGGAAAGCTAGCAGATTGCCAGAGTAAGGATGCAAGCATCAGCGAAATTTATCTAGTCGAGGGTGATAGCGCGGGCGGTTCGGCGAAGCAGGGAAGAGACCGCGTGTTTCAAGCGATTCTGCCGCTTAGAGGTAAAATTTTAAACGTAGAAAAGGCGCGCCTGGATAGAATTTTACAATCCGAAGAGATTAAAAATATGATCACGGCCTTTGGTTGCGGTATCGGCGAGGAATTTAACGAAGAAAAGCTCCGCTATCATAAAATCATCATTATGACAGACGCAGACGTCGACGGTAGCCACATCCAGACTCTGCTTTTAACCTTTTTCTTTAGATTTTTGCGCCCTATCGTAGAAAACGGCTATGTTTATCTGGCACAGCCGCCACTTTTTAGATACAAAAAGGGCAAAAAAGAGATTTATCTGAAAGACGAAAAGGCGCTTAGCGAGTTTTTGATCGAAACTGGCATCGATATGGGCGAGTTTGAAGGCATCGGCAACGAGGATCTGATTGATTATCTAAAAATAGTTTCAAACTACCGCTCGCTTTTAAATGAGCTTAAAAAGCGCTTCAGCGTGCTTAGCGCGATCAGATTTTTAATAGAAAACGATGAAGCGCGAAGCCTTGGCTATGAGGAGCTATTTAAAATTTTAAAACCGCGTCTGGAAAGCGAAGGATTTAATATTTTAAATTCCTACGTAAATGATGAAGGCATTAGAATTTATGTCCAAACTCCGAGCGGCTTAGAACAGCTCGTGATAGATGAGAATTTATTCGGCAATTATATCTTTGAAGAGGCGATCAGAATTTATTCAAAGATCAAAGATCGAGATGTAAGCTTTGACAAGGATTTTATTGAAATTTTAGACGAAATCGAAAAAAGCTCGAAAAAAGGCGCTTATATTCAGCGCTACAAAGGTCTTGGAGAGATGAATCCCGAGCAGCTTTGGGAAACCACTATGAGCCCTGAAAATAGAAGGCTTTTAAAAATTAGCATTGCAGACGCACAAAGTGCTAGTGATACCTTTAATCTTTTTATGGGTGACGAGGTTGAACCGCGTAGGAATTACATTCAAGACCATGCCAAAGACGTTAAACACTTGGATATATAATGTCTGTTTTATTTAGTGAGACCAAAGAGCGCGAAAATCGTTTCATAACGGCGCTTAAAATTTCGGTGCCGTTTACCTGCGTTTTGATTGTTTTCGGAATTATTTTGTTTCGAAACGGCGAGTTTAAATTTGACGACGTAATTTTATTTTTGATACTTTTAATCTGCTATGTTTATTATGTTATTTATCAAATTTATTTCGGCTTTCAAAAGACGCTGATCGATCCCGTTACGCATGTGTTCGTGCGCGAGGAGATCGAGAAAATTTTAAGCAATGATCTAGCCAAAAATCGTCAAATAAATATTGTTCTTTTACGAATTAAAAATATCATCGACATAAACGATCGATACGGCTATAAAAACGGCGATGAAATTTTATACGAGTATTGTAAGGAACTTTCAAATTTTATGGCGGAGCAGGGTTTTAAGGACCTTCCGATCGGGCGCTTTATAAACGGCTACTTCGTATTCGGAGTAGAATCAAAGGCTACAAATTTAAGTCATATTTTACGGATGTTTGAGCATAAAATTTTAAGCCAGACGATTAAAAACGTAGAGATAAAAAGTGAATTTACGATGCTTCCAAGCTCCTATGATCGTAATCTAAATAATATCGTAAATGCGCTATTTTATAAGATCAATCACCTGGACGACGAAGAGCATGGCGAGAAGGCTATTGATGTAGAGAAAGTATTAATTGACGTATTTTCTGCCGATGTAATGGAAGCGATCGATAGTGAAAATTTCAGTTTTAAATATCAGCGCGTCGCAGATAAAAATGGGGTAAAATCTCATATAAATTTAATTCCGAAGCTTGATCTAAGAAGCGGCGAAAAGATTACAAAAAGTAGAATTTTAGATATTTTGCTTCTAAATCATTACGATATTAAATACGATATTTCGATGATGAGGCAGATTTCTAGGATCATCTATTTTAAAGATATCGACGCTAAAATTTTTATCGAGATTATGCCTCAGACCCTACGAAATAATGAGTTTCGCAATGAAATTTTAAAGCTTATCGATAATAATCTAATCGATCCGAAAAAGATCGTGTTTGAGTTTAACGAAAAGCTTATCTATTCGGAGATTAAGCGCTTTGATGAAATTTTAATTAAATTCTGCGAACTCGGATTTAGCTTCGCGCTGTCGCAGTTTGGCGGCTCGAATGCAAGCTTTGAATATTTAAAATTTTTAGAAGTGGATTTTATCGTTTATGATATAGAATTTAACAAAAATTTAGACGATGAAAAGATTAAAAATATATTTATAGGCATCAACGAAGCCTGCGCAAAATCGGGCGTTAAAACCATAATGCGCTTTGTAGATAAGCAGGAATTTCAAATGAAACTTTATAAAATGGGTATCGATTATATTCAGGGATTTTGCGTCGAAAAACCGAATGATATATCGAATTTAAGGAGATCATAGTGAGATACGGCGAAGAGGAAATTGAGAAATTTGACATCGAAAATTTAGAAGTTTGGCCCAATAAACAGGAGCGTGATTATTTGATAAAAATTACCCTACCCGAGTTTTGCTGCCGCTGCCCGCGCTCTGGCTATCCGGACTTTGCGACGATCTATTTGGAATATATCCCCGATAAGCTCGTAGTTGAACTTAAAGCGATTAAAATTTACATAAATTCCTTTATGGATCGCTACATCAGCCACGAGGATAGTATAAATGAAATTTACGGCGCGCTGCAAAGTAAGTTAAAGCCTAAATTTATAAAAATCACGAGCGATTTTAATCCGCGCGGCAACGTCCACACGGTAATCGAAATAAATTCGGATCAAATTTACCGATGATAAGCTCAAATTTAGTCGAACAAATTTTTAAATCCGCAAGCATTAGCCGCTGGAACGATTATCCAAAGATGGTGAGTTTAGTCGAGCTCGACAAGCAGGCGCATAAATTTATTATCGCCTATTTTATCGCTAGCTTTGAGCGCGACGTGGATATCAACTACGTGATAGAAGCGGGGATTTTCGAGTTTTTAGCGCGCATCGTCGTGACCGACATCCGCCCGGACGTCTTTCATCAGATACAAAAAACCAAGAAAAAAAAGATTAACGAATGGGTCTTAAGCGTCCTAGAAAGCGATCTTTTGCCTATTCAAAACGGCGCCTTTTTCGAGCGATTTAAAAAATATCTAAATTCCAAAGATCATAAAAAAGAAGCCGTGATCTTAAAGGCGGCAAGCTACCTTTCTACGCGGTGGGAATTTAATATCGTATATCAAACGAGCCAGTTTTTAAACGATATCGAGGAGCTAAAATCCAAGGTCGAGGAGGAGCTCGAGGATTATTATGAGCTAATCGGCGTGCGAAAGATCGTTATGAACAAAAAACTTGCCCGCATAGTTGATCTTAGTGGCAGACTTCGTTTTCAAAAACGCTGGGCACAGACGCCACGCATCCCTGAGACATCGGTGTTAGGACACATGCTTGTAGTCGCGATTTTAAGCTACTTTTTCTCGCTTGAAGTGGGTGCGTGCCGCTCGCGCACGGCGTATAATTTTTTCTGCGCGCTATTTCACGATCTACCAGAAAGCCTCACTCGCGACATCATTAGCCCCGTAAAATACGGCGTCAAGGGTCTTAGCGACATCATTAGCGAATATGAGATGCGGCTAATAGACGATAAAATTTTACCATTCGTGCCCGAGCATATGAGAGATGATTTTAGCTATATTTTGGGTATCCGTAAAGAGGGCAGTAAATTTATAAAAGACGAGTTTGAAAACCGCACCTTCGAGCTAGGCAAGGAGCCTAAATTTGCAGAGGGTAGCCTAAAGATGTTTAATGAAGATAAATTTCGTGCAATCGACGGCAAGGCACTTAAGTATTGCGACAAACTAGCGGCATTTTTTGAGGCTGGAATTTCGATCAGTTACGGCGTGAAAAGCAAGGAGTTGCTTAGCGGGTATAATTCGATGCTAGAGTTTTTCAAAGCCAAGCCGAAAATTGAAGGCGTCGATTTTCAGAGTGTTTGCGAGGATTTCAAAGAGCATTTCGGACTTAATAGGATCGATTTATAAAACCCCTTCCCAGATGGCTGCGGCACATGCGAGATCTAAGTGCTCTGCTGTATTCCTACCCTGAAGCGGTGCCTAAAAAAAGCATTGCACAGGTCTAAGAAAGGGCGATCGAGATTATATGGAAATGTTTCTTAAAGTAAGGTTATAAATGAATTTCAAAAATCATCTTTTATCCGTATTTCGCGAGGTTTTTATCCCTCATCATCGCTCTATCGAGTTTAGAGCCAAAATTTTTGCCGCTATGCTACTTGCCAAAAAGAAGCAGACCGACGAGGATTACGACGCGATCAAAGATATAGCTGGCGAAATTTATCCGGGTGATGAGCAGCGCATCGGCGTGCTAGTCTCTATCGTAAAAGAGTATATCTTAAAGGCGAAAACCTATAAAAGCTTAAATTTAGACTCGCTTCTAAAAGAGATCGACAGAGATATCAAAAATAACAAAAAATATATCAAAAAAATTGATTTTTCACATCTACGCCGTTTGATTGGAGATGATGACGAGGATGCGCTAATCCAACAGCGCGTGTATGAGTTTTTTGTCTGCGAAGTCAAAGAATACTCGTAAATTTTTATCTTAAGAATTTTTTTAGTATAATCATCAGTTTTTGAAATTATAAACGGAGAGAAATTTGGAAAATATCAGAAATATCGCGGTTATCGCGCACGTCGATCACGGAAAGACTACTATCGTAGATGAGCTTTTAAAACAATCCGGCACCTTTGGTAATCACCAAGAAGTCGGCGAGCGCGTGATGGACAGCAACGACATAGAGCGCGAGCGCGGCATTACGATATTATCCAAAAATACCGCCATCCACTACGGCGGCGTTAAAATCAATATCATCGACACTCCGGGCCACGCCGATTTCGGCGGCGAGGTCGAGCGCGTGTTAAAAATGGTAGACGGCGTACTTTTGCTCGTCGACGCGCAAGAAGGCGTTATGCCGCAGACGAAATTTGTCGTGAAAAAGGCGCTATCTTTGGGACTTAGACCGATTGTAGTCGTAAATAAGATCGACAAGCCTGCAGCCGATCCGGACCGCGTAGTAAATGAAATTTTTGATCTTTTCGTAGCGCTTGACGCAAACGACGAGCAGCTGGAATTTCCAGTTATCTATGCCGCTGCTAAAAACGGCTATGCAAAATACGATCTGAGCGATGAGAGCACCGACATGAAGCCGCTTTTTGAGACGATCATCTCTCACGTCCCTACTCCGAGTGGTAGCGACGATAATCCTTTGCAGCTGCAGGTTTTTACGCTCGATTACGACAACTACGTTGGAAAGATTGGCATCGCTAGAATTTTTAACGGCACGATAAACAAAAATCAAAGCGTTATGCTAGCCAAAGCCGACGGCACGCATATCAACGGCAGAATTTCAAAGCTCATCGGCTTTAACGGGCTTGAGCGCGCTGACATTGATGCGGCGGGTACCGGTGACATTGTGGCGATTGCGGGATTTGACGCGCTTGACGTAGGCGATAGCATCGTCGATCCCAATAATCCGATCCCGCTTGATGCGCTGCATATCGAAGAGCCGACTCTTAGCGTAATTTTTAGCGTAAATGACGGACCGCTAGCCGGCACGGAGGGCAAATTCGTAACCTCAAATAAGATCGACGAGCGCTTGGAAGCGGAGATGAAAACCAACATCGCGATGCGCTATGAAAACGCGGGCGAGGGTAAATTTAAAGTAAGCGGCCGCGGCGAGCTGCAGATCACGATTTTAGCTGAGAATATGCGCCGCGAGGGCTTTGAGTTTTGCCTCGGGCGCCCGGAAGTCATCATCAAAGAGATCGACGGCATCAAATGCGAGCCTTTCGAGCATCTAGTTATCGACGCGCCTGATGATTGCACTGGTACCGTCATCGAAAAGCTCGGTCGCAAAAAGGCCGAGATGAAGGTGATGAATCCTACCGGCGACGGGCAGACGCGCATGGAGTTTGAGATCCCGGCGCGCGGTCTCATCGGCTTTCGCTCGCAGTTTTTGACCGATACTCGCGGCGAAGGGGTGATGAATCATAGTTTTTTAGAATTCCGCCCTTTCATCGGTGCGGTCGAGAAGCGACAAAACGGCGCGCTCGTGAGCATGGAAAACGGAGTGGCGCTAGGATACAGCCTGTGGAACCTACAAGATCGCGGCGTGCTTTTTATCGCTCCGCAGGCGAAGGTCTATCTGGGCATGATCATCGGCGAGCACAGCCGCCCGAACGATCTGGACGTCAATCCGATCAAGGGTAAAAATTTAACCAACGTCCGCGCCAGCGGCAGCGATGATGCGATCAAGCTCGTGCCGCCGCGAGCATTAAATTTAGAGCGCGCGCTGGAGTGGATCGAGGAGGATGAGCTTGTGGAGGTTACGCCCGTAAATATCCGCGTGCGCAAGCGATACTTAGACCCTACGACGCGCAGACGAATGGCGAAAAAATAGAATTTTTAGATGAAATTTTAAAATTCGGCGTGAAATTTAGCTTTTAAATTTCACGCCTTTTTTATAGGCAAATTTTAAAATTTGCGCTGCTAAAATTTTGCTAGGAGAGGCAATGAATCTTGTTTTATTCGACTTTGACGGCACGATCACGCGCGATGATTCGCTACTTGAGTTCGTCGCCTACGTAGTCGGATTTAAGAAATTTTTTCGCGGGATTTTGGTGCTATCGCCTATTTTAGCGGCGTATAAGCTAGGTCTTGCGAGCAATAATTTTACGCGTAGAAAGCTCTTGGGCTACTTTTTTGCAGGCATGAGCGCCGATAAATTTGATAAAATTTGCAAAAAATACTCCACCACCCACATCGAAGATATCTTAAAACAAAGCGCGATGGACAAGATCGCAAGCTATAAAGCCGCGGGCGATAGGGTCGTCATCGTTACCGCCTCGCTCGAAGACTGGCTGCGTCCGTGGTGCGACGCTCAGGGCTTGGAGCTTTTAGGCACTAAAATACGGCGCAAAGGCGGCATGATCACGGGCGAGATCGAGGGGCAGAACTGCTACGGCGCGCAAAAGGTCGCTCGCGTGCGCGCGGCATACGACGTGCAGGCTTTCGATCGCATCATCGCTTACGGCGACAGCAGGGGCGATCGCGAGATGTTAGAATTCGCCGACGAGGCGCACTACAAGGCGTTTGAGTAAAATTTAACGCTAAAAGCTTAAAATAGCATCTGCGGCGACTGCGCTTTTGCTGAGAGCTAGGTTTCGCCTTACGCGGAATTTTATCCTTTTAAATTTATCGCGCTTATCTGGGGGATTTTATATCACACGATAAATTTCCATATTTTATCGCAGCGCAAAAGCCCTGAACTACGAAATTCTGTTGCAGAATGGGATTTTAAAATTCTTGGTGCGGGTAAAATTCTAAAATTTCGTCGTGCGTAAAATTTTAAAATTCTATCGTAGCGTGGAATTTTGCTCCGAATGGAATAGATGCTTTTAAACCGAGCGTAAGATAAAATTTAAAATTTTACGGAATTTATTGGTTACTAAAATTTCAAAATTTGCAGGTTTCAGAATATCTACTCGCCGCGTGCGAAGTGGAATTTTGAAATTTCAAAATCCCGCGCCTTAGAATTCTAAGACCTAAAGCATATTATAAATTCCGTCTAAAAGGAAGTATTTTTTATCCGCAGTGCCGCGGTAAAACGGCTCAAAAGTGTCCTCATAAGCCTTTTTGAAAAAGCCTTCTTTGCTTAGCTTAATTAGATCGGCATTGATGAAATCAAGCAAGCTTTGATTGCCTTTTTGCACGCCGACGCCTAAGAATTCCGCCGCGCCTAGGTTTTTAAACGGCACTTCGAGCGTATCGTCCACGACGGCGTAGGCTAGGACGATGATGTTGTCGTTTGCGTAACCGTCGGCTCTGCCGTCCTTCATCATCGCATAGCACTCGGAGGTATTTTTGCAGTAAACTAAATTGCTAAATTTCTCTTTGCGCAAATAGCGCTCGGTCATCGAGCCGTTGGGATTTTTTTCGATTGAAATTCTCATATCACGAACCTGTGCGAAGTCCTTCACTTGATCCTCTTTACGCGTTACAATGCCAAAATTTACCGATAAATACGGCAGTGAGAAATCCACCTGCTTCTTACGCTCTTGCGTAATCATAAAGGTGCCGATAACCATATCGACCTTGTTATTTTTCAAAAACGGGATTCTATCGCCTGCGGTTACGGCTACGAACTGCACTTCGCCCTTTTTATCGCCGAAAATGTCTTTGGCGATTGAGCTAGCAAGCTCGATTTCAAAGCCCTCAAACTTGCCGTTATTAGACTCGCTTAGCGGCGGACGACCTTCGCGCACGCCCACTCTGATAACACCTGCCTGCCTGATTTCATCTAGTGTATTTGCAAAAATGCTAGCGCAAAATAAGGCTAAAATAAAAAGTAATCTCATAAAAAGCCCCCTACTTTTTAGTTTTGAACTAATTATAGCACTATATATTTTAGAGAAAATAAATGCAAGCGGTTTAAAATTCAATCACCGCGCGTATGCAAGTTTGAAATTTAGGGGCGAATCGGGGATTTAAAATTTCGCAAATTCGCTAAATTTTAAATCCCAAGATTTATTCGTTATGCAAACTGCCTTCGATAAATTTTATATTTTAATTTCTAGCTCGCTTTTATAGCAAGTCATAAATTCCATCTAAAAGGAAGTATTTTTTATCCGCCGTACCGCGGTAAAAAGGCTCGAAGGTGTCCTGATAAGCCTTTTTGAAAAAGCCCTCTTTGCTTAGTTTTACAAGCTCTGCGTTGATAAAATCAAGTAGCTCCTTATTTCCTTTTTGCACGCCAATACCGATGAAATCGGGCTTGCCGAAGTTTTGAAACGGCACTTCGAGCGTATCGTCCACGACGGCGTAGGCTAGCACCGTGATATTTAGATTGACGTATCCGTCGGCTTTGCCGTCACGGATCATCGCGTAGCATTCGCTCGTGCTTTTGCAGTAGCTTACGTTGCTAAATTTCTCTTTTTTGAGGTAATTATCTACGGTCGTGCCCTCTTCGGTTATGAGCCTCATATCGCGCAAACGCGATATATCTTTGATGGCGTCCGCTTTGCGAGTTAGTACGCCGAGATTGGTCGAAAAATACGGCATCGAGAAGTCTACATGATTTTTGCGCGCCGAATCGATGACGAAGGTAGCTGCAACTATATCGACTTTATTATTGACTAGATATGAGACGCGATCGGCGGCGCTTAGAGAGACAAACTGTACTTCGCCTTGTTTGGCACCGAAAATCGCCTTTGCGATCGCATTGGCAAGCTCGATCTCAAAGCCTTCAAATTTACCACCGCTAATCTCGCTAAAAGGCGGTCTGCCGTCTCTGACGCCTACTCTAATGACGCCGCTATTTCTGATCTCTTGCAGTGTGTTTGCAAAAAGCCCCGCACAAAGCAAGATCAAAGTAAAAAGTAGTTTCATTTGCCGCTCCTTTGTTTAGGTTATTTATGCCTAATTCTAGCGAAATTAAAATCAAAAGGCGCTTTTTTGGGCTAAATTTATTTGCCGTTTGCTTTTTATGAAATTTCAAGACGCCGTTAAATTTAGCCTTAGATTTGATATAATCGCACAAAATTTATGGAAAGGATGATATGAAAAATTTTATCTTTTTGTGGCTTTTACTTGCGGGCTGCGCTTTCGGCGCCGCTAAAGAGGATGCGGCGGCTTCTACTACGCAGCAGGTGGCGTCAAATTTGCCGCAGCCAAATTTTGAAATTTTTTACGATGAAAATGCTAGTGATGCGCAGATCGATGCGGGCTTGGACGCACTTTTAGCCTTCGCGGCGCAAAACAGGGGCAGGATCGACGAGGATCTCGGGGAGTTTAAAGATAGAATTTTCACCGCTTTCATTTTTAATCCGAAGGTGTTGCGAAATTCAAAATTTGACTTCGAGCGGATAGAAAAAATCCTTAAATTTAAACCAAATCTCAATTACGGCGGAGATGGCGGTTATTTCTCGCCGCTAAAGCTCGCGATCTTTTTCGGCTCGAAATTTAGCGGCGAGATGGCGAAGCTTTATCACTTTGATAGCGCCGATGCGATGCGGCTTTTAGAGCTTTTGGTGCGAAACGGCGCGAACGCCAAGACTAGCGGGCTGCTGCGAGATGCCGCGGCAAACGATAATTTCGAGGCATTTAAGTTTTTGATCGCAAACGGCGCGCGAGATACGAAAGACGTGGTCGGCTCGGTTGCGGGCAGCGAATTAATATTTTTAAGCGATAACAACGTTTCTATTCTCGGATATAAGGAGGCGCTGCCGCTTGCTGCGAGGGAGTTTGCCGCGGGCACCAAATTTAAAGAATTCCGCGATGGGAGATTATGCTATTTGGACGAAATTTTAAAATTCCAAAGCTTTGCAAGCATCGATAAAAAGGAGATCGAAACGCTTATCAAAGTAGCTGTGGTGCTGGATGACGAGATGACGGCGGAGTTTTTGCTCGTTCACGGCCTTTGCAAGCAGAAGGGGCTTTGCGAGTTTCTAAAAGTGCAGGCAAAAACTTACGACGCTGCAAAAATTTCTAAAATTTTAAGCCGCAAAGAGAAGTAAATTTTAAAATTTGAGCAGCTACGGCGTGGCAAGCGGATAAAATCGCTATTATAATTGCGCCAGCCGCAGCCGCCCTACTTTGTCATTTAACGCGAGCGAAAAAGCAAAATTTGTTCCGCCTAATCTACTCTCCTCCGCTTATCAAACAGCTCGCTATTAAGTCTATTCAAGATAAATTTTAATTTATTTGCCAGACAGCGCGGCGGCGAAGGTAAATTTTAAAATTTAATCAATACAAAGGACAAATTTAAGTGCCATTGTTATATAATTTACCCTATTTTTTCAAAAGGAGTTGAAAATGACTTTTATAGAGTCTGTTCGCACTTGTCTCAAAGAAAATTATTGCAATTTTGAGGGGCGTGCACCACGTTCAGAGTACTGGTGGTTTGCATTATTTGTGGCACTTTTAGGAATCGTAACGTTAGTATTGGATGGCTTTTTAGGCACCTATGCCGTTACGAGTTCCGGTAGAATGATCGGTTTCATTAACTCAATCTTTTTATTGGCAATACTTTTACCTTCTATCGCCGTGGCGGTAAGGCGTCTGCACGATACCGATAGAAGCGGCTGGTTTTATCTGTTAATTTTTGTCCCGATAATAGGCCCGGTAGTATTGATCGTATTTTTTATCCAGCAAGGCACTAACGGAGGCAACCGCTTTGGAGACGATCCGTTGCGACCCGCAAGCAGAGGCTCGATTTTTTAATCCATAGCTTTGCAACACATACATAAGCTTCGCAAATAAGCTAAATTTAGGGCTAATCCCATTTTGGGTTTAGCCCTTTGTCTTATGAGGCGGTTCCGCTTAAAACAGCTTTTTATGTTTAAATTTAGATCCGCCGCGCAGATCCAAACTATAAAATTTTAATCCTATTGCCCTTTAATTTCACGATCTTTTTGTCGTTTACGAGCTTCGTAATTGCCTGAGAGACGTTTTGGCGAGGCGCGCCAAGCAGGCTTGCAAGCGTCATTATATTAAAGGGAAGCTCCACGATCTTATCGGCGTTTGCGATGCGATTTAGAAAATTTAAAATTCGCGTCTGGATTTTCGCAAAGACGATCTCTTTAATTAAAATTCGCTGCGAGTAGATATTTTTGATAAGCGCGTTTATGATCGAGCTTGAAAACTCGTCTCCAAGCAACCCGAAAAGCTCCGAGATATTGATCTGCAGCGTCTCGCAGTCGCTTAAAATTTCAAGGCTCGTGTTTTTATCCAAGCAGACGTAGGCGCCGCTTTTTACGAAGCTAAAGATAAATTCCTTGCCGTTTTCGTAGCAGTTTAGCTTCGCCCTGCCACGCAGCAGAATGATAAATTTAAACTTCTGCGCGTAGATCACGTCGCCGCGAGCGTAGCTTTCGCGCCTAAATTTAGCAATCCGCTCCCTGCTTAAAAAGTCGAATTTCTCGCTGTAATCGTTATTTAGTCTATCTATCATAGCAGCTCTTTGCATAAAATTTCACGTAAATTTTACATAAAAAGGATAAATTCGTCGCAATCGCGACAAATTTAAATTTATCTTTGATTTATAATTCGCGTTAAAGACAACCTAGAAAGGATACTTTATGAGGAAAATTTTTATCTCATTTATCTGTGCGTGTTCGCTTTTTGGCGGCGAGGTGATCTCTAAAACCGCTACGATCTCGCAAGACGGCAAAGCAATCGGCGAGGCTGAAATTTTAACGCCGATCGAGGTGATATCCAGCGAAGGTGGCGTTGCCAAGATTAAAATTAAAGGCGTCGTGAGCGAAAACTATCAGCTTCAAATACAAAAAAATATGAAGGAGGCTGAAATTTACGCGATTTTTACGAATGAAGCCGAAGCGAATTTTAAAAAGGGCAAAAAGCTCGAGGACGATTACGGCGAGATCTGGTACGAAGCCGAGGGGATTTATGAGATCAGTTCGGATGCCGTAGCCAAGGACGCTAAGGCTCTTTATGCGGAGGCAAAGACGAACTACGAGCAGATCTGCTCAGCGTGTCACCGCTTGCATGAGCCAAAGAGCTTCACGGCAAATCAGTGGCCTGCAAATTTACAAGAGATGATCAATGCAAACTACGTAGCGCTTGAGGGCGACGAGCTAAATTTGATCATAAAATACCTACAACACAACGCAAAAAAACCTGAATGATAAAGGAGATCAGATGAAAAGGCGAGACTTTTTAAAGGCAGGGATTTTAGGCGCAAGCGCAGCAAGCGCTAGCAGGATTGAGGGAGTAACGCAGACGATTTTTGATAACAAAAAGGTATTCGGCGCGAATAGATTCGGTCCTTTTTGGCTAAATTTAAACTCGTCGCAGATCGTTTCGGTAAGCGATTTCGAAGGCGATAAATTTCCAAATACGATGAATTACAGCCTGCCCGATAATATCCAAAACGAAAACCGCGTGCTCTATCCGATGGTGCGCAAAAGCTATCTGAAGGCTAAAGGCGCGGCAAAGAGCGAACTGCGCGGTAAAGAGGAGTTCGTGCGCGTTAGCTGGGACGTAGCGCTTGATCTAGCGGCGAAGGCCTTAAAAGAAAATTTCGACAAATACGGCGCCGAGGCGATCTACGGCGAGTGCTACTGGTGGGGCGGCAGCGGCAAGATCGGCTGGGGACGCACCGTAGCGCACCGAATGCTTAAAATTTTAGGCGGCTACGTAGAGGAAAGCGGCGATTACTCGACCGGCGCGGGGCTCGTTATTATGCCTCACGTGCTAGGCTCAAGCGCCGTTTACGACGCGCCTACTACGTGGAAAGCGATCGTCAAAAACGCCAAAAACGTCGTATTCTGGGCGACTGATCCTGCGGTAACCAATCAAATTTCATCCATTCCGCCTACGCACGACGGCTATATCGGCATGCAAGAGCTTAAAAAATCGGGCATCAAAACCTACAGCGTAAACGTGATGAGAAACGACACTGCGCGCTACTTCGGCAGCGAAGATATCATCGTGCGCCCAAACACCGACACCGCGCTCATCATCGGTATGTGCCATTATCTCTTTACGAACAACCTCTACGACGAGGAATTTATCAAAAAATACACCGTCGGATTTAATAAATTTAAAGCGTATTTTTTAGGCGAGAGCGATAAAATCGTAAAGGACGCAGCTTGGGCGAGCAAAATTTGCGGGCTTAGCGAGGAGGCTATTGCGAAATTTGCTACGGCGCTTGCAAAGGAGCCGAGCACGATCCTAATCGGTCGCGGTTTGCAGCGCGCAGATCACGGCGAGCAGCCTTTCTGGGCGCTCGTGGCGCTTAATGCTATGCTAGGACATATCGGCAAGGAGGGTCTCGGCTTTGAATTTAGCCTGGGCTACGACTCTGCGGGCGCTACGAATAAGGTAGCTCCGATTTTAAAGGGACTTAGCACGCGCATAGATGAAAAATACGAAAATACGGGCTCTGCGCCTTGGAAAAACGCGAAAAATATCACCATCCCGTCCTCTCGCAGCATAGAGGCGCTGGAGCATCCGGGCAAGCAGATCGATTATGACGGCACCAAGATCAAGCTGCCGCATATGAGAGTCGCGTATATGGCGTGCGGATCGATGTTTACGCGCCATCAAGACGTGAATAATATCGTCAAGCAGTGGCGTAAGCTCGACACCGTTATCACTGCCGAGCCTTACTGGACGAGCACGGCAAAGCTTAGCGACATCGTGCTTCCGGTGGCCGTCGAGGTCGAGAGAAACGACATCAACCAAACTGGCGCTACGGGCGAATATATAGTCGCTTACAGGCCCGCAATCGAGCCGATGGGCGAGAGCAAGAGCGACTTTTGGATCTGCGAGCAGATCTGCAAGCGCTGGGGATATGGCGAGGTCTTTAGCGAGGGCAAGGATGAGCTAGGATGGATGAAGGAATTCTACGCCGATGCCGTAGAGCAAGCTAAAGGTCTAAATATAACGATGCCTAGCTTTGAGGAATTTTACGACAAAGGCTTCGTGCGCTTTGAAAAGGACGACGAGAGCAGCGCGCTATACACGCGCCTTGCGGCATTCCGCGAAAATCCCGCCAAAAACCGCCTAGGCACCCCATCTGGCAAGATCGAGCTTTACTCACCAACGATCGCTAAGATGGGCTATGCCGACTGCCCGCCGATGCCTACTTGGATCGAGCCGAAAGAGTGGCTGGGGGATGCGAAAAAGACGGCGAAATACCCGATTCATATCGTAAGCCCGCACTCTCGCTACCGCTTGCACAGTCAGCTAAACAACTCGATCATCAGAAATTTCGCCGAGGTTAGCGGCAGAGAGCCGGTGCTTATCAATCCAAAAGACGCCGAAGCGCGCGGGCTTGCGAACGGCGACATCGTGCGCGTTTTCAACGATCGCGGCGAAATTTTAGCGGGCGTGCTCGTTACCGACATCGTGCCCGAGCGCGTCGCAGCGATCTGCGAGGGCGCGTGGTACGATCCCGAGGTTTGGGGCGAGAAAAGCCTCTGCCAGCACGGCTGCGTAAACGTGCTTACGTTTGATAAAGGCACGTCAAGTCTCGCACAAAGCAACTCGGCTCACACCGTGCTAGCGCAGATTGAGAAATTTAAGGGGGAGA
>CAUSCW010000008.1:0-49729 GCA_963530195.1 uncultured Campylobacter sp.
ACGCAGCGCTTTATAATCGACAAGGAGCGCTTGGAGGAAGCGGGCACGCCGGGCATCATCGCGCTGGTGCGGGCATACCTCGCTCTAAAGCTTCGCAAAAGCGCGGGGCTAGAGGCGATCAAGTCGCGCGAAGAGGCGATTTGCAAGCACTTCATAAGCGAAATTTCAAAAATCCCCGAGATTGAAATTTACGGCAATCTCACCGCGCCGCGCGTGCCGATCTTTGCTTTTAATATGCAAGGTCTCGGCGCAGACGCGCTAGCCGGGGTGCTCGGGCAGAAATTTGAGATCCAGACCCGCGCAGGCTGTGACTGTGCCGCGCCTTACGGCTTTGATCTGCTCGGCTTACAGCCCGATACCGAAATCTCGCGCAAACCCGCTTGGGTGCGGGCCAGCTTCTCGTTCATCCACGACGAAAGCGACGTGGATTTCTTAGCGGAGGCGCTAAGACAGATCGCTCAGATCCGCGATAAAATCACCTTCGTAGCGGGCAAATATCGCTGCGGCAGCATAAATTGAGCTCGCGAAATTTTGTAGCAAGAGCCGCTTTTAAATTTTACGGCGCGGGATTTTGCCACATAAAATTTTGTCGGTGTAATTTCGCAGCGTAAAATTTTATGGCTTGGAATTTTAAAGCGTAGAATTTTATGCGCGGCTCGGGCAGCAGATACTCCGTGCCGATTGGAACGTAAAATTTTTCGGCATAAAATTTCGCGGCTTAGAATTTTGAAATTTTAAATTGTGAGCTGAATTCTGGCGGTAAATTTTGTGCTGAGGAATTTTGCGCCGTGAAATTTGAGCGGTAGAATTCCGTGCCGCGCGGATAAATTTTACACCGCCAAATTTTAAAATTCCGAAATTTCAAAATTTCGCTATTCGAATGAGCTTCGCAATTTTTGTATTTCGTGAACGCATGGAAAATTCTGCGCCGTGGAATTTTAGCCGCAAAATTTTGAAATTTTACAAAGCTGAATTTTACTCGGCAGACTTACGCGGCGAGAAATTTTACCGCAGAGCTCGTGGCGGCGTAAATTGACGCGACCGCGCCCGTCCGAAAGCTAAATTAAGGCGCAAGCCGCTTGTAAATAAGAGCGTAAATTTTAAGAGGCGAAATTCTGCGCTGCTAAAAGGCGCAAAATTTCACCGAATTTACTCGCCAAATTCCTTCTGCAGCCTATAAACCTTATCGTAATCGACCCCCTCGATGATGCGCGGACGCGAGGCGTTAAAATCAGCATTGATCACCGAGCGAGAGGGATCGTACTCGGGCAGCTCGGTCATCTCTAAAATTTCTGCAATCGCGTGGATGAGATCGTCGTTTAAAAACGGCCTGTCTTTGGCTGCCGCGATACGCGCCCAAAGATCAGCGTTTTGCTCTTTAAATTTATCCGACGCCATGAAAATCAGCGGGATTTCGAGCGTGAAGCGATTGATGCCGCCGTGGATCAGCTTGCCGCGGTATTGATAAAGACTCTGAGCGTGGTCGCTGAAATAGACTATCAGCGTGTTGTCGTTTGCGAAAATTTTATAAATTTCGCTTACTATAAAATCGTTGTAAGCCACGGTATTTAGGTAGTGCGCGAGCTCTTTTTTCTGTCCCTCATCAAGCGGCTCGCGCGAGATCTGCTCGGCACTAAATTTAGCAAAGCTTTTTGGATAGCGAAACTCGTAGCTTGGGTGCGAGCCCATCAGATGAAGGATGAAAAATTTATCCTTTTTCTGCGTGCCGTTTACCTCTGCGGCGGAGCTTTCGTCCTTGCGCGCAAGAGGCGATCTTTTCACGCCCGATTTGAAATTTTTTATACTCGGAAGCATGACCTCGTCGAGCGAGTAGGCGTATTTGTAAACCGGGATCTGGTTCGTAAAGTCCGAGTGATCCGTCATCTGCGCGCTCGCGCCGCTTGCGACCGCCCACTGTCCGTAGCGCTCCTGGTTACTGATCCAAAAGGTCTCGTAGTTTGCCAGCCGCGCGAGATTTACGATGTCGAGGTTGGCGCTCCACGGGCGCTGCTTTTCGCTCTCGTAATTTCCGAAATTTAGCACGTATTTTAGCACGTCGTTGGTCTTGGCACCCGGCGAGACGACATCGCTAAAGGCGATTAGATTTCCGCTTTGCTCAAGCGCTTGCAGATTCGGCGTGGTGGGCAGATAGTAGCCGTATAGGCTCATAAAATTTCGCTGCAGGCTCTCTCCGATAATAAAAACGACGTTTGAGATGCGGTTTGGCGTGGTTTTATGCGAGTGTGAGGCGTAAATGCTTTGGTATCCCGCTTGCAGCTCGCGCACGCTTTTAAAATCGGCGCCGAAATAATCCTTTGTAACGAAAGCAAAGTTATAAATCGGAATTTTATTTAGCGCGATTATGATGCTGGCGCGCATTTTCGAGCTTTTGGCTACGTAGCTTTTAAACGCCGCATGCGCGATAAAAACAAGCAAGCTAAGCAGAAAGACTAGCTTTATCGAGCGACATAGCTTCATCCGCACTCGCTGGCTCACTCTAAGCCTAAGAGCTGTGATGACGAATATTAAAAGTGCTAGAAAAGCCGCGATAAGCTTGAAATTTAAAAACGCATGCGCGAACTCGAAGGCTTCCTTGGGCGTCGTTTGCACGAGCGCATCCAGCGTGCCGTGCGAGTAGGTAAGCTCCAAGCTAAAGATCAAAAAAATCTGAGCGATCGCGAAGGCTACGTTTATCGCCAGAAGCGCAAAGGCGAGAATTTTATATAGCCTGGCGCTGTAAAAGCTAAGCGCGTAAAGCGCGAAAAAAATTATTGTCACGCCGCAGATCGCAGACGCCACGAAAAACAGCGCCTGCGCAGAGAGCAGCTCGCCGCCGCGCGCGATAAGAAGCAACCCGAGCGCTAAATTTAATACCAAAACTAGCGCGTATGCGTTTAGCACCGCGCCGCCGAATACCGATAGGAGGCTGAATCTATCTTTTAAAAATGCGCCGATATTTTTTGCTAGGCTCATGAAATTCCTTGCGTATTAAAATACAAATATGAAAAATGCGATGCCGATTAGAATTCTATAAATTCCAAACGGGATGAAATCAAACTTCGAAACGAAGCTTAGAAATAGCTTGATCGCCGCAAGCGCTACGACGAACGCCACTACGCCGCCTACGAGGAAGGTCGTGATATTGTCGGAGTTTTGCGCGAAGGTGTCTAAATTTTTATAGGTGTCGTAAAAAGTCGCCGCAAACATCGTAGGGATCGCGAGTAGGAAGCTAAAGCGCGCGGCCAGGTTTCTGCTTAGCCCGCACAAAAGCCCTGCGATGATGGTAGCACCGCTGCGCGAAGTGCCCGGCACCATCGCAAAACATTGCGAAAGCCCGATGATAAAGGCCTGAACGTATGAAATTTGATCCAGATGCTCTAGCTCGCCTTCTCTAGGGCGCGCCTTGCGAAAGAGCTCGACCGCGATAAAAATAATACCCCAGCCGATCAGCGCGTAGGCGACGGTCTGCGGCGCGAATAGCGATTTGATGCTTTTATAGAGCAAAAATCCGATCGCTGCGGTAGGGATGAAGCCCACGACGAGCTTACACCAGAGCTTAAAATCGACCAAAAGCCGCTTATAAAACATCGCAACGACCGCCAAGATCGAGCCTAGCTGGATAACGACCTCGAAGCATTTAAGCGTATCGGTCTGCTGCAAGTCCATTAGTTTTGCGGCCAGGATCATATGTCCGGTCGAGCTTACGGGCAGAAACTCCGTCAGCCCCTCGACGATGCCTAAAATCACGGCGTCAAATATACTCATCCATTTTTTCCTTTAAATTTGCTAAATTCTGCGTGATCGAAGCGGGCCTGTAGATCGCCTCTACCATCGCGATATAATCAGGCTTGAGAGCTAAAATTTCATCCAGATTTTCTAAGCTTATCCCGCCGATTACGGCGATTGGGAGGTTTAAAGATTTCCGCGCCTCTTGCACGAGTGCATCGGGGCAAAGCGGCGCATTAGGCTTTGTTTTGCCGCGCCTTAGCGAGCCGAAGGCTACGTAGCTAGCGCCCTGCGCTTCGGCCTTTTGCGCGCGAGCAAGACCAGCGTAGCAGCTAACGCCGACGATCTTATTCGCGCCTAAAAACTCACGCACCTGCGCCGTCTCGCCGTCGTCCTTTCCGATATGCACGCCGTGCGCGCCGAGCTTTTTGGCAAGCGTCGCATCGTCGTTGATGATGAGTTTGGCGCCGTAATCTTCGCAAAGGCCGATGAGAGAGCGGATTAAAGCTTCATCCCTCACGGCGAGCTTGCTGCGATACTGCACGAGCTTTACGCCGCAGCGTAAAATTTCATCTATCTGCGAAAAGATAGTTTGCGGCGGCGTTAAGGCATCGTCGCTAAGCGCATAAATTTCGCTCATCTATCCTCGTCTTTTTTAGGTATAGGTACGCCGTTTAGGATGCAGTTGGTAACATCCCAAAATTTTGCGCTATACATTCCGCGCTTAGCCTCTTTGGCCTCCTCAGCGGCTTTTAAAAGAAGTTCGCTATCATCGGTTATTGGCACGGCAAATCCCGCCGCTACTAGGTCCAATCGCAGATTACTTTTAGGATCGCTTACGTCGCAAATATAGGCGTCATTGCCGCGATCGATTAAATTTACGTAGTAGCGCTTGCCTGGTTTTATCACAGACTCGAGAGCTTTTTTATATTCTTTGTCGAATTTTTTAAGCTCTTTAGCGTCCGTTATGCACCTAGAAGCGCCCGCGGCGATTATGTTTAAATTTTTTAAGTCGCAGGGAAAGAAGCGATCTTTTTGAGCTTTTCTAAAGGTAAAAACAAAGGTTCTGCCGTCATCGCCAAGACCTGCAAACGCAGCGATGCCGTATCTGTCTTTTTGCTCCGCAAAGCTCTGCGTGCAGAGCAAAATCGCAAGTGCTAAAAATATCTTTTTCATAGGATTCCTCTTAGGCGGCGCAAATTCCTATTGCAGAATTTGCGCCTAAATTTTGCGGATTATTTTAAATTATACTTTTCCAAAAGCTTTTCGTAGCTTCCGTCCTTTTTCATCTCCTCAAGCGCCGCGTTAAATTTAGCGAGTAGCTCGGGATACTTACCCTTATCAAATGCGATCGAAAAGCCCTCGCTGCCGTCGGATTCTTTAAAAAATGCGGTTAGATCGTCATTTTTCTTAAGATACTCGTAGCCCACGGATGAATCCACGCAAAGCGCGTCGATCTTTTTGTTTTTAAGCGACATGACGGCTACAAAAACGTTCTCCGTAGCGCTAACTTCGGCGCCTTTGATATCTCTGATCGCAAGCTCTTGGATGGTGCCTAGCTGCGCGGCAAGGCGCTTACCCTGCAAGTCGGCTTTGGAATTTAACGAGCTATCGTCCTTGCGTTTGACGTATAAATTTTCGACCTTGTAGTAAGGATTTGTGAAATCGATCGCCTTTTTGCGAGCAGGCGTCGCGCTCATGCCCGAGGCGATCATATCGATCTTGCCGCTTTTAATCGCAGGTATCAGCCCGTCAAAGCTCATATTTAAAATTTCATATTTCACGCCCGCGCGCTTGGCAAGCTCGGCTACCAGATCCATATCAAAGCCGGTAACCTTGGAGTTTTCATCCACAAACTCAAACGGCGGATACTCGGCGTTCGTGCCCACGATGAGCGTATCTTTGGTGATGTCTTTAGCGATTAGCGAACCGCAAAGCAAAGCGCCCGCAACTAAAAATCTCATAAATTTTTTCATTTCCCTCTCCTTTAGTGGTTTAAAATTTTATTTAAAAATTCTTTCAATCTCGGATTTTGCGGATTTTCAAATACATTTTTAGGCGTATCGTCCACAGCGATCTTGCCGCCCTCCATAAAAAAAATCCTATTCGCGACATTGCGTGCAAAGCCCATCTCGTGCGTTACCACAAGCATCGTAATGCCCTCTTTGGCGACCTCTTTCATTATACCTAACACCTCGCCGATCATCTCTGGATCTAATGCCGAGGTGGGCTCGTCGAATAAAATCACGTCCGGATTTACCGCCAAACTTCTAGCGATTGCGATGCGTTGCTTTTGTCCGCCGCTAAGCTTGTGTGGATAAGTATAGGCCTTATTGCTAAGACCGACCTTTTGCAGCAGCTCCTCTGCTTTTGCGTAGGCTTGTTCTTTAGTATAAATGCCCGCTTTTATGGGCGCTAGAGTTAAATTTTCCAGCACGTTTTTATTTGCAAAGAGGTTGAAATGCTGAAACACCATGCTTACCTTGCGGCGAATTTTATTAATATCAGTGCGCTTATCGGTAATATCCTCGCCGTCTATTTTAATAGTGCCGCCGCTTGGAATTTCAAGCAGATTTAAGCAGCGCAAAAAGGTCGATTTACCACCGCCGCTTGGACCGATGATTGCTACGATATCGCCTTTATTTATGGTCTTTGAAATTCCTTTTAGCACCGATAAATTGCCGTAGGATTTGGTTAAATTTGATATTTCAATCATTGCGGTTTAACCTACTTTCTAGCATTTTTACTAAAAACGAGAAAAATTTCACGCTTGCATAGTAAAGTACTGCAGCAAAAAGTATCGGCTGGACGGTATAAAGCGCAGCCTGCATGCTTTTTGAAAAAAACGTAAGATCAGTAATTGCTACGAGACCCACGACCGAGGTCTCTTTAAATAGGCTAATAAACTCATTTGCAAGCGCAGGCAGGATATTTTTTATCGCCTGCGGAAAGACGATCTCTTTCATCGCGGTGCCGTAGCCTAGCCCCATCGCGCGCGCAGCTTCCATCTGGCCGCGATCGACGCTATTTATGCCGCTGCGCACGATCTCTGCTACGTAGGCGGAGCTATTAAGCCCCAGCGCAAAGATCGCAGCTGCGATATTATTGCTCCACGTAGCAAAGATAATAAACACGAACACCATCAGCTGGATAACGATTGGAGTTCCGCGGATGATATCCACGTATTCGTCGATAATGAAGCTTAGAAATTTATTGTTTAGAAATTTTAAAAATGCCAGCATAAATCCTAATGCGATACCGATCACGATGCCGCCGGAGGTCAAAATAAGAGTGATGCCGTAGCTTTTGGCGTATGAAATTTTTTGCGCTTCGCTCAGTTCGGGATAGGTGAAATAAAGTCCCACGGCGATTACAGTCAAAACAAATACGACCTTTAAAATTTTCTCGTTCAACCAAGGCGCCTTTTTCTTAAAATTTAAATGGCAAGAATACTAAAATTTCGTTAAAATCTGGCTAAATTCCGAAAGTAAAATTTTATTTGAAATAGAGTAAAATTAGCTTTTTTAAAAGGAGGCAACGATGAGCTTTTGGACCTATTGCGCAATCGCGATATATTTCGGCGCGCTTATTTTTATAGGTAGGTATTATTATGACAAGAATGCGAGCTTAAGCGAGTATCTGCTCGATAACCGCCGCCTGGGCCCATTCGTAACGGCGCTTAGTGCAGGCGCTAGCGATATGAGTGGCTGGATGCTTTTGGGGGTGCCGGGCGCGATGTTCGCAACGGGTATTTGCAATATCTGGATAGCCCTAGGACTTTGCGTGGGCGCGTGGTGCAACTATAAATTTCTTGCCAAAAGGCTTAGAATTTACACCGAGGTAGCAAGCGACAGCGTCACGATCCCGGATTTTTTAGAAAACCGCTTTAAAGACCGCACCAAGACGCTTCGCATCATCTCCGGGCTTTTGATCATCATATTTTTTACGCTCTATGTTAGCAGCGGCATCATCGCAGGCGGCAAGACCTTTGAGAGCTTTTTCGGGCTAAATTTTACATACGGCGCGGTCGCTACGATCTTAATCGTCGTGTTTTATACCTTTTTCGGCGGATTTAAGGCCGTCGCAATCACGGACGCGTTTCAGGGCGCACTGATGTTTGCGGTGCTTATTTTGATCCCTTTGTTTTCTTACCGCGCGCTGCAGATCCCTGCGGACAGCTCCTTTTTGGCACAGGTGCGGCTATACGGCGCGAGTCACCTCGATCTATTTTACAATCAAAGCTTCTTGGGCGTTTTGGGCCTACTTGCTTGGGGACTCGGATACTTCGGACAGCCGCATATTATCGTACGCTTTATGGCGATTAGAAGCTCGCGCGAGCTTGATAGCGCGCGTCGCATCGGAATTTCGTGGATGGTGCTAGGACTAGTAGGCGCGATGCTTAGCGGCCTGATCGGCTTTGTGTATTTTTCGCAAAAGAGTTTTAGCATAGACGATCCCGAAAAAATTTTCCTAGAGCTCGGTAAAATTTTCTTTCACCCATTTATCTTAGGCGTCATAATCTCTGCGGTGCTGGCGGCGATTATGAGCACCATCTCAAGCCAGCTTTTGGTAAGCGCGAGCGCCGTTACGAAGGATTTTATCTTCGCGTTTTATAAAAAAGAGGTGAGCGAGCGCACGCAGACGCTAAGTAGCCGTATCGCCGTCGTGATCATCGCCGCGCTCGCCGCGATCTTGGCGTTTGGCTCAAACGATACGGTGTTAAACGTCGTCGGAAACGCTTGGGCGGGATTTGGCGCGAGCTTCGGAGCGGTGCTTCTTTTCAGCCTGTATTCTAAAAAAATGAGCGCGCTCTCGGCTCTAGTAGGCATGCTAGTAGGCGGTATCACGGTCATTTGCTGGATATTATCGGGGCTTTCGGCGATCGTTTACGAGCTGCTGCCCGGTTTTTGCTTTTCGGCGCTTGCGATACTGCTCGTAAATCGCTATAACTCCGTGCTCGATAAGATGGCGGATGAGCCCAATGCGGCCCAAATTTCGCAGGAATTTGAAAAGATGAAAGAGCAGAGTTTGGGAAGTAAAAATGGCTAACGTAAAGTGCCCGCACTGCGGCTCGCAGATTGATATAGACGAGGCGCTACAGCGCGATATCAAGGCTAAATTTGAAGATGAAATTTTGCAGCAGAAGCGAAAGTGGCAGCAGCAGCAAAACGAAGCTACGCTTAAATTTGAAGCCGAGATCGTCGCTAAGCGCGAGGAGTATGCGAAGCATCTGGCGCAGCTGCAAGCGAAGGAAAACGCATTCGAGCAGCGCGTAAAAGCGGCGACCGATTTCGCGCTAAACAGCGAGCGGGAGAAAATTTTAGCGCTCGCAAAATCTCAGATCGAGAGCGAAAACGCGGCGAAATTTGAAATTTTACAAAAGGAGCTGCTAGAAAAATCGCAAAGAATTTCGGAGCTAAATTTAGTAAAGGCCGAAATGGAGGCGCAGAAGCGTAAATTTAGCGAGCTTGAGGCCGAGAATAAAGCCAAATCCGAGATCGAGCTAACCAACCGCATGAATATGGAGCGCGAACGACTAACGAAACAAATTTCGCAGGAAAACGAGCTGAAATTCCGCCAAAAAGATGAGCAGATCCAAAGCCTGATCGGTCAAATAAACGAGCTCAAGCGCCGCTCGGAGGTGGGCTCGCAGCAGCTTCAGGGCGAGGTGCAGGAGCTTGCGCTGCAGGAGTATCTGCGGCTAAACTTTCCTTTGGACGAGATAGACGAGGTAAAAAAAGGCGCGCGCGGCGCAGACTGCGTGCAGATGGTTCATACGAGGGAGTTTGCGGGCTGCGGTAAAATTTTATACGAGAGCAAGCGCACGAAAAGCTTCGAACCCAAATGGATCGACAAACTCAAAGACGATATGATAGGCGAGGGCGCGCAGATTGGCGTTATCGTAACCGAGCAGATGCCGCCTCACAGCCCTAGGCTGCATCAAGCGCCGAGCGATGCTAGCATCTGGATCTGTTCGTTTGAGGAATTTAAGGGGCTTTGCGCCGTTTTGCGCGAACACGTCGTGGCGCTTGCGTTTGCCAAAAGATCGGGGCAAAATCAAGATAGCAAAACGGCGATGCTCTACGACTATCTAACCTCGCCCGAGTTTGCCAACCAGATAAAGACGATCGTATCGGCATTCGTCGGCATGCAAGAGAGCCTAAATAAGGAGCGCAACGCGATGGAGCGCATCTGGAAACAGCGCGAAAAGCAGATCGTGCGTGCGCGAGACGGCGCGATCGCGATGTACGCAAGCATCAGAAGCATCGCCGGAAGCGGCGTAGCGCAGCTGGAGGATGTCGATGAAATTTTAAGCCTCGAAGCGATTGCGGCGGAGAGCGAAGCGGACGCGCTTCAAGACTAAGATGGCGACGAGACGCCATAGCGGCGTGTGGACGGATCGCCGTCTGAACGAAAACGCAAGGCGAGCTTGCAGTGCGAGGAGCTGGCGTCGTGAGGTCTAAATTCTATAAAGCAACGTAATATTGGTCTACGGGTAAGCGGTGCTAAAATTTCAAGAAGTAATTGCCGTATGCTTTTGGGTTTGCGAGGTTGGAATTTTGCTTGCGAATTTTATCTTGGCAGAAATATGCCGCACTGTGTAGAGTGGAAATTTCACATGTAAAATTTTAAATTCATAATTTAAGGAAGCGCTTCACGTCGAGAAAATTTGATTTGGAATTTCTGTTTTGTGTCCTTATCGGGAAGATTTTGCGCTAAAAGCCATAGTAAAATTTTAAGAATTCGCTTCGCTGTACCGTAAAAATTTTAAAATTTTGATCTGCAAATTTTATAAAATTTATGAAATTTTTTAAATTTCGGCGTCGAAATTTTAGAATTTCTAATATTTTTAAAACAAATTTAAATTTTTTAAACACTCTTGCCACAGTTATTTGCATACTAAAATTTTATCGATGAAAAGCGTTTGTTGCCAATCGTTAAACCCCACCCCTTATCATTCCGCAGTTGTTTTGCGCATGAAGAATTTTGCGCGTACAAGACTCGTTTTGTGCGGCATAGCGTGCAGGTCGCATCAAATACGCCGCAAAAGCAATGGTGGGCTGTGCAACGTCTGTAACGGGCGGCTTGCTTGATTTGCATAATTTATAAAGAGGTAAAATATGCGTATTTTAGGCAACATTATTTGGTTTTTTGTGGGCGGTTGGATCTTGGCTATCTTAACTTATTTGTCGGGTTTAGTCCTTAACCGTTTTAGTCGGACTGCTCCCGCGGGATTAGGTCTTATGGAATACGGCAAATTTCTATCTTTGCCCTTTATCAACGACATGGCGCGCAAAAATAAAAGCTCGCTTGCCGTCGCCGCAGTGCCGCTACAAAACTGTGAATATGACGTAACGTCCCAAAAAGTATCCGTAGCGACGATAATAGCTACAGTTTGTATCGTAGCGATTGCCTTGCCTGCAGTAGCGATTGCGGAACCGGAGCTGACTACTAGAGATGATGCGGAGATCTCTAAGTTGGCGACAAATTTAATTACCGTTAAATACGATCTGGACGCCTACTATATCTCTCAAGGCAAATTCGCATCCGATTTTTCGGTTATGACGAATGTTCCGCTAGAGCCCAACGGAGCGAATTCCGCATATCTTAAAAGCACAAAGGGAGATAAATGCTTCCTAATCAGCGTGGACGGCGAAAATAAAACGATCACCATCGCAAAAGGTCCCGATGCCGAAAATAATATCTGCCGGGGAGCGTATGAATTACCGGGAGTCCCTAAAATGTTATCGGAGCCTATTAGCGTAAAAAAGAGTTATTAATTCACGCGATTTAAGCGTAGATTAGATTTATCGCGGCGGATTTAAGAGCCTTGAAATTTTATATAAAATTTCGTCTTAAATTTACACCGCCTTGTGCGCACGAAAGTGATCTGATCGGAAATCAGACAAAGTCGCGCGCTTTGGCGTGAAATTTAGCCACTATTTGGGCGGATCTAGGCGCCATAAAATTCCGCGGCTAAAATTTAACGCCGTTTTAAGATTATTTTTGTAAAATCACATTTCTTTTTCACCGCTGGCGGGCTCATAGCTCAGTTGGTTAGAGCATCCGGCTCATAACCGGATGGTCCTAGGTTCAAGTCCTAGTGAGCCCACCACCACAAAATTTTTTGCTTTTCACTACATCAAAATCCGCAAAATTCTATAAATTTCATGCGTCGTTTTTCCTTTGAAATTCCGCTTCATAACTTCAAAAGACAAAGCTTGCCGCATAATTTCAGCTTTAAAATTTGGTTAAGCTCGCAATTGAATTTTCAAATTTAACTTTCATTTGGCGACCGATTAAATTTTATTTTATGCCAAGTTGCGGTAGAATTCCGTTAAAATTCTTAGTGCGGGGAGATGTCCATGTCAGAAAATCAAACGAAAAAAGGCGGAATTTTAGCTTTTTATTTTAACTCAAGCCTGCTTTGGCGCATCATTATCGCTTTAGTGTTGGGCTCTGCGATCGGTATGTTACTACCTAAAAATATGCCGGTGGGCGATACCACGTGGGTGGCGATTTTAACGCCTTTGGGAGATCTTTTCGTGAGACTTTTAAAGATGATTATGGTGCCGATCATCATCTGCTCGCTCATCGTGGGCACGAGCAGCATCTCGCCCGCGCACCTGGGCAAAGTAGGCGTTAAGGCGATCATATTTTACGCTATAACAACGCTTTTTGCGATCGTCATCGGTCTAGCGTGTGCGTTTGTATTTTCTCCGGGTAGCGGGCTTGATCTAAGCGATGCGTCCAAGGCTGTCGAAAAGGCAGCGAACGCGCCTAGTATGAGTAAAATTTTGCTTAATATAATTCCTACGAATCCTTTTGATTCCATAGCCAAGGGCGAAATTTTGCCGATTATCGCGTTTTGCTTATTTCTTGGCGTAGGGCTTGCGTTTTGCCGCGACAGTAGCGACGCGCGTATCAAAAGCTCCGCCGATACGGTTTATAATTTTTTCGATGGAATGAGCGAAATTATGTTTAAGGTCGTGCATTGGGTGATGCAATACGCACCAATTGGCGTTTTTGCGCTAATGTTTGTGGTGTTTAATAAAAGCGGTATCGAGGCTTTCAGCTCGCTATTAAATGTCACGATTACCCTATACGTGGGACTTGCGATTCAAGTATTTGCGGTTTATTGCGTTATTTGTATGCTTATCGGAGTTAGCCCGATTAAATTCCTTAAAAAAGTGCGTCCGCCGATGCTTACGGCTTTTGTTACCCGCAGCTCCAACGGCACGCTTCCTATTACGATGCAAACCGCCGAAGATATGGGAATTCCAAAGGCGATCTACGGCTTTGTTTTGCCCGTGGGTGCTACGGTGAATATGAACGGCACGACCGTGTATTTGGGCGTGTGCACTCTTTTTATCGCTAATGCTTGCGGTATCGATCTAAACAGCAGCCACTATCTCACGATCATCATCACTTCGATGCTTGCTGCGATCGGAACTGCCGGAGTTCCGGGAGCTGGTGCGCTGATGCTGCTTTTAGTGCTCGAGTCTATTGGCGTCAAGGTAAGTGGTAACGTAGCGATCGCTTACGGAATGATTTTAGGCATTGATGCGATTTTGGATATGGGGCGAACCTCAATGAACGTAACGGGCGATGTTGTCGCGTCGATCTACGTCGCAAAGAGCGAAAACGAAATGGATATGAGTAAGTGGGAGAATTAACCCAATTAAAATTTAGAAAGGACGAGCTATGAAAAGAGTTGGGATTATCGGTGGAATGGGACCTTTGGCGAGTGCGGATCTGTATATGAAGATCATAGAAGAGACCGCTGCGGGCAGCGATCAAGAAAATATTCCGCTTGTAATCGATAGCTATCCGCAGATTGAAGATCGCACGGCATTTATCTTAGGCAAAGGTGAAAATCCGCTTCCGCGCCTAAGCGAGAGTGCCGTTAGGCTCAAAAATGCAGGCTGCAAGGCGTTTGCGATGGCGTGCAACACGGCGCATTTTTTCGCAGACGATGTAGAAGCTGCGGCGGAAATCCCGCTAATTCATATCGCCGAGGTCACCGTAAAAGCGATCCGCAAAAATTATCCAAACGCCCATAAAATCGCCGTGCTAGCCACTATCGGTACAAAAAAAGCTAAAATTTACGACGATCCGCTTAAAGAAGCAGGGCTAATCAGCGTGGAGCTTGGCGAAGAAAATCAAGCGGTTTTGATGGATTGCATCTACAAAGGCGTTAAGGCAGGCAAGACTGCCGAATACGTGGGGGCTTTTGAGAATTTGCTAGGTAAAATCGATGCTGATATTTACGTCGTTGCCTGCACTGAGCTGCCGCTATTTTTGCCGTTAATCAAAAGCGATAAAATTTTCGTCGATCCTACTAGAGAGCTTGCTAAAGCGATCGTGGAATTCTCAAGATCGTAGAGCCGCAAGGCTTTGCAAGCGGAATTCTAAACCGCAAAATTTTATGATGATTTAAGTCGTAGAATTTTGCGGAATTGCGTTGGCTCAAAATTCCATCGAGGCGGAATTTTATGATAGTGGAATTTCATCACAGCATTTTAAACTTAAAATTTTGTCAAAATTTAATCCGTAAGATCCAGAATGTAAAACCTCCGAAGTAAAATTCCGTAACAAAATTTGCTCGTAAAATTTCGCGCCCAAATTTAAGCTAAAATTCCATTAAATTTGACCGTTTCTAAAGCCCGAATTTACTATAATCTCCAAATCAAAAAAGGATCAAAATGAGCGACTACACCCACCTGCACCTTCACACCGAGTATTCGCTGCTAGACGGCGCGAATAAAGTAAGCGAGCTCGCCGAGCTTTTGCAGAGCCGCGGCACCAAGGCGTGCGCGATCACCGACCACGGCAATATGTTCGGCGCGATAGACTTTTATCAGACGATGAAAAAGCACGGCATCAAGCCGATCATCGGCATCGAGACCTACCTGCACAACCACGACGATATCGGCGATAAAAGCGACCGCCAGCGCTACCACTTGATACTGCTTGCCAAAAACGAGACGGGCTATAAAAATTTAATGTATCTTAGCTCGCGCGCGTTTTTGGACGGCTTCTACTACTACCCGAGGATCAACAAAAAAATTTTAAAAGAGCACAGCGAGGGGCTCATCTGCTCCTCGGCATGCCTAGCGGGCGAGGTGGAATTTCATCTAAATAAAAGCGAGCGAAATTTAAAGCGCGGCGCGGGCGGCTACGAAGCGGCGAAAAAGGCGGCGCTCGAGTATAAAGAAATTTTCGGCGAGGATTTTTATCTCGAGATCATGCGTCACGGCATCGGCGAGCAGTTAAATGTCGATAAAGACCTCATCCGCCTCTCGCGCGAAATCGGCGTCAAGATCATCGCTACCAACGACGCTCACTATGCGCGCAAGGACCGCGCCAAGGCCCACGACGTCTATCAGTGCATCTCGATGGGCAAGACGATCAACGATGGCGACCGCCTAAAACACGTCGTTTCGGAATTTTACGTAAAAAGCGACGAGGAGATGAGGCGGCTTTTTGCGGACATCCCTGAAGTGATCGAAAATACCGCTGAGATCGTGCAAAAGTGCAATTTGAAATTTGCCTTCGACGAGAAGGACTACGCGCCGACGCCGCCGAATTTTAAATTTACGATCGAATACGCCGCTAGGCTCGGGCTTTCGCTGCCGCAGCCCTCGGAGCGTTATAGCTTTGCAAATGACGATTTCTTATTCGATCATCTGTGTCGCGAGGGGCTTAAAGAGCGCCTTAAATTTATCGATCCCGCCAAGCACGAAATTTATCGCGAGCGCCTGGAAAAGGAGCTTGCCATCATCAAAAACATGCATTTTTCGGGCTATATGGTCATCGTGCAGGATTTCATCAACTGGGCGAAGGATCACGATATCCCCGTAGGCCCCGGTCGCGGCTCTGCGGCGGGCAGCATCTGCGCGTATGCACTTCGCATTACCGACCTCGATCCGATCCCGTATAATCTGCTTTTCGAGCGATTTTTAAATCCGTCGCGTATCTCGATGCCCGACATCGACGTGGATTTTTGCCAGGCGCGCAGAGGCGAGGTGATCGACTACGTCATCGATCAGTACGGCAAATACAACGTCGCGCAGGTGGCGACCTTCGGTAAGCTGCTCGCGCGCGGCGTCATCCGCGACGTGGCTCGCGTCTGCGACATGCCGCTTTCGCAAGCCGATAAGATGGCGAAACTGATCCCCGATAAGCTCGGTATCACGCTCAAGCAGGCTTACGACGCCGAGCCGAAGCTGAAGGAATTTATCGACGCAGATCCGATCGCGCAGCAGGTTTGGGAGTTTGCGCTAGATCTTGAAGGGCTAAATCGCAACGCAGGCATGCACGCCGCGGGAGTGGTGATCTCAAACGAGCCGCTGTGGAACAAGGCGCCGCTATTTAAGCAGGATAAAGGCGAGGATGCGCGCTTAGTCACGCAATACACCAAAAACTACCTCGAGGACGTCGATTTGATAAAATTTGACTTCCTGGGTCTAAAAAACCTCGACGTTATCGATAACGCCGCCAAGCTCGTCAAGCGCCGCTACGGTCGCGATATCGTCTGGGAGGAGATCGATTTCAACGACCACAAGACCTACGAGACGATTCAAAGCGGCAACACGTTGGGGATTTTCCAAATCGAGGGCGCGGGCATGCAGGATCTGGCGATGAACCTGCGCCCCGACCGCTTCGAGGATATCATCGCGATGATCTCGCTATACCGCCCGGGACCGATGGATCTAATCCCCGATTTTATCAGGATCAAACACGGAGAGCTAAAAGCAAGCTATATTTTTCCGCAGATAAAAGAAATTTTAGAGCCTACATATGGCATCATCGTCTATCAAGAGCAGGTCATGCAGATCGTGCAGAAGGTGGGCGGTTTTAGCTTGGGCGATGCCGATCTGGTGCGTCGCGCGATGGGTAAGAAGGATGAGAAGAAGCTCGCTCACATGCGCGAGCAGTATCTAAACGGCGCTAAAGAGCTGGGCTTTGACGTAGCAAAGGCGGATGAGCTATTTGATCTGATTATGAAATTTGCCTCCTACGGCTTTAACAAATCCCATGCCGCGGCGTATTCGATGATCACCTTTCAAACAGCCTATCTTAAGACCTACTATCCGGCGGAGTTTATGGCGGCGCTGCTTACTTCGGAGGAGGGCAACACCGATAAAATTTCAAAGTATATCGACGAGGCGAGCCGCCTAGGCATCGGGCTTTTGCCGCCGTCGATCAATCAAAGTTTAAGGGGCTTTAGCGTCGTGGACGACGAAAACTCCAAATCGGGCACCTCGATCATCTACGGCCTCGGCGCGATTAAGGGCGTGGGCGGTGCCGCGATCGAGAATATCTTAGAGCTTCAAAGCGAGGCTAAATTTCAAAGCATCGACGATTTTGCTTCGCGCGTGGATAATTTCCGCGTCAATAAAAAGGTCATCGAGTCGCTGATCTATGCAGGCGCGATGGATTGTCTGGGCAAGAGTCGATTAGCGATGATTCAAAATATGGAAAATATCCTTGAGGTAATGAAAAAGATCACCGAGATTAAAAAGGACGCCGCAAGCTCGCTTTTTGGCGAGGATGAGGATATGACGAGCGGCATGAGCGTAAGCTTCGTCGATACCGATAAGGAATTTCCGCAGGGCGAAATTTTAAAATTCGAGCAGCAGACCGTGGGCGTGTATCTCTCGGGGCATCCGCTGGATGATTATAAAGAGGAGATGGAGGGCATCGACTATACGCTATCCTCGGCGTTTAGCGAGATCGAGGGCGATAGCGCCGAGGTGCTTAGCGTGGGGCGGATCGAGGATCTGTCCACGCGCATGACAAAAACGGGCAAAAAAATGGGGATTTTAAACGTGCTTGATCTGCACGGCAGCTTCGAGCTAGCGGTGTTTGATAACGCGCTAAAGGCGATCGAAAACTTAAGCCCGCAGGAGCGGGAGCATCCGTATGCCTTTATGATTAAAATTTCAAAAAGTGCGGTCGGCGGCGCGGCGTATCAGCTGTCGTTTCTTTCGATGATGAGCCTGCAAAACGCTCGAGATGCGAGCTTTCGTCCACGCGCGGGAGTATTTTTGAGCGAGAATCCACTCAAAGCCTACGCCGCGCAGCTTGGCGCGATCGCGCATACCAAATCGAACGAATTCGACGAACTGGTGGGCGAAGAGGACGCGAGCGTTAAAATTTTGTGCGTCGGTAAGATCGAAAACGTCTTTGCGCGCACGACTAAATCGGGCAAGCAGATGGCAAATCTAACGGTGCTTGATCTTGCGGGCAGCTTCGAGATGAGTGCGTTCGGCGATATTTGTGATGCGGTCACTGCGCTAACGGACGCGGAGCTGGAGCGCCCGATGGCGTTTTGGGCACGGCTTAGCAAAAACACATCCCCTTACGGCGGGAAATTTCAAATTTATCTGGATGAAATTTTAACTCTAGATGCCGCGCAGAATATCGACGGCTACGTACCTAGCAAGGTGCGAGGCTTTGGCGGTAGGGAGCGCGGAGGCTTTAACGGCGGCAATTCCGGCTTCGGCGGCGAACGAAGTGGCAGCTACGGCGGCGGGAATTTTGCTGAGCGAAGGGGCGGGTTTGCTGCGGAGGATCCCGTTCTTAAGGTGCGCAAAGAGCGCGAGGCACAGCGCAAAAACGCGCAGGATTTCGAGTTTGAGCTAAGCTTGGGCGAACTTAGCCGCGAGAAAATTTATAAAATTTACCATCTCGCCTTTTGCGACACGGCGCTAAAAAACACCAAGCGGCTGATTCTGCGGATTCGCAACGGCAGCGAGGTGCTCGTTTATCCGACCGAATACATCGTGAGTGATAATTTCACCGAAAAGGTGCGCGAAATCATCGCGGCGTAGGTGCGGCTCTTTCATCGCGCTAGGTCGGTAAAAATTTTATTCTTGCTTGTTGCGCCGCACGTAAGAGGTATTTGAGCGCGCAGAAAGCCTAGACTTTGACGCGGTCGAGATAAAAGATAAGTTATTCGGCTCAAAATTTGCCGCGCACAAAATTTACTGTGCTACGCGCAGAAACCAAAACCGTACGGATCGTCTGCGATATCTAAATTTATTGCGTTTATCGCGGCGGAATTTTATGTGCTATAAATTTACAAAGATACAGACACCTCTGCTTTATTGCGTTGGTAAGGCTTGTGATATGCCGCTTGTATTTCCGTAATGACAGCTCGCTTTCATGTTTCAGCAGAGCGTAGTTTGTCGTCGTGGTAGTTTGCTGTCGGCGCGCCAAAAGGTATGCGCGCTTTCAAATTTAAAGCTAAAATTTTGCGAAGTTTTACTTTGGCATAGCTCTGCGCGTAGCGTAAAATTTTACCGCACGAAATACAGAGCGGGATTTTGGAATTTTGAAATTCTGCGCTACGGAGGTTTGTGCTTTGAAATTTTGCGAGCTGTAAATTTAGGCTAAATTTTTAAAATTTGTAGCGATAGAATTTTAAAATTTTACGCCCCGTGGCTCGACAGCGCTTCCGCTTCTTGATAGATCAAATTTGCAGGTTGGTTTAAATTTAGTCGGTGCGGTTGGTTGCTGCCAAAAATTCTATCCGTAGCGGCGATTTTTAAACGACAGCGCCGAGACGAGCAATGATGATTTACGGAAGTACGCCGCGCTGGTCGCAAATACCGTGCGGCGGGCAAGCGAGCGTTTAGGCGATCGTGCGGGCTAGTTTATCTCTTAAATTTAAAATTTCATCGCGTTTTAGTACGAAGCTGTTTTTGTTGGCGATGAGGTGCGCCGAGCTTTGCATTATGGTTTCTGCGGGCTGCAGCCCGTTTTGCTTCATCGTAGCGCCTGTCTCCACGACATCGACGATAGCGTCGGCAAGCCCTATGAGCGGGGCTAACTCGATCGAGCCGTAGAGTTTGATGATATTTACGGCGACGGCCTTGGAGGCGAAGTATTCGCGAGTGATGTTAGGCATTTTCGTAGCAATTTTTAGGCTCGGAGCGCCGTAGTTTAGCTGCGTACCCGCATGTACGCCCACGCAGACACGGCATTTTCCGATTTTAAGATCGAGCAGCGTAAGTACGTCCGGGCGGTGCTCCTCAAGCACGTCAAGCCCCACTACGCCGATATCCGCCGCACCGCCCATAACGTAAGTAGGGATATCTTGGTTGCGGACGTAAAGGAATTTAAAATCGCCCTCTTGCATTATGAGTTTGCGATCCTCAAAGGCGAAATCAAGCCCGAAAATGGTTTTGAAAATTTTAAGCGTATCGTCGGCTATGCGGCCTTTTGGTAGGGCTATGGTTATCATGCGAGCCCCTTTTTTGCGATCAAACTCACCATCGATTTAAAGATCAGATCCTTTTCATAGATCGAGTTGCGAAAATACCGCATCAGATAGGCTCCGTCGCCGCCCGTGAAGTAAATTTTATTATTGCCCGCGATGTTTTCGATCGTAAGCACGATCGGCTTTAAAATCCCGTAGTTTACGGCACTTGCGGTCTTTTGTGGCAGCGGATCCAGATCGATATTGGTTGAAAGCGTCACGTCCAGCACCGGCGCGATGCTCGCAAACGACTTTAAAAGTGTGCTAATGCCCGGCATTATGAATCCGCCTAAATGCGAGCCTCTAAACATCAAATCCACCGTAATCGCGCTGCCCGCATCGACGACGACGCCGGTGTTTACGGCCGAGCACGCCGCTATGCGGTCAATCCCAAGCCCGCGGTAGGCGGTTTTTAGCTCAAAGTGCGGCGCCAGATCGACAAATAGAGGGTTTTTCAGCTTTTTTTTCACGCTATCATTGACGCTAATGAAAAAAATTCGCTCCTTCGGCTCGTACCGCATAAACTCCGCTACGGGCATACTTTGCGTTACGCCGCCTTTATAAAATTTAACCCTGGAATTTCCTACGTCACACAAAAGCATAGAGGCTAAATCCGTTTTCTTTTAAAAATTTCGCGCTTTTAGAGCAGATCTGCGAGTTGTAAAACAGCGCGCGTTTTTTCACAACCCTGCCTAGGCTTGCGCTAATGTCTCTTGCGAGCGATAGCAGAAATTCCGCGTCGCGCATTACAAAGCGAGATTTTGCGTCGCGCATAAACAAAAGGACGTTGTAGCTTTTCAGATCCACGCCAAAATACGCGCCGTATGATCGCGAGCGCGTGAAGCTAGCGATATCTAGCGTTTGGAATTTTTGAAGCAAAATCCCTTCGCGAACGCAAAGTTTTGAAATTTTATCTAGCATCAAAATTTAAAATTTTATCGTCGTAGTAAAACGAGCTACCCGCGATAAAGGACTTATCATCGAACTCGCCATTTAGCTCGTAGATCGCTTGTCCCTCTAAATTTTCGTCCACGCGGATGACGTAGCCGTTGCGCTCGATGATATACAAATAGCCGCCGCTAAGTAGCGCGCCGCTAAACTGCGCGAAGGTGAATTTGCGCGATTTGATCAAATTTAGCCCGCGATCGAGTAGCTCGACTCTGCCGTCTTTTAAGAAAAGATAAATTCTATCGCCGCTAAAAATCACGTCTTTGATGTCTACATTATGGTTTTTATTGCCCGCAGGACTTACCAGCATTAGCCTAGTGGCAGTTACGGCATAAAGGTTATCGCCCTTGTTTTCTAAGGCGATAATGTTGTTAAAAAATGGCTGGTTGCTTACGACGAAATCGCGTGCCGAGCGCCCACCTACGTTTTCTGCGATGCTGACTAGTCCGTCTAACGCAGGATAAGCGATAAGCTGGTTGATAAATAGCGGTGACGCTACGCGCGAATCGATTGCGAATGCATCGCCTACTTTATGATCGAGTACCACTGCGCCCGAACTTAGCTTGATAAGCATAATCGAATCATCGCTCATCACTAAAGCCAAATCATCGCCGCGTATATTTGCACTGAGCGCTTGTCTGCCTAGGGCTTTTTCAAATTTTACGGCGCCTGTGCTACCAATTACTTTAAGCGTGCCATTGATGTCGGTTACGACGAAATTTCCGTCATATTCGCCTAAAAATTTCTCACTTTTTAAGACTTTGAAATTTTTCACCAAGCCGTTTTTAGAGATGACTTCGCCGTCTTTTAGCGTCGCGCCGTCTTTACTAATCGCTACGATTTCTGATGGCAGTGAGCCGTTAAATTTCATATCACCTGTGATGTTTTCGTCGCTGGGTTCAAAATACTGGCGCTTCGTCGAGCAGCCCAAAAATAAAAACGATAGTAAAAGCGTAAATATCAGCGTTTTTTTCATTATTTATTGCCTCCATAGTGTTTCAAAGCAAGTGCGATTTGACGAACTGGCGAGTTGAGTGGAATTTTATCTAGCTCTGCGTGAGCTTGCTCGATTTTGCCCTCTTTTAGTAGGTCGTAGCCTTTGAGCAAAGAATCGTAATCGGCGAGTAGCACTCCGCCTTGTTTGCCGTTTTGTAGATTTATTATCTCTTTTAGCATAACATCGATGCCTTGGGTATTTTCTAGCGCCGCTCGCTCGTCTGCAGAGCCGTTTTGCAAAATATAAAGAGCGTATAGATTTATATCTTTTTGCTTAAGCTCGGCTAGCTTAGCGTCGTCGCGCTTGTTAAGCAGCTCGTCATAGATCGCATTAGCACTTGCTATGCGGCGATCGCTTAGAAATTCATTTGCGTAATATCCGATAAATGCTACGATCAAAACCGCAGCCAAAAATATCAGCGGCTTTTTGTATTTTTTTACGAAAATTTCACTTTTTATGACGCTTTCTAGAAACTGCTCTTCTGTGCCAATCTCTTTTTTCACGCCTTCGATGTCGTCTTTTAAAGCCAAAATTCAGTCCTTTATTTGAGAAAATCGGCGTAATTGTAGCATAAAAAATTTTAAATACCGCCTAAGATAAAGAATTTTTATGATATAATGTCGCATTTATCAGAAAAAGGAAAGTTATGATAATAGGCGACGCCTTGCTAAGTAAGCTGGAAAGGCTATCTGCTCTTAAAATTCCAGATGCTAAGCGAGAAGAATTTAAAGGGCAATTAAATAATATTGTAGATTTTGTAGAAATTCTAAATGAGCTGGATTTACAAAGCGGCGAGGTGGCTATCACTACGCTAAAAGGCGGTACTCCGTTTCGCAAAGATGTCCCACGCAAAAGCGACGTCGCAGAAAGCGTCTTAAAGCATGCTCCGCAGTCCGAAGGCGGCTACTTCGTAGTACCGAAAATCATAGATTGAAAGGAATTTTATGGAAGAAGTTCAAAGAAATTTAGTAGATATCGAAACCCTACTAAAAACCGTCGTTTTTAACAAAGCGAGCGACCTTCACTTAGTTTCGCGCTCGGCGCCTCAAATACGTATCGACGGAACATTGCGCCCACTTGCCATGGACCCGCTTAAGGGCACGGATATCGAGTATATCTGCTACGCGCTCATTACCGATGCTCAAAAAAGTGCACTCGAGGAAAATAAAGAGCTTGACTTTGCGATCGAGCTTCCTAATATCGGACGCTTCCGTGGAAATTACTACTACACTATGAACGGCGATTTGGCTGCCGCATTTCGTATTATTCCTATCGATATTCCTAGCCTGGACGATTTAAAAGCCCCTACGATTTTTAAAGAGGTAGTCAAGCACGAAAAAGGCATGATTTTGGTTACCGGACCTACCGGTAGCGGTAAATCAACTACTCTTGCCGCGATGCTAAACGAGATCAACGAAAAAGAGCGCAAGCACATCATCACCGTTGAAGATCCGGTTGAGTTCGTCCATACCAATAAAAAAGCGCTTTTTTCTCACAGAAATATTGGCACCGATACCCATTCCTACGCTAATGCGTTAAAATTTGCCTTGCGTGAGGACCCGGACATTATCCTCGTGGGTGAGATGCGCGATAGAGAGACTATCTCGATTGCCATTACCGCGGCTGAGACCGGTCACTTGGTATTTGGTACGCTACACACCAACTCCGCGATGCAGACGATCAACCGTATTATCGATAGCTTTGATGGCGGCGAGCAGCTCCAAGTGCGAAATATGCTCTCCGTGTCACTTACCGCGGTCATTTCGCAATCGCTTTTGCCAAAGCTTGGCGGTGGACGTATCGCGATCCATGAAATTTTGCTCAATAACAATGCCGTAGCGAATCTAATCCGCGAAAACAAGGTGCATCAAATTTACTCTCAAATGCAGCTAAATCAGCAATCTACTGGTATGATAACTCAAACTCAAGCGATGGTTAAAGCGATCCGTGCAAATCAAATTTCAAAAGACACGGCGTTTAGGTACTCGACTAACCTGCAAGAGCTAATAGGCGTGGTGGGTGCTTGATGGAAGGTATTAATTGGTTCGACGTCGGCTGTTTGGTACTCGTAGTGCTCTTCGGACTGCGCGGTATCACCAATGGCATTGTAAAAGAAATTTTTGGAATTTTGGGTCTCATCGGCGGTCTTTTTGCCGCGATGCGTTATAAAACTATGGCAGGCGAGTGGATTGCAGCAAAAATTCCAGCTTTGCAGAATGCAAACGGCGTGCTTTCAGGCGATACAACGCAGGTTCTCATCGGCTTTATCGCTGTGCTTTTTGGTGTATGGATCTCGTGTCTGATTATAGGCGAAATTATTTCAAAATTCTTTAAATGGAGTGGACTGGGCTTTGTCGATAAGATCGGCGGTTTCGTGTTTAGCGTAAGTAAAATTTTCTTGATTTTTGCCGTTATCGTTACGCTTGCAAGCGGTCCTATGTCGATGAATGAACAGACCAAAAAGTATTTTGAAAGCAGCAAAACTGCGCCGATTTTTTTAAAAATAGGAAATTGGATTTTAAATCTCAAAGACGATCCGAAGATCAAACAAAGCTTGGATTCTATTGGTTCTAAGATGGATGATAAGCTCTTAAAAGATCAAAATTCTACCACCCGTATGAACTCGGATCAAAATCAAAGCACTGAACCTAGCGATTTTAACGCCAGTTCAGAAGTAAATTCTACAGAAAGGACAAAATTATGAATGCAAAAATCGAAAATTTAGAGTTTGACGCTCTAATTGTTGAGTTTAAAAAGGCGCTTGCCGCTAGCGGTCTAAAATATACCAAGCAGCGCGAGGTTTTACTCCGCACGCTTTATAACAATAACAAACACTTCACGCCTGAGGCGCTTCACAACGAGATCAAAGCGAAATTTCCGGAGCTAAACGTAGGCATAGCGACGGTGTATCGCACCTTAAATTTACTAGAGGATTCAGGCATGGCGACATCGATCTCATTTGGCGCGCAGGGCAAGAAATTTGAGCTTGCCAACAAGCCTCACCACGACCATCTAATCTGCAAAAGCTGCAATAAGATCATAGAATTTCAAGACGCCACTATCGAGCGCAAACAGCTTGCCGTCGCCAAAGAGCACGGATTTACGCTTACGGGGCACATGATGCAGCTGTATGGAATTTGCCCTGAATGCGCGGCAAAAAGGAAGTAGATTGTTTGATAGCCAGTTAGAGATCCAAAGGATAGACAAGGCGTCGGAACTTCGGAATTTAGGGGCTAATCCCTATCCGCACTTTCTAAAAAAAGATATGAGTATAGCCGAGTTTAAAGAGAAATTCGGCTACATAAAAGATACCGAGGATAAAAAAGCGAGCGAGGAGGTAAGCCTTGCCGGAAGGTTAAAGCTAAAGCGGGTCGCGGGCAAATCCACCTTCGCAAACATAGAAGATCAAAGCGGCAATATTCAAATTTATTACTCTCGCGACAGCATTGGCGAGGAGGATTACGCTAAATTTAAGAAAAACCTCGAAGTAGGCGATATAATTTTAGTGCGCGGATATGCTTTCGTCACCCAAACGGGCGAGTTTTCGATCCATGCCAGCAAAATAACGCTCGCGTCTAAAGCGATCTGCCCGCTTCCGGAGAAATTTCACGGTCTCGTCGATATCGAGATGCGCTACCGCCAAAGATACCTCGATATGATAATGAACCCGGAGATCCGCGAGGATTTTATCAAGCGCTCGATCATCGTTAGCGAGATCCGCAGCTTTTTTGAAAAACACGGATTTTTAGAGGTCGAAACGCCGATGATGCACCCAATCGCAGGCGGCGCGAATGCTAAGCCATTTATCACGCACCACAACGCTCTTGACGTCGATCGCTACCTGCGTATCGCGCCGGAGCTGTATCTTAAGCGCCTCGTCGTAGGCGGCATGGAGGCTGTCTTTGAGATCAACCGAAACTTCCGCAACGAGGGTATGGATCTGACGCACAATCCGGAATTTACCAGCATAGAATTCTACTGGGCGTGGCATGACTATAACGACGCGATGAACCTAACCGAAGAGCTATTTAAAGCGCTGTTTAGGAGGCTCGGGCTGGGCGAAATTTTAACCTACGATGAGCGCGAAATCGATTTTTCAAAACCTTTTGCGCGCATAAAGTATCTCGACGCGCTTACGCAGATAGGCGGCATCGAGCCGCAGATCGTAAATGATCGCGAAAAGATCATCGCAAAGCTCAAAGAGGACAGATTTGAAGTCAATGAAAAGCTCGATCTCGGCCACCTGCAGAGCGAACTTTTTGATAATTACGTAGAAGCTAAGCTCATAAATCCGACTTTCATCGTGGATTTTCCGATCTCTATCAGCCCGCTTTCGCGCAGAAGCGACGAAAATCAGCAGATAGCCGAAAGATTTGAGCTTTATATCGCAGGCAAGGAGCTGGCTAATGCCTTTAACGAGCTGAACGATCCGCTCGATCAATACGCCAGATTTAAGGCTCAAATCGACGCTAAAAACGCGGGCGACGACGAGGCGCACGAGATGGATGAGGATTATGTTCGCGCGCTTAGCTACGCGATGCCGCCGACTACCGGCTGGGGGCTTGGAATCGATCGCTTGGCGATGATTTTGCTGAATAAAAAATCGATCCGCGACGTGATTTTGTTCCCTGCGATGAGGCCGCTAAATTTAGAGAAGGAGTGAACGTGTCAAATTTAGAAAAATTCGATAATGAGATTTTTAGTTTAACCAACAAAGAGCTTGTCCGCCAGTGCGATTATTTGGAGATGATCGCGAGCGAAAATTTTACCTATCCCGAAGTGATGGAGGCGATGGGCTCGGTGCTAACGAACAAATACGCCGAGGGCTATCCCGGCAAGCGCTACTACGGCGGCTGCGAGTTCGTAGATGAGATCGAGCAGATCGCGATCGACCGCTGCAAAAAGCTCTTCGGCTGTGAGTTTGCAAACGTCCAGCCAAACAGCGGCAGCCAAGCCAACCAGGGTGTTTATGCCGCATTTTTGAAACCTGGCGATAAAATTTTAGGCATGGCGCTTAGTCATGGCGGGCATTTGACACATGGCGCGAAGGTCTCAAGCAGCGGAAAGATGTATGAGAGCTTCGAATACGGCGTGGAGCTCGACGGCCGCATAAACTACGATAAGGTGCTTGAGATCGCTCAGATTGTAAAGCCGAAGATGATCGTTTGCGGCGCAAGCGCCTATACGCGCGAGATAGATTTTGCTAAATTTAGACAGATTGCTGATAGCGTGGGTGCTTTTCTTTTCGCCGACGTAGCGCACGTCGCAGGGCTCGTCGTCGCAGGCGAACACACGAATCCGTTCCCGCACTGCCACGTCGTAAGCTCGACCACGCACAAGACGCTTCGCGGTCCGCGCGGCGGCATCATAATGACCAATGATGAGGAATTTGCCAAAAAGATCAATTCGGCGATCTTCCCAGGTATCCAAGGCGGCCCGCTAATGCACGTCATCGCTGCTAAGGCGGTCGGCTTTAAACACAATCTAAGCCCGGAGTGGAAGCTCTATGCCAAGCAGGTCAAGGAAAACGCCAGAGTTTTGGGCGAGACGCTGGTTAAGCGCGGCTTTGATCTCGTTAGCGGCGGGACCGACAACCATCTGATTTTGATGAGCTTTTTAAATAGAGATTTTAGCGGCAAGGACGCTAGCGCCGCGCTTGAAAATGCAGGCATCACGACGAATAAAAATACCGTACCGGGCGAGACGCGCAGCCCCTTCGTCACCAGCGGCATTCGCGTCGGCAGCCCCGCACTTACCGCGCGAGGGATGAAGGAGAAAGAATTTGAGTTTATCGGAAATAAAATCGCCGACGTGCTAAGCGATATCTCAAATTCTAAGCTTCAGGCGCAGGTCAAAGAGGAGGTGCGGGATTTGGCGCACCGCTTTATCATCTACGACCGCGCGATGTATTAAATTTAATAAATTCGGGTAAGCTTACCCGAATTATCTATTTTAAAAATTTACGCGATGAAATTTTAAAATAGATAATCTTAGGAGATAGCATGAACGATAAAAATTTCGATATGAGCAGTATAGACGATATAGTTATAAACAGCGGCAACGTCGATAAGAACGCAAATTTAAAAAAGGGTCTTACCGTCGCAGCCGGCGTCGTAGTTTTATTCTTAATCATTTTAATCATAATGAAGGCTATTAATAAAGACGATATTGATACTAACGCAGGTCTTACTATGCCTAGTGAAGAAGAGCTTGCCAAAGCGGAGCAAAAGCCTGCCGTACAAGTTCAAGAGCCTGAGCCTTCGCAGCCCGAGCCTGTAGAAGTGAAATCAGAACCCAATACAGCATCTGCATCTCCAACCAAAGTAGAGATAAAAACCCAGGAACCTAATTCCGAAAGTAAGGTCGTCGCAAGCGCTCAGCCTGAAGCGCAGAAAGTAGAAATCCAAAAGCCCGAAATCAAAGAAGAGCCAAAAAAATCCGAAGTTAAAATAGAAAGTAAAAAGATTGAGCCTAAAGACGAAGCCAAAAAGTCTGAAAAAACGGACGTAAAAAAGTCCGAGCCTAAAAAAGAGTCTGCAAAAGACGAGATCAAAAAAGAACCTTCTAAAACCGAAATTAGAAAAGTCGAGCAAAAAGTAGAGCCTAAAAAAGAACCTGAAAAACAAGCAAAAACAGAAGTTAAAAAAGAGCCTTCAAAAACGGAAGTTAAAAAGGAACATGCGAAAGCTGAGACCAAGAAAGAGCCTACTAAGTCCGAGCCTAAAAAAGAAGCCGGCAAGCCGGAGTCTAAAAGCGAGAGCGTAAAAGCTGGCGTTGCAGCAAAGAGCACCAGCACCAGCGTAGCAAACGGTAGTTATGTGCAGGTTTTCGCATCCAATGCCTACGATCCAAACGGGTCTGACACCAAAAAAATCACCAAAAAAGGCTACAGCCCAATTGCGCTGCAAACTCACGTCGGCAGTAAGAGCGTGACTAAAATTTTAGTCGGGCCTTTTGAGGGCGAGGCGCTACAAAAGGCGCTTAGCGATATGCGCAGCATCAATAGCGGAGCGTATATCTACCGAGTGAAATAGTGGACAGATTCGCGGTTTTCGGCAACCCGATCGCCCACTCTCTCTCGCCGCTACTTCATAATTACGCTATAAAATTTTTGGAGCTGGACGCCTACTATGGGCGAGTTTTGCTGCAGCATGGCGAGGAGCTGCGAGCTAAATTTGAAGCTTTAAAGCTTGCGGGTGCGAACATAACCGTGCCTTTTAAGCTCGATGCATTTAAAGCATGCGACATCCTAAGCGAGGTGGCTAAGCAGATCGGCTCGGTAAACACGCTGGTGCTAAAAGGCGGCGCGCTGCACGGCTTTAACACCGATGCGCAAGGCTTTTTCTGCGCAATCTTAGGCTTTGGCGAGATTCGCAACGTGCTTATTTTAGGCGCGGGCGGCACGACGCGGGCAATTGGCTACGCGCTAAGCAAAAACGGCGTGAAATTTGACATCCTAAACCGCAGTACAAAGGATTTTGGCTTCGGTTGCGAGGAATTTTTTACCTATGAAAATTTCAGATCCAAAGACTACGATCTTATCGTCAATGCCACCGGCGCGGGGCTCAAAGATGATGCACTGCCTGCGCCCGAGGGGGTAATAGATGAAATTTTATCTCGCGCAAAATTTGCTTTTGATGCGATCTATGGCAAGCAGACTCCATTTTTACAAGCCGCGAGCGCAAAAAATCTACCCGCAAAAGACGGCAAAGAGATGCTTATAAATCAGGGCGCGCTTGCTTTCAATCTCTTTTTCGGCGGCAAATTCGACCTAGCAGAGATTGCAGCGCTGATGAGCCGTGCTGCAAATTTGCGCTAAATCGACTCTTAGGCTTTTCAATTATACGTCCAGTCTAATGAAATGCTTTAAATTTTTGCATCGAGTTAATTATACGTTCTTAAATTTTATATCGTGTAGCTTTGGGCGTTTAATTTTAAAATTCTTACGTTTGCTTTCAGCCGAGCCGTGTTAATTTGCTTACAAAAGATTCTGTTTAAATTGCTACGAATTAGGCATAAAGATGCTTGGTAAAGTCTCGCGCATTTTTCTGCTCGTTTCTTGGATGTTCTATTCTAAAATTTTGTGCAGTTTAAGTAAAATGTGATTGTTTGTGAATTATACCATAAAACTTACTTGAGCGAGATCGCGCAAGACCGAGGCGTTTATTAAAAAGATAAAATTATTACCAAAATTTCAAAATTTAAAGCTAAATTTTAATTAATTGTTATACAATAAAAAATATAAACTAATAATTGCTAAAGGTTAAAATTCGATGTTTTTCGGCAAAATTTTAAAATTTTACGCGCACGGATTTGCTTCGATGAAGCTTGGCAAAACGCTATGGGCAGTGATTTTGATCAAGCTATTTATAATTTTCGTGTTACTTAAATTTTTCATTTTCGACGAAAATTTAGATTCTAAATTTAAAACCGATCAAGAAAAAATCGATTTCATTTATAAAAATTTGACTAAGGAGTAGGAATGCAAGAGCTTGCTAGCGTGGATTGGTCGAGGGCGCAGTTTGCGCTCACGGCGCTTTATCACTTTCTTTTTGTGCCCCTAACGCTGGGGCTTAGCTTTATCGTGGCGTTTATGGAGAGCCTATATGTCGCGACTGGTAAGCAGGAGTGGCTCAAGATCACTAAATTTTGGCTGCGCCTTTTCGGTATAAATTTCGCCATCGGCGTCGCGACCGGTATCATAATGGAGTTTGAGTTCGGCACCAACTGGGCGAATTACAGCTGGTTCGTGGGCGACATCTTCGGAGCGCCGCTTGCGATCGAGGGTTTGCTAGCGTTTTTCTTGGAGGCTACCTTCTTTGCGGTAATGTTCTTCGGCTGGGACCGCGTAAGTAAAAAATTTCACCTTCTCTCGACCTGGCTCGTGGCGATCGGATCAAATTTAAGCGCGTATTGGATCCTAATCGCGAACGCTTGGATGCAAAACCCGGTAGGCACGAGTTTTAATCCCGATACGATGCGTAACGAGATGAGCAATTTTTTAGATATCGCGCTATCTCACTTCGGAGTGGCTAAATTTTTGCATACCGTCGGCGGCGGCTATATTACCGCGGCGCTTTTCGTACTTGGAATTTCGGCGTTTTATATGTTAAAAAACAAAGATTTCGCGCTTGCTAAAAAAAGCTTCATCGTAGCGGCAAGCTTCGGTATGCTAAGCTCGCTTTTCGTGCTATTTAGCGGCGACGAGAGCGCCTATCAGGTCGCGCAAAAGCAGCCGATGAAGCTTGCGGCGATGGAGGGTCTGTATAAAGGCGAAGTAAACGCGGGCATCGTCGCGGCGGGAGTTTTAAATCCGAGCAAAACCGCGGGAGACGATAAGGAGCCATTTTTATTTGAGATTAAAGCGCCTTATGCGCTAGGGCTGATGGCTACGAGAGGGCTTGATAATTTCACTCCGGGCATCGATGATTTGGTATTTGGAAACGAAAAATTCGGCATCGAAGGCGCGGATAAAAAGATCGAAAAAGGCAAAATCGCCCTGCAAGCGCTAAAGGATTACAAGGCCGCCAAAGACGCGAATGACACCGCGGCGATGCAGCAGGCGCGCGAAATTTTATTCGGCAACCAAAATATGCAAAATTTAGGCTACGGCTACCTTGACGATGCGAAACAGATCGTCCCTCCCGTGGCGCTTACATTTTATAGCTTCCACGTGATGGTGGCTCTGGGAAGCTATTTTATCTTGCTATTTTTCGTGACGCTATTTTTGGCGATGCGAAAGAACCTCGCCGAATACAAGAAAATTTTATGGCTTTGCGTATTTAGCATTCCTCTGGGATACGTAGCGTGCGAGGCGGGCTGGATCGTAGCCGAAGTAGGGCGCCAGCCGTGGGCGATACAAGATCTTATGCCGGTGGGCGTCGCAGCTACGAGCCTAGCGGGGACGAACATAATGATCTCGTTTGCGCTCTTTGCGGTTTTATTTACGGTTTTATTCATAGCCGAGATAAAGATCATGCTAAAACAGATAAAGATAGGATTTTAAGATGCACGAAATTTTTCAAATTTATTGGTGGTGCGTGGTTTCGCTTCTGGGCGGAATTTTGGTTTTTATGCTCTTCGTGCAGGGCGGTCAGACACTGCTTTTTACACTGGCGAAAAATGAAACCGAGAAGGATTTTATAATAAATTCTATCGGCAAGAAATGGGAGCTTACATTTACTACGCTCGTTATGTTCGGCGGAGCGTGCTTTGCGGCGTTTCCGCTATTTTATGCGACCAGCTTCGGGGGGGCGTATTGGGCGTGGATGGCTCTGCTTTTTTGCTTCATAATCCAAGCCGTCGCCTACGAATACAGAAAAAAGCCCGATAATTTCTTGGGCGCTAAGACCTATGAAGCCTTTCTTTTCATAAACGGCTCGCTGGGCACGATCCTGCTCGGTATCATCGTCTCTACGCTTTTTAGCGGCAGCGAATTCGCGCTGGGCGATAATAATTTCGTGCAGTGGAAAAACTCCGCTCGCGGGCTTGAGGCGTTAGCAAATCCGTTTAATTACATCTTGGGAGTTGCGTTATTTTTCTGCGCCAGGACGGGAGCGAGCTTATATTTGATGAACAATATCGCCGAGCCTGAAATGATCGCCAAGCTCAAAGCCTCGCTTAAATTTAATGCTAGCGCGTTTTTGGTTTTTTTCATCGCGTTTCTGGCGTGGGTCTTGCTAAAGCAGGGCTATGCAGTCGGCGCGGGCGGCGTCGTAAGCCTCGAGAACTTTAAGTATCTGCATAACTACCTAAGCCTGCCTGCGGCGCTAGTCTTGCTGCTGCTAGGCGTCGTGCTGGTGCTGGTGGGGATATTCAAAGGCGCATTTACAAGCAGCGTGCGCGGGATATTTTTCTACGGCGTGGGCGTCGTATGCGCGGTAACGAGCGTATTTTTGATCCTAGGACTAAATCACACGGCGTTTTATCCGTCAAATTTTGACCTGCAAAGCTCGCTTTCGATAAGCAACGCAAGCTCGAGCCTCTATACGCTTAAGACGATGTTTTACGTGTCGTTTCTAGTGCCTTTCGTGCTGGGTTATATCAGCTATGTTTGGCGCGCGATGGATGCAAAAAAGCTTGATAAAGAGGGGCTTTCAAACGAGCATTATTAGGCGCACCTGCTCTAGCGCGGCTTCCGCGCGCCGTGTGGCGGCGAGGCTTTGCTTTTGTGCTTGGCTCTGCGCGCTTTTGCGCCTAGTTAAATTTCATATCGGCGGCGCTTTTTATGCGCCGCATCTATAAAAAATTTTAAGGATTAAAAATGATCAAATCTTTAGTTTTCATCGCGATTTGGATGATCTTACTCGTAGGAAGCTATAAATTTATAAAGCTAAACATTACTCATCACGAAAAAAGAGAGTAGTAAAAGCGTAGAAATTTTAAAAGCTTGCGGTCCGGGATTTCACTTTAAATTTAGAAAGTGAAATTTTGGGCCGCAAAGTGCGGGCGAAATTTTATCTAGCCCTTGTAATCGATATTTTTTTCAAACTCTTTAAGTCGCATATGGATTGAGCGAAGCTCCGTTATCGTCGTCCAATTATTCATAAAAATACTAAAACTACCGCGCACTTGATTAAAGGCGTTGCTTACCTGCACCAACACACCCAAAGTGATCGCCTGAGTAAAAATACCAGGACCGACCAAAAAGTAAGGCACTAAAATTAAAATTTGAGAAAAAGAGCGAAGCCATAGATCGAAATAACAAAGATGCAAATATAACTTGTAATAGTTATGCTTCAGCTTAGCAAACAGTCCCTCGACTTGCTCCTGCCCTCCATAGTTGATCTTGTCGTCCTCGGCTAAAACTAACTCTTTTCTAAACGCCGCTTCTACCTTTTGGTTATCGTATTCCAGGCGCGGCAGGTACCAGCCCACTAACCACGAAATGATAAGTCCGCCGATGCTGACTCCCAGTGCGATCCATACGAGAGAGCCCGGTGTTTCGTTTAAAAAAGGTATCTTGACCTTTGCGCTAAGCTCCCAAAGCACGGGGATGAACGCGATTAGCGTTAAAATCGCAGATAGCACTCGCGAACCGATATCTTCTAAGATGCGCGCAAAGCGAAGAGCGTCTTCTTGGATACGCTGCGAGCTTCCCTCTACGTCGTGTTCGACATTTTTCCAATATTTAAAATATGAAAACGTAATCGCCTCGCGCCATTGAAACACCCAGAGTCTAACGACGTACCTCTCAAGAACGCCCACTAAAACTAAAGGGATGGCGATCCACAAAAATATAAACATCTGGTTCCAAAAATCGTCTATGGTGTGGTTTTTAGCGTCTTGAGCCAGATCGTAAAAGGAGCGGTTCCATTTATTGTATTGCACCATCAGATCCACTTCAAAAATTTGCACCAAAATAATAAAAATTAGACCCGAATAAGCAAAGAATGCGTATTTTTTACTCTTAAAAAACGATGAAAACATTAAATTCCTTTATTCTTTCGGTTGCGCCTCTTGCGGCTTTGTATCGCTGCTAGGTTTTGGATTTAAGATCGCCGTAAATAGATGCTCGCGAAGCATCTGCGCCGCTTCCTGCACGTCCGCGCTTTTTACCGCATTTATGCTTGCCGCGTAGCTTTTTTCATCATAGAGCGGATAGCCGTAAAGCTCGTGCGCAGTGATATTAGCAAGCCAAAAATCATTCGTCTGCGCAGCTCTTTTGGTTGATAGAATTTGAGCTTTTTTGAAATTTGCCAGCTCGCTATCTTTTGCGCCGGAGCTTTCGATCTGTTTTAAAATTTCACTCACGCTTGCTGCAACCGCACTGGCGTCTTTCGGCTCGGTAGAAAACGATACGTTCAAGCTCGCTGCGATTTGTGGCTCGCGCACATAGGCGCTATGCACCATCGCTGAGTAAATTTGTCCGCGCGCCTCGCGGATCTGCTCGACGATACGATTGCTTAGCACGCTTTTTAACGCTTGAAATTTATAAGTGTCTGCAAAGTCGAAATTTTGCAGCTCATAGTTTGAAAAAATCATCCGAACTTCGCTTTTATCACTATCGCCGTAATCTTGCACAATCTCTCCGCTAGAAGTATTTAGCATCAGAGTTTTAGGTGTAGCGCTGCTTGTGCCGGACTTTAGATTGCCGATATATTTGGCTAGAATTTGTTTCGCGCGCGCAGGCTCGAAATCGCCGCTAAGTACAAAGATAAAATTTCCAGCACCTGAAAAAATTTCATCCGCATCGCGCTGTAAATCGGCAAGATTTGCGCTCTTTACGTCATCTACGCTAAGCGGCTGTTTGCGAGCCGTATCTCCCGAATATAGCGATTTTAAAATTTGCTCGCCGAATTTAAATTCCGCCGTCTCGTCGCGCAGCGTAATCGCCGAAAGCGCGTCGGTTTTGTATTTTGTAAGCGAGCTTGCATGAATTAGCGGCTCGCTAAATCTTGCGTAAAGCTCGTGTGTCATCGCCTCCAGATCCGCTCCTGCGCCTCTAAAACCGCAGTCTGCGTCATCTATTCTAAATCTTAGCTTATAATCAAATTTTGAGGTCAAGCGTCCCGCCTCGTATTCGTTTAGCTCGCCTATGGTGCCTGAGTTTAGCAGGGCAGTTAGAATTTCGCCACGAGCCTTGCCGAAATGTGCGTAGCCACCTTTTTTAACGGCTGCGAGGGCGATTTTATTTTTCTCGCTTTTAAGAGGCTTTAAAATTACCTTCGCGCCGTTTTTAAACTCCAAAATTTCAGTGCCGCTAGCGCCTTTTTGCGCTTTAAATTCCGCCTCTTTTAAATCTGCTCCCGCAAGTTGCTTGGAAGCAAGCTTCGAAGCAGCGAAATTAAACGGCACCGCTTTTTCGTAGAGCAGCTCCGCATCTTTTTGGCTAATGCCCAAATCCTTTGCCGAGATAATCTCTGTAAATCTCGCTCCATCCGTTATCTGAGAGAAAAATTTATTAACATCCGCTAGCGTTATTTCTTCTAACGCCTTGAGGCTTAGATCGTGCTCGTCTTGCTTACTAAGCTTTACATTGCCGTTTTGTACGAAATCAAGTAGTGCCCCTATTTGCGCACTTTGCGTATCGTTTTTAAGCAGATCGGCTTGCACTTGATGTTTAAATTCCGCCTTAACGCTATCAAAATCGTCATTGTTAAATCCGTGTTCGCGTACCCCTTTGATCGCGCTAAAAAGACTATTTAATGTGGCGTTGGTGTTGAAATTAAAAATATTCGCGCTTATGCTGTATAGTCTGCGGTTTTTAAACAGATCGTCCGAGCCGAAATAGGCTTTAAGCGGAATTTTGGCATTCACATTCATCGCATCGTATCCAAGCTCCATCAGCCTCGATACGTAGGCTTGCAGCCACTCATTCTTAAGTGCGCCGTAGCTTCTTAGCGGCTCATATTTGCCTGCGTAAAGCACGCTAGCGACATTAGTGCCGAGCTCAGGTTCTACGGTGCTTGCTAGCCCGCCTTCAAATGGGCGTAGGCTAAGATCGCGCGGGATTTTTTCGCCGTGCGCAGAAAGAGAGCTAAAATTTTGCTTGATTAAGTTTTTAATCTGCTCAACGTTTACGTCGCCCACGACTATGATACTAATGGCGCTAGGAAGGTAGTTGCGCGCATAGAATTTTTTTAGTTGCTCGCCGGTGGCGCCTTTGATGATTTCATTTTGTCCGATCGGAAAGCGTCTGGAAAATATAGAATTAGGGTATAAATATGTGGCGCGCTTTTCATAAAATCGCCTCTCAAAGCCTTTTTTTGCTTCCTCTAAGATGACGCCTTTTTCCTTTTGTGTTTCGTTCTCGTCAAATTTCACGCCGCCTGCATAATCGCGCAGTACCAAAAATACGTCCTTTAGCGTCTCATCGCTTACTTGGGCTTGGATGTTGTAGGTGGTATTTTCAAAGCCTGTTTGCGCATTGAGATCCGCGCCGAATTTTACTCCCAGACGCTGCAGGGTATGGACTAGCTCGTTTTTATCGAAGTGCTCGCTGCCATTGAACGCCATATGCTCGACGAAATGCGCAAGACCCTGTTCGTCGTCATTTTCATCGACACTGCCCGCAGCTACGTTGAGGTAAAAAAGCGCACTATTTTTCGGCACATCGTTTTTGAGGATATAAAATTTCACGCCATTTGTCAGCTCGCCGTGCACGACGCTAGGATCGAACTTAAGCGGCGCGTCCGGGTTAGCGTCTGCGGAGTAAAGGCTCAAAGAGCAAAGTAGGGCGGAGATAAAAAATATAAGCTTTTTCATAATTGTCCTTGGATTTAAAAACTTGTAATTGTAACAAAAGCTAGTTTAAAGTATGATTTTGCGAGCTTTGTTACAGATGGAATTTTGCCAAGGATTTGAAATTTTACTTGCGGTTTTGAAATTTTACTTGCAGATTTTCAAGAAACGGAATTTTTGGAATTCCGCTGCCGAGACTTAAAATTTTGGCAGCGGAATTTAGAAAGCTTTGCCAGCTTTAACAGCCCATGCAAGGCTAAATTTAAACCTTACGCAGTTAGAATTTGTACGCCAGCGCGAAGAATTTTACAACTTATAGTTTGCTCGCATTTTTGCCTAGATAATCCGCGACGCCCTTAGGATCTGCTTTCATCCCTGCATCGCCTTTGTGCCAGCCCGCAGGGCAGACCTCGCCGTACTCGTTTGTAAATAGCATCGTATCGACCATGCGAAGCATCTCGTCGATGTTTCTACCGAGTGGTAGGTCATTGATGACGGCGTGGCGAACGGTGCCGTCTTTATCGAGCAAGAAACTACCGCGAAGCGCTACGGCGTTGCCGAACAGCACGTCGAAACTGCGCGCGATGTCCTTCGTGATGTCTGAGACGAGTGGGAACTGCACTTTGCCGATACCACCTGCGTTTACCGGAGTGTTTTTCCATGCAAGATGGGTAAACTCGCTATCGCAGCTAACGCCGATAACTTCGATGCCCTTGGATTTGAAATCTTGATATCTGTGATCGAATGCGATGATCTCGCTCGGGCAGACGAAGGTAAAATCTTTTGGATAAAAGAATACGACTGCGCCTTTTTCGCCGATATTTTTATAGAGGTTGAAATCCTCGACTATTTCGTTGTTGCCTAAAACCGCAGTTGCCGTGAAATCAACGGCTTTGTTGGTTACTATCATTTGTTTCTCCTTGTTAATAAAATTTATGATGGCGATTATACATTTTAAAACTTTAGATTTGCTGAAATTTGATGAAATTTTTTATATAATAAAATTTATTTGTTTGATAATATTAAATTTTATCATTTTTTAAATTTAGTATGTTATCATTACTTTACATTTTTTGATAAAGGAGAAACAATGGCTGTAAAAATCACCGATATTTGCATTAGCTGCGGCTCATGCATCGACGAGTGCCCGGTAAATGCGATCGTTGACGATAGCGATAACCCAAGCGGCGAGGATAGCTACTACGTATATGCCGATAAATGCGTCGAGTGCGTGGGCTACAACGACGAGCCGGCTTGCGCTAGCGCCTGTCCGACTGATGGCTGTATCGTTTGGAGCGACATCGTAGCGGGCCAACCTAGCAGGGATAGTATAGGCGCGGATCTACGCAGCGGAGATACCCCGGTATTTGCTTAGCAGATAAAATTCCGCGATCAAATGCGCGGAATTTTAATTCATTCAATCCTTAAATAAATTTTAACCTATTTTTCGATACAATCCGCCTTTCACTTTAAGGAGATTATATGCAGCAAACGCTTTCTATTATTAAGCCTGATGCCGTTAAAAAGGGCGTTATCGGTAAAATTATCGATCGTTTCGAAAGCCACGGACTAAGAATCGCAGCGGCTAAAAAATTATATCTAAGCGCCGAAGATGCGGGTAAATTTTATGAAATTCACAAAGACCGCCCTTTTTATAAGGATCTGATTGAGTTTATGACTAGCGGCCCGGTGGTCGTAATGGTGCTAGAAGGCGATGATGCCGTAGCTAAAAATCGCGCGCTAATGGGCGCTACCGATCCGAAAAAAGCGGATAAAGGTACTATCAGAGCGGACTTTGCGGACAGCATCGACGCTAACGCCGTTCACGGCAGCGACAGCTTAGAAAACGCAAAAACCGAAATCGCGTTTTTCTTTGCAAAAAGAGAAATTTGCTAAGAGTGTCGCGTGAAGATCGCTTTTGCTAAAATTTCCGCATCGCTCGTGCCATTTGAAATTTCACGAGGCGGGCTTAAGCTTAGCGGAAATTTAAAACGAAAAGAATCTAAGTTTATCGAGTGTAAGGGCGAAATTAAGGGTAAAATTCCATACATTTGCGACCGCTGCGGCAAAGAATTTGATCTTGACGTAAATGAGAGCGTAAATTTGCTTTTAAGCGAAGGCGTTTTTAACGACGAAAGGCACGAGAGCTTGGACGTTATGGAGTTTTTCGGCGCCGAAGTTGATCTGGATGAAATTTTAAGAAGCGAAACGGAAGCTTTTAAAAGCGACTATTTTTATTGCGAAAATTGCAAAAAATTAAATTTATAAAGGAGAAAAAATGGCAGTTCCAAAGCGAAGAGTTAGTAAAACTCGTGCGGCAAAAAGACGCACTCACTACAAAGTGACCCTTCCGATCCCCGTCAAAGATAAAGACGGAAGCTGGAAAATTCCGCATAGAATAAACAAAACTACGGGCGAATATTAATCCGATGATTTCCGTTGCTATAGACGCGATGGGCGGTGATTTCGGCTGTGAGCCGATAATAAACGGGGTTGTAGATGCGCTGCGAGAGCGCAAATTTAATGCGTTTTTGGTAGGCGACGAAGCGCAAATCAAGCCTTTTATTCCACAAGATCAAGGCTTTGAGAAATATATCACTTACGTAGCTGCAAGCGAAGTTTTCGAGATGAAAGAGGGCGCAACCGACGCTCTTAAACGCAAAGAGAGTAGCATCTTTAAAGCGGTCGATCTAGTAAAAGACGGCACTTGCAAAGCCGTGGTATCAGCAGGACATAGCGGCGCTACGATGAGCCTTGCTACGCTTCGCATAGGAAGGCTCAAAGGTATCTTGCGCCCGGCGATTGCTACGCTGATGCCAAATTCCATAGGTGGACGCACGCTCGTGCTGGATGTGGGCGCTTATGTGGATTGTAAGCCTGAGAATTTGTTTCAATTCGCGATTATGGGCGAAGCATATGCCAAGGAGATTATGGGTTTAAACGCACCACGCATCGGCTTATTATCCAACGGCGAGGAGGATAGTAAAGGCAACGAGGTAACAAAAGAAACCTTTCATATGCTTAAGAAGATGCAAAATTTTATTGGTAATGTCGAAGGCAATCAAATTTTTGACGGCTCGGTAGACGTGGTCGTGTGCGATGGATTTATTGGCAACATTATGCTAAAATCCAGCGAAGGTGTCGCAAGCGCTATCGGCAAACTTATTAAAAACGAAACTAAAAAATCCCCGATCGCCATCGCAGGCTCCATCTTGATGAAGCGCGTTTTTAAGATAATCAAAAAAAGCACGGACTACGACGAATACGGCGGCGCGCCGCTTTTGGGCGTCAAAGAGTGCGTCATCATAAGCCACGGCAAAAGTACCCCGAAAGCCGTTAAAAACGCGATCTTTCAAGCGCTCAAATTCGCAGATTCCAAAATCAACTCCGCGATAGAAAGCGAAATTTCTTCAAACGAATAGGAAAACGAATGCAAAAAGCCTCGATGATCTCAATCGCAGCATACGCGCCGAGCGAAATTTTAACCAATTTCGATCTTGAAAAGATGGTTGAAACGAGCGATGAATGGATCGTCAAGCGAACAGGCATTCATGAGCGCCGTATCGCGAAGGGCGAGAGTACTAGTGATCTAGGCGCGAAAGCGGCGTTAAAGGCGATCGAGCGTAGCGGCTTACAAAAAAACGAGATCGATGCGATAATTTGCGCCACGATCTCGCCCGATTATTTCTGCATGCCCTCGACTGCGTGTGCCATCGCAGATAAACTGGGCTTAAATTTCGGCATCACGGCATTTGATATAAATGCCGCCTGTACGGGCTTTATTTATCTTTTGGAGCTCGCAAAATCCCTCATCGAAAGCGGCGCCAAAAAACACGTGCTGATAATCGGCACGGAAAAACTAAGCTCGATAGTCGATTGGAGCGACCGTGCTACGTGCATACTTTTCGGCGACGGCGCGGGCGCTGCGGTTATCGCGGCGCGTGACGATAATGAAATCATAGACATTCATACCGCTAGCGACGGCAGCAAGGGCGATCTTCTCATTACCGCAGCCCCAGGCAGCGTCAATCCACTCAGCCAAAAAATCATTGACGAAAAGCTAGGCTTCATGCAGATGGCCGGGCGCGAGGTCTTTAAAATTGCGGTACCGACGCTTAGTAACGACGTCGTGGAGATTTTGGAGAAAAATAAAATTTCGCCCGAGCAGGTCGATCTTTTCATCCCGCATCAGGCTAATTTGCGCATTATCGAGGCGGTCAAGGCTAGGCTGGAATTTAGCGACGAACAGTGCGTGCTTACGATCGGTAAATATGGCAACACGAGCTCGGCGTCGATCCCGATGGCGATAAATGACGCTTACGAGAGGGGCAGGCTCAAAAACGGCTCGCTTATGCTTTTGGATGCGTTCGGCGGCGGCTTTACGTGGGGCAGCGCGCTTTTGAAATTCGGCGGCAATAGTATAAACTAGCGCTTTTTAAATTTCATTGATCTTTAAATTTCGCCATATTTAAGAGTTAAATTCCAAGCTTATTTACAAAACTAATTTCAAATTTATATTTATTCCGAGTTAGGTTTCAAAATTTTAAAATGAAGCGTTTGCAATAAAAAGCATATTATAATATTGCGTAGTTTGAGTATTGGTTTTCTGTGCGAGATTATAAAACGACATTAGTTTGAGCGCCTATCGCTTTTGACGATGGGCTTTTCAAATACAAAAGAAATCAAATATGCGATAGCTTAAATGGGCGTTAATTTCAGCCGATTCTGCATTAACGGCTTTTTATAGCTGCAAAGCTCGGTAAGTATTTTACGGCGGCGTATGGTGGATCTTTTGAGCGACTTACACATAGGCTTTAGAATAAAATTTAAATACCAAAACGCCCACAACAGCAAGTATTAAATTGCCTTAGATTTGAAATTTGGCATAAACGCCGGTAAATTTAATCAAATACTGCAAACAGGGCGATAAAGGATGCCATGCCATGAGTGCAGGAGCGTCCTATCTATATTGGGTTCGTTAAAACCTCCAGTTATCCCATCTCTCCGCTATACAATATGCTCTAAAAAAAGCGGCAAGCCGGAAGGTGCGGTCGCGTCGGCTGCAGACTAAAGGCGGTTAATGCACTTAGTTTTAGTGCGAAAGCTACAGATATTTATAGGTTTTGATGGTAGGTCTAGCTCAATGCCATTGCAAGCATTGAAAAATTTTAGCACAAAATATCATCTTGCAGTTATGGATGACAGTTATTAAAGCATATTATTGGGGCAATTTTTTATAAATTTTAAGTTCAAATTCCATTCGGATAAAATTTCGATTATTTTTTAGAAATCGATCTGAAATTATTTAAAATTCCTCCGCTAGCTTGGACTATCTAGCATCTTGCTCGTGTTTCCGATTTAAAATTTTAAATAACGTAAAATCCCAAATTCTCGTGTTTAAGGATAATTTTTCTGATCTCTTTTAGTAAGCTGAGCGAGGCTTCGATTTCGACGCGGCGGGTGCTTACGCTCTCGATGTTCGCGCCTACGCTTACGCCTTTTGCGAGGGCGTATTTATAGATGAAATCAAACATCTCCGCGCACAGCGCTGTTGAACTTTGTAAGATATCGACGCTGCTTTGCAGTCGCTGCTGCAGAAAATCCGGCACCGAGATGCCAAGCCATTTCATAAACTCAAGCGTCTTTAGGCTACCGCACGGCGTAAAAGTAAAGATTATAGGCACCTTTTTGCACTTCAAAGCGGCGTAATCGTCGATGAAATCTTTGGCGTTTTGCACATTATAAACCGCCTGAGTGATAAAAAATTCGCACCCGTCCGCAGTCTTCTCTGCGATTTTAAGGTGCTCGTCGTGGCTCTTTTCATGGCGTTCTGGAATGCAGATACCGCCTAGGCAAAGATGCGGCGCCACGAGTCGCTTGATCTCATAGGCGTGGCTTAGATGCAGTTTGCATTCTTCGTTTTTAGAGCTCGCCCCCACGAAAACACCCAGCCCGCTTGCGGCATGCCTTAGAATTTCGCAAAATTCCGCTTCGTCATATTTGCCTACCGCGCGATAGATGATCGCTTCTTTATCGGTGTGCAGATACTGCGTGTAATAGCGCGCAGGATCGATCGTATGCACAAAAGGAAAGGTCCGTTCATCTTTCGTGCGCGCGCTTTCATCTTGTAGATCGTAGATGACGATGCCGTCGCATTCACATTCGCCTAGGCGTTGCGACCACGCCGTACCTAGGCGCTCGAGCTCGTCTTGAGAGGACGTGATTTTAGGCGGAACGATGCCGTAGAGCAAAATTCCGCTTTTTCCGTTTCTAATTTTTTCTTTTAACACTTACCATTCCTTGATTTTTCGCACATTTTAGCAAATTTAAATTTAAAAATTTAAATGATATAATGCCGAGCAAATTGCAAATTTAAGGAACGCAATGAAAACGCTTCAAGAAAATTTAAAGCTTTTTTATCTGGGGCTTGAAAACGGCGAGCCGTTTTTGTATAAAAACAAGGATCTGACGACTCACGCGCTTATCATAGGAATGACTGGCAGCGGTAAAACGGGACTTGGTATCACGCTGCTAGAGGAAGCCGCGATCGATAATATCCCATCCATCATCATCGATCCGAAGGGCGATCTAACGAATTTAGCTCTTACCTTTCCGCAGATGAGGGCTGAGGATTTTGAGCCCTATATCGACGAGACCGAGGCGCAAAACAAAGGTCTTAGCGTGCGCGAGTATGCCGAGCAAACCGCAAATACCTGGCGCGAGGGGATCGAGGGCTCGTATCAAGACCTGGCGCGGGTGGAGCTTTTGAAAAACAGCGCCGATTTTAGAATTTATACGCCCAAATCAAGCGCAGGGCTTGGGATCAGCCTACTAAGCGACTTTGAAGCGCCGAAAGGCTTAAACGAAGAGGATTTGAATAACTACGTCGGCGGTATCGCCACTAGCGTGTTAAGCCTCGCAGGGATTAGCAGCGATAATCTCAGCTCGCCGGAATTTTTACTGATCAGCCAAATTTTGACCTATCATTTCGGCAGGGGCGAGGGGGTGAGCGTGGTGGATCTCATCGCGCAGATCGGCAACCCGCCTTTCGATAAGATCGGCGTTTTTGACGTTAATACCTTCTTTCCGAGCGATAAGCGAATGGCGCTTGCGATGAAGATTAACGCGCTCATTGCAAGTCCGAGCTTTAAGCTTTGGTGCGAGGGCGAGCGGCTAAATATCGCCAAGATGCTATTTGATGAAAACGGCAGGGCGAGGGCGAATATATTTTCCATCGCGCATCTAAACGACGATGAGAGGATGTTTTTCGTCACGCTGCTTTTGGGCGAGATGATCAAATGGATGCGCACCACTAGCGGCACTAGCTCGCTGCGCGCGATACTTTATATGGATGAAATTTACGGCTTTTTTCCGCCAAACGGCAATCCGCCGAGCAAAACCCCGATGCTTACGCTGCTGAAGCAGGCTCGCGCGTTCGGACTTGGCTGCGTATTATCGACGCAAAACCCGGTCGATCTCGATTATAAGGGGCTTAGCAATATCGGTACGTGGTTTATTGGACGCTTGCAGACCGCGCAGGATAAGGAGCGCGTTATCAGCGGCCTAAGCGGCATCGGCTCAAATCCGATCGACAAAAGCGTGCTGATGGAGAAAATTTCAAACCTCAAAAAGCGAAATTTTTTGGTAAAAAACATCAACGAGGATGTGCTGCGGGTGATCGAGACGCGCTTTGCGCTAAGCTATTTAAAAGGTCCTTTAAGCAACGAGCAAATTTCAAATTTAATGAAAGACAAAAAAGCTGAAATTTCGTCCGGCGCCGCGCAAGGCGTCAAATCCGCCGGCGCCGCTAAACCCGTAGTTTCAGCTGAAATTTCACAGCTTTACAGCTACGGCGCGAGCCTTGAGCTAAGCCCGTATCTGTATGCAAGCGCAAAGATGCGATTTTGCGACAAGGGAGTCGATTTTACGCAGCAGCGCTCCTTTTTGCTATCGCTTTCGGACGTAAGCGAAATAGATTGGAGCGAGGCTGGCACGCGAGAAGTTGCAAATTTAAGCGGACAGGAGCAGGCGGGCTCGCTCTACGGCGCGCTTCCTAGCTTTATCGCGGGCGCAAAAAATTTAAACGCTCAGCTTAAAAGCTTTAAGGAGTGGCTCTACCGCAACGAAAGGTTAGAACTTTTTAGCGCGCTTGATCTGCTCTCAAAACCGGGCGAGAGCAGGGAGGAATTTTTCGTGCGCCTAGGCGATAAGGCGAACGAAGCTTTAGAAGCCAAAACCGACGAGATCACAGCTAAATTTGAAAAGGAAAAGGCGCGCCTTGAGGATAAAATTTCGCGCGCTAGCGAAAAATACGAGAAAGAAAAGGGCGACGTGCTAAGTCGCGGGGTGGATGCGGCGCTAAACATAGGCGGAGCGATCTTAGGCGCGTTTTTAGGCCGCTCGCGCAGCGCTAGCAATATCTCTAAAGCGATCAGCGGAGCTAAAAGCGCGCATAAAATTTTAAATGAACGAAGCGAAGCTAAAAATGCCGAAAATAGCCTAAGCGCGCTACAAGAGGAGCTGGAAGTGCTTACGCAAAAATTTAAGGCCGAAGTGGACGCGCTAAAACAGAGCCTGGATCTAAAAAATATTAAACTCGAAACGAAAGAAATTTCGCCGAAGAAAACCGACATCTACGACGAGAAAATTTCGCTACTTTGGAAGAGCTAAAGGGAGAATTTTATGGATAAACTTAGTGAAATTTTAAATATCATATACGCCGCACTCTGCGATCCGAGCTCAAAATATTTTCTAGGAGATGAGCATGGAATTCTAGGAAGCGGAATTCTTGGAATTTTATATAGGACATTTACGGCGCCGAATTTTTGGTGCTATGTCGCGGCGTATCTGATCGCTGCGATTCCTTTTGGGCTTTTGATCGGCAGATACCTAGGCGGCGTGGATATCAAAAGCGAGGGCAGCGGCTCCATAGGCGCCACCAACGTCCTTCGCGTCTTAAAAACTCGCGATCCGCAAAAAGCAAAAAAGCTCGCGATCCTCACCGTCGCCTGCGACGCGCTAAAGGGCATCCTGCCGATACTGATTGCGCGTGCTTTGGGATTTGACGAAAACGTGTTATGGAGCATGGCTGTCTTTGCGGTGCTTGGGCATTGCTTCAGCCCGTATCTGAAATTTAACGGCGGCAAGGGCATTGCGACGGGAGCCGGCGTGCTTGCTTGCTTCATCCCTATCGAGATCATAATCGCGCTTGTCGTTTGGTTCGTAGTCGGCAAGACGGTTAAAATTTCATCCGTAGCATCGCTCGCAGCGGCGCTTGCGCTAGTTATCGCAAGCTACGTGATCCATCCGCAGATGCCAGCGATCAACACTCATGCGCCGATCTTTCTGATAGTTTTCATCGTATTTTACAAACACGCGCCGAATATCGCCAGGCTACTTAAGGGCGAGGAAAAGCGCGTAGTATGATTAAAATTTTAATCGAAAAGCTGGAATTCGGCGCGATAATCGGGACGCTGGATTTTGAGCGCAAGCGCGAGCAGCGCGTGTGGGTGTGGGCGAAGCTCGGGGCGGAGGAGTTTATCGATTACGCGCGGGTTTGCGAATATATCAAAGCGGAGTTCCGCGAGAAAAAATTTCGCCTCGTGGAGGATGCGCTAAGATACTTCGCGCAGGAGTTTCACTCAAAATTTCGATCGATGGATTATTTTTATATGAAAATTTTAAAGCCCGAAATTTTACAAGATGCGAGCGTCGGCGCGGAAATAGAGATAAAATTTTAAAATTTCTTTAAAAAATCTTGAAATTTTGCTTAAAATATGTTAAAATCGCCGCAAAATTTTAAGGCAAGGAAATTAAATGAGAATTTTAATAGTCGAGGACGAGGTGACTTTAAACAAGACGATAGCGGAGGGCTTGATGGAGTTCGGCTATCAGACGGATACTTCCGAGAGTTTTAAGGACGCAGAGTATTATATCGGCATTAGAAATTATGATTTGGTGCTAACCGATTGGATGCTAGCTGACGGCAACGGCATCGATCTCATCGCATTAGTTAAGCAAAAATCCGCGCGCACCTCCGTCGTCGTGTTATCTGCAAAAGACGATAAAGAAAGCGAGATCAAAGCACTTCGCGCGGGCGCGGACGATTTTATCAAAAAACCTTTCGATTTTGATGTTTTAGTAGCGCGCCTCGAGGCTAGACTTCGCTTCGGCGGCTCAAATATCATCAAAATCGACGATCTTATCATTGATCCTGATGAGGAAAAAATTACTTACTTGGGTCAAGAGATCGAGCTGAAGGGCAAGCCGTTTGAGGTACTAACTCACCTGGCGCGCCACAGTGATCAGATCGTAAGCAAAGAGCAGCTATTAGACGCTATCTGGGAGGAGCCTGAGCTCGTTACGCCAAACGTCATCGAAGTCGCGATCAATCAAATCCGCCAGAAAATGGATAAGCCTCTAAATATCTCTACGATCGAGACCGTTCGCAGACGCGGATATAGATTTTGCTTTCCACAAAAAGCTTAAGAGTCCGCTTTGTAATACAATTAGCATCCGCTTCGTTGATGCTAATTGTCATTTTTTCGGTAATGCTCTATAATTATATGAGAATTACCATCTTCGAAACTCCCGTTCAAAATTTAATCCAAAGAGCACAAAAAATCGTAGACGCCTCCGTGCCGCCTGAGAAAATTTCATCTTTTTTACAAGACGCATCCGGTGAATACGAAAGCAAAATCATCGAAAACGAAAGTATCAATAAACCTAAATTTATTGAAAGCTCCGAGGATGGCAGGAGCTATTTACAGCTGCACTACCCTTATGGTAAGGATAAAATTTTAAGCATCAAAGCAGACGTGAGCGTCTATGCAAACATCGTAAATCAAATACTCATCGACATAATTTTAGTAAATTTGACTATGATATTTCTGGTGGTATTTTACGCGATGTTTCTCTCGCGCATGCTGCTGATGCCGATTAAGCTGATCAGCCAAAGGCTCGCTTCGGTGGATGAAAAATTTCTAAAGCCGATTGACGGGACCGAAATCCCGAGCGAGTTTAATATGCTTTCAAACAGCATTAACCGCCTACTTGAGCGTATCGAGACTTTCATTTTGTATCAAAAAGAGCTTTTTATCGGCATCGCACACGAGCTTAAGACTCCGCTTGCGGTTATGAAAACCAAAAACGAAGTTACCCTCATCAAGCCGCGCGAGAGCGAGAAATATATCGAGGCGCTTAAAAACAATAACGACTCGATCGATAATATGAATAAGATGATCAGCTCCATCCTGGAGATTGGACGGCAGGAGGGGGCGCAGTTTGAGGCGCCCGAGCAGACCGATATGATCGCGTATCTTAAAGAGCTATGCGTAAATTTCACGATTTTGGCGCGCACCGTTTCAAAGGACGTCGAGCTAAATTTAAGCCCCGAGAAGCTTGATATTTCAGTACAGAAAAGCCTTTTTATGCACGTGATTCAAAATTTCGTCCAAAACGCTATAAAATTTTCTCCGGACGGCGAAAAGGTACTGATCGAGAGCGAAATTTCAGACGGAAATTTCATCGTGCGGGTAGCAAACAAAGGCGAGCCGCTTAACGAAGAGATTGATTATTTTGCCCCTTTTAAGCGCTACGGCGGCAAACCGGGAGCCGGGCTCGGGCTATTCTTAGCCAAAAATGCTGCTCAAGCGATGGGTGCGCAAGTAGATCTTAAAAACGATGAAGCGCGCTTGCTAATCGTCGCAATTTTCAAGCTTCCGCTAAAAAATTTAAGAAATAGCCCGAAATTCCGCTATTTTAAAACAAAATGAAGCTTTTTATGGTATAAACGCCATAAATTTTTTCGTAAGGTAAAATTATATGTCATTGTTGATTACAAAAGAATGCATCAGTTGCGACGCGTGCCGCGAGGAGTGCCCTAATGAAGCTATTTTTGAGGATGAGCCGATATACATCATAGATGCCGATCGATGCTGCGAGTGCGTAGATGATTATTCAGAGCCCGCTTGCATCGTGGTCTGCCCGGTCGAGTGTATCATCACCGATCCCGATAATATCGAGACGGCGGACGAGCTGAAATACAAACACGTCCATATGGAAATTTAAATGCCCAAGCGCGTCGCCGTCATAGATCTGGGCTCAAATTCCGCCAGAGTCGTGATTTTCGAGCGCACGAGCAGGCTCGGATTTTTCATTTTAGCCGAGCACAAGATCAAGATCCGCCTAGGCGAGGGCGCTTACGAAAACGGCGGAATTTTAACCACCGAAGCGATGCAAAAATGCCTGCTAGCGTTTAAAAAATTTAAAACCCTCGTATGCAATTACAAAGCCAAGCGCGTGCTTTGCATCGGTACATCCGCGCTTCGCGATGCGCCGAATGGAGCCGAGTTTATAAATCTCGTCCGCAAGCAAACGGGCATCACGATCCGCAAGATAGACGGGCAGATGGAGGCGTATCTGGGCGCCTATGCGGCGCAGAATTTGCTTAGCGACTTTTCCGAGGGCGTTACGTTGGACATCGGCGGCGGCTCGACCGAGCTTGCTTACATCAAAAACGGCAGGATAGAAAATAAAATTTCTCTAAATTTAGGCACGGTGCGGCTAAAGGAGCTGTTTTTCGACCGCGGCGACACGAAGGGGCT